>JAGSHI010000006.1 GCA_023954635.1 Bacteriovoracaceae bacterium
CATCCCGAACTCGGCAGTTAAGCTCTTCATCGGCGAAAGTAGTGCTCGGGGGACTGAGTGTGAGGATAGCACGGCGCGCCTTCTTTTATATAAAAACCACCTCTTTTGAGGTGGTTTTTTTTTGCTTAAAAAGTACGTAATACTTTTTTGGGCACTGTACCTAAAAAAGTATCACGTACCACCATTTTTCCGTTATCATTAAACTATGAAATTTCTACACTCTAAAATTCTTAAAACCGAACTTTTTACTCTTTTTTGCCTGACTCTTTTGAGTTTCGTGGCCTATTACTATCAAGAAACCCTTCCTGATAATGCTTACTCAATCACCTCATCCTCGGAAACAGTGAGTTTTCTCTCTTATTATTTAATGAGTGTTGTGGCCTGGGTTGGTTACTACACAGGCGTTTGGGTCTTTGTCCCTTTTATTATTTTTACGCTGTTTTATGCTTTTATGTTTTCTAAAAGAGATTTCAAAGTAGATACTTTAAATTTTCTAAGTCTTACTCTGGCCAGTCTATTTCTTTTAGTTGCGGCCGCTCCTGAAATGGTCGGGAAAGGTGCTTTATTTCTTATTACTCAAAATTTTGGAACGGCCTTAATAATCAGTCTCTCCATTGCTTTTTGGTTTTTATTTCTAGCCGGATGTTTTAGGAGTTCATTTAAAGAAGGTCTCGTTGATATTGGAAATGTCATTTTAAAAATTCCAGAGAAAACAAAAGGTATGTCTTCAAAGGTTCAACCTAAACTCTTGGTTGATAAAGTTCAAAAAACTGGTGAAAAATTCAAATCAAATATGGAGACAAGAGTTCCTAGTCTTTTGAAAAGAGATAAGTCTCAAAATATTGAAAATCCATTTGAAAGAGCAGAGCAAATGGCCAAAAGAGAAAGGCCTGCAGAAACACCTCTTAGAGAAGAGATTCCTCAAGCTCAAGAGGAAGTTCATGTTGGTGAGCAAACTGAAAATGTTTCAAAAGAGGCGAAAAAAGTAAGACGAATTCCAACCAATATTAAGCCAGCGACTGGAATTGAGGACGAGAAAAAATATTATGAATTAGTAACCCAAATGGCCAAAACAAAGAGAACGGGAACTTCGACTGGAGGACCTGACGATCGATACTTTGAAGATATTATTTCTAGAATTGAAGATAAATTACAAGAGTTTCGAATTGAAGGGCAGATAATTGATGTCTTAAAAGGACCTGTGGTTGATACTTTTGAATTAGACCTAGGCCAGGGTGTAAAAATATCTAAAGTTAAACAAATCGAAGAAGACCTAAGTATGGCCCTTTATGGAGCGCCTATTCGAATTGTTTATCCATTAATTGGTCGAACAACAATGGGAATAGAAGTTCCAAGAAGCCCTAGGGAAGTGATCTTTCTAGATGAAGTTTTAAGTAGCTCAGAATATAAATCATCAGAAAAAGTTCTTCCAATTGCCATGGGGAAAGATGCTTTTGGTGATACGTTTGTGACAGACCTTGTAGGTATGCCTCATATGTTGATAGCCGGAGCAACTGGTGCTGGTAAATCAGTTTTTATTAACACTCTTCTGGTATCTCTTTTGGTGAAAAAATCACCAAGGCAAATGAAACTCATCCTGATAGATCCAAAAGAAGTTGAGCTTCTCCCTTATTCAAAACTGCCTCATCTTATTATGCCAGTTGTGACTGACCCGAAAACTGCAGCGATTTCCTTAATGTGGACAGCTCAGGAAATGGATAAGAGATATTCTATTTTACGAGAGTCAGGAGTCAGAAACTTAGAAGAGTTTAATGAAAAAATTCAAACAGCTTCACCAGATCTTCTGGGAAGAATTCATCAATATTATGATAATCCAGATGAAGATGGTTATGAACTCCCTTACATTGTTGTGATTGTTGATGAGTTTGCAGACCTTATTCTTACAAAAGCTGGAAAAGAAATTGAAAATAATATTTGTCGGTTAGCCGCAAAAGCAAGGGCCGCTGGAATTCATCTTATACTTGCAACCCAAAGGCCTTCGGTAGATGTGATCACAGGCCTTATCAAATCAAACTTTCCAACAAGAATTTCATTCAGAGTTACTAGTCAGCAAGACTCACGAACGATTTTAGGAACCATGGGTGCCGAAAAACTTTTAGGGAAAGGGGACATGTTATATAAACATGGAACAAAATCTATGAGACTTCATTCATCCTATGTTGATATCAATGAAGTAAATGCTCTTACCGAAAATCTTTCTAATATGCCTTCAAAGTTTAATGAATTCGCCATGGAATTTATTGAAAATGGTGGTGAAGCAATTGATGATCCTTATGCATTTGGTTCACATATTCCATCTGTTGCCGGGGCCGGTCAGAAAAAAGATGAAAAATATGATGAGGCCATGAAAGTTGTTGTGGAACATGGCAGTGCAAGTGCTTCAATGTTGCAGCGCCGCTTAAATGTGGGTTACAACAGAGCGTCAAATCTTATCGATGAACTGGAAGCTAATGGAATTGTTGGGCCTGCGCAAGGCTCCAAACCAAGAAAAGTTCTGGCCTCCTCAATGGACCTTTAATATCTCAAAATAGACCTTGAATCCCATAGGTAATTAGTCTCAAATAGACGAATTAATATGGGTTTTGGGGCATTTTGTGTCTTGCCCGTTTTGCGTCATTATGCTATTTATTCACAAACTAAAAAATGCCAATTTCGGCAAAATAACAGTCACTTATGATGGTGGTCCGTTAATTATTTTTGACGGCTTTAAGTGATGCAATTAACCAACCGTATGGAGAAAAGTTATGGCTACGAATGAATTGAATTTAAAAGATCTACTTGCAGCAGGTGCTCACTTTGGACATCAAACTCATAAGTGGAACCCAAAAATGAAAAAGTATGTTTATGGGGAAAGAAATGGAATTTACATTGTTGATTTAACAAAAACTATTCCACTTGCAAAAAAGGCCTATGACTTTTTGAAAAAAACTACAAGTGAAGGAAAGCCAGTTCTTTTTGTTGGAACAAAAAGACAAGCTTCTGAAACTGTTAGAAATGCAGCCGAAGGTTGTGGAGCTTTTCACGTAACTCACAGATGGCTAGGTGGAATGCTTACTAACTATAAAACAATTAATCTTTCAGTTGATAAACTTAGAAAAGTTGAAAAGATGAAAGAAACAGGTGACTTCAACCTACTTACAAAAAAAGAAAGATCTAAAATTGAAAAAGATGTCATCAAGCTAGAAAGAAACCTTGGTGGAATCAAAGACATGAGAAAACTTCCAGGAGCTCTTTTCATCGTTGATCCTAACAATGAAAGAATTGCAATTCTTGAAGCAAACAAATTAGGGATTCCTGTTGTTGCTATTACTGATACTAACTGTGACCCAGATGGTGTTGATTATGTTGTTCCAGGTAATGACGATGCTATCAAGTCTGTTGGCGTATTCAGTGAATATTTTGCAAATGCAGTAGCTGAAGGTGGAAAAGGTAAAAAATCTTCTCCAAAAGCTAAAAATGCACCAGTAAGAGACGCTGCCCTTGAGAAAGAAATCATTTCAAAATTTGATAATGATATCGATCTTCAAGGTGAAGAAGAAACTGAAACTGAAAGTTAAGATTTTAAATTTTTGAAAGAAAGGATAGATAAAATGGCTATTACAGCAAGTGATGTAAAACAATTAAGAGAAATGACAGGAGCCGGAATGATGGCCTGTAAAAATGCTCTTAAAGAAACAGATGGAAATATTGATGAAGCAGTTGAGTACCTAAGAAAAAAAGGTCTTGCTGCTGCAGAGAAAAAAGCTAGTCGTGTTGCTGCTGAAGGTACGATTGCAACAGCTGTTGAAGGTTCAACTGCTGTCATTCTTGAAATTAACTGTGAAACAGACTTTGTTTCTAAAGGTGATGACTTTCAAAACTTCGCAAATACAATTGCTGCACATATTGTAAAAAATAAGCCAGCTGATGTGGCATCTCTTCTTGAGCAACCATTAGATGGAACTTCTGACAATGTTAAAGCTGCAACGACAGCCCTAACTGCAAAGTGTGGAGAGAAAGTCGACATTAGAAGATTTAATCTTGTTGAACTTGCAAGCGAAGGTGTTTTTGGTTGTTATAATCACGGTGGTAAAATCGGCGTTCTCGTTGAACTTGCAACAGGTCTTGCTGGTAAAGCTGACGAGTTAGCAAAAGATCTTTCTATGCATGTAGCTGCTGCAGCTCCTAAATTTCTTGATGCCAGTGGTATTGATGAAGAATACAAAAACAAAGAAGCTGAAATTTATAAAGCTCAATTAAGAGATCAGGGTAAACCTGAAAATATGCTTGATAAAATTGTAATGGGTAAACTTAATAAGCTTGCATCTGAAGTTTGTTTACTTGAGCAAAAATTTGTTAAGGATCCTGACCTTACAGTAAAAAAGCTTGTTGAAAATACGGCAAAAGATCTTGGTGGTGAAATCACTGTTAAAGGTTTTTACAAGATCAACCTTGGAGAGGGAATCGAAAAGAAAGAAGATAACCTCGCTGAAGAGGTTGCTAAAATGACAGGCAAACAATAAGCCTCAAAAAGTAACTGCATTGAAGGGGACGTAAGGTCCCCTTTTTTATATGTCAGGATAGTTAAGGGGACAGTGTTGAAATACAAAAGAATTCTTTTAAAACTTTCTGGTGAGGCCCTTTCTGGAGATCAGGGAGGCGGGATTTCAGCAGAAGTTCTCGATACAATCGCTAGCGAAATTAAGGCACTTTGGGAATTAGGCGTAGAGATCGCTCTTGTTATCGGTGGAGGAAATATCCACCGAGGTGTTGCCGGTGCTACCAAGGGAATGGATAGAACAACTTCTGATCACATGGGAATGCTTGCCACAGTAATTAACTCGTTGGCACTTCAGGATAATTTAGAAAGAAAAGGTGTCCACTCAAGAGTTTTAAGTGCAATTGAAATGCAAGAAATTTGCGAGCCATATATAAGACGTCGAGCTGCAAGGCATTTAGAAAAAAAGCGAGTGATCATATTCGCTGCCGGAACAGGTAATCCATATTTTACGACTGACACTGCTGCTGCTCTTAGGGCCAATGAAATTGATGCTGACATTATCTTGAAAGCAACAAAGGTCGATGGAATTTATGACAAAGATCCTATGATTCATAAAGATGCAGTAAAATTTGATAAGCTTAAATATATTGATGTTCTAAATAAGGGAATCAAAGTTATGGATTCCGCAGCAATCTCATTATGTATGGATAATGAAATTGATATTATCGTTCTCGATATGTTTGAGAAGGGTAACATTAAAAAAGTAGTCGAAGGTTCTGAGATTGGAACTATCGTCACAAATAATTGAAAGGGAGTTTGAAAAATGATGGATCAAATCAAGCCAGAACTTGAATCTTCAATGAATAAGGCTTTAGAAAATTTGAAATATCAAATGACAAAAGTAAGAACTGGACGTGCCTCAGCTTCTGTTTTAGATGGAGTTAGTGTTGATTATTACGGAACAGCGACTCCGGTTAATCAAGTTGGCCAGGTAAGTACTCCTGAAGCAAGACTTTTACAAATCCAGCCATTTGATAAAAACATGATTGCCGATATTGAGAAGGCCATTATGGGAGCCAACCTTGGGTTAACTCCTTCCAATGATGGAAACCTTATAAGAATACCTTTCCCAGCTCTTACTGAAGACAGAAGAAAGGAACAAGTTCGAGAAATTAAGAAATATGCTGAAGAAGCAAGGATCGCGATCAGAAATTCAAGACGTGATCAAAATGAAGTCGTGAAAAAGTCTGAAAAAGATAAAGAAATTTCTGAAGATGACTCAAAGAAATTTCAAAGTGAAGTTCAAACGATTACAGATAAGTATATTAAGCAAGTTGATGAAGTTATGTCAGCGAAAGAAAATGAGTTAATGGCGGTTTGATGAGTCTAGAGAAAAACTCTACATTAAATCATGTCTCCATCATTATGGATGGAAATGGTCGATGGGCCAATGAAAGAGCACATCAAAGAGTATGGGGCCATATTCGAGGCTCTAGTGTTGTTTCAGATATTGTAGAGGAAGCTGACGACTTAGGTATTGGCGCTTTAACTCTATATGCTTTTTCAACTGAAAATTGGTCGAGACCTTTAACTGAAGTAAAAACTCTCTTTTCTCTCTTAAAGAAGTTTCTTAAAAAAGAAAAAAAGAGAATCATCAAAAATCAAATTAGATTTAAAGTCATAGGTGATATCACAGGACTTCCTGAAGAGACGAAGAAGCTTGTCTCTTCTTTAGAAGAAGAAACCAGAACTTTTCAAGGTTTGAAGTTAACATTTGCCTTCGGTTACGGCGGAAGAGATGAAATTGTTCAAGCAGTGAATAGGTTTATCAAAGAAAATCCAGGTAAAGAACTTGATATGAATACTCTTGATGAATGTCTAATGGCTCCAGAACTTGGTGATGTCGATTTACTTATCAGAACTGGTGGAGATCAAAGGATCTCAAACTTTCTATTATGGCAGATTGCATATGCTGAATTATATTTCACACAAACGAAATGGCCTGACTTTAAGCGGTCTGAATTTAGAAATATAATTAATGAAGTCACTCAAAGAGAGAGGCGTTTCGGATCTGTTGTTGAGACGAATAGCCTAGATAGTTCTCTAACTCTTGCTGAAAAAAATAAGCAGGAGTTAAAGGAAATGCAAATAGGGACTCCATAATGTCTAATACGCAAAAAAGAATAGCATCAGCATTGGTGCTTGGATTAGCTGTCGCTGCATGTGTTTATTTTGGAGTGAAGTCTACTTTATTTTTCATCCTTTTATTTTGCTTACTTGCTGTTGATGAAATCTTTTGTAATCTCTTTAAAAAGAAGAGATTTTCTCTAAATTATTTTATTTCTGAAACCATAATAATTGTTCCTTTTATTTATTTCTTTTTTGTAGATGTTTCTCCCGACCTCGTAGGAGTTTTTACAAATGCAGCCTTACTTTTAAATGTTCTGCTGATCGTTTATTTATTTTATATAAATATGGAATCGAAATTCTTAGTAAAGTTAGCTGACAAGTTTCCATTCCTTGCGGGAATACTCATTCTTTTACCTATGATGTCTCTCGGTTCAATGACTTATTTTTCAAAGTGGAGGGCCCTTTTGGCCGTTCTTTTGATAGTAAACTTCGGAATGGACACTGGAGCATGGTTTTTTGGGAAAAACTTTGGGAAGCATAAATTATGGCCCAGTGTTTCCCCAAATAAGACGATAGAAGGCTTAATTGGTGGAATTTTAACAAGTGGCATTGTGGGGGGGATCTTTTGGCAGATCTTCTTTGACACAATGGGAGTACAACATTTTCTATTTTTTGCCTTTTTGGGGCTAATGTCTCAGGTTGGAGACCTCGTTCAATCAAAAATTAAGCGTCAAGTGGGCATCAAGGATTCTTCTACTTTGATTCCTGGTCATGGTGGAGTGTATGATAGGATAGATAGTCTCATCTTTTTAGCTCCGTTTTTTGTAACAGCTTTAAAGTATTTTTATATAGTCAAAAGTTGATAATATGATTGAAAAAGTCTTAATTTTTATTCTCTTCCTAGGGCCTCTTGTCTTTTTTCATGAGCTCGGTCATTACTTGTTCGCTCGATTATTCGGCGTAAGAGTAGAAGTTTTTTCTCTGGGATTTGGTCCAAAGCTATTTAAATTTGTAAAAGGTCCAACTGAGTATGCTATTTCAGCAATCCCTCTTGGTGGATACGTAAAAATGTTTGGTGATGATCCTCTTTCAAAAGATGATATCCCGGAAGAACAAAGAAAGTTTAGTTTTACCCATAAGGGAAAATGGGCACGGTTTTGGATTGTAATGGGGGGACCTCTTGCAAACTTTATTATGGCCTGGGTTATATTCTTTTCACTTTTTATGTCAGGAGAACGACTTCCTGAAATAAAAATGGGTGTAGTTCCTCCAGCAAGTCCTTTGCATGAAATGGGATTTATGTCTGGAGATATTGTTAAAAAAGTAAATGGTAAATATATTTACAACCCTTCTGATATTCCAATGGAAGGGCAGGGTGTAATAAAAACTATTACGGTTCAAAGACAAAACTCTCTTGTTCAAAATACATTGAATATTTCTGGAGGAAAGTTTTTTGATATGCTCATGAACCATCCTCCTCTTCTAAGAAAACCAGTTGTTGTTAATAAGAATGGCGAGCTTCTTGGGATTTCATTTGACCCCAAAGGTGTTGATTGGAAATACTCTCTTGATTTGATGGCCACTTTTCAAAAGTCCAGTGAGTTATACCTTTTCCCTCTCAAGGGCGACTTTGGTAAAGATAAAAATCCAACCCCACTTATTGAAAAAGCTCAAAAGATTGAAGTTCAATTTAACTCTAGAGAAGAGTTTATTAATCAATTGGCAATTAAGGGTTATCGAACTCTAGACCTTAGAGTTAAAGATGTTAACGCGAAATCTCCTGCATTTTTTGCTGGCATTAAAAAGAATGACGTCATTCTTTCTCTCGATGGTAAAGAAGTTTACTCATTTGAAGAATTGAGACGAACCCTTCAAGCAATCCCTAAACCAGAAATTGAAGTTGGGGTTTGGAGTGAAGGTGTTATTAAAAATGTAAAACTTGTCCCTGAAATTAGAGAACAAGACGACAAGCAAGTAAAGTTGATTGGGGTTTATAGTTCAGGTCAATTCATTGGTCTTAATTTTGTAAATACAGCTTCAAAAGGATTTTTTAAATCATTTACAGCTTCATTCGTCAGAACCTGGGACACAATGGTTAAGACTGTTGATGGTTTCTTTAAACTAATCACAGCTAAAGTTTCTTTCAAGTCTATTGGGGGACCACTCGCAATTGGTAAAGTTGCTTCAGACTCATTTAATACAAGTATTAGTTACTTCTTTCAATTGATGGCACTTATCTCTGTCAACCTTGGAGTAATTAACCTCTTTCCAATTCCTGTTCTCGATGGCGGACACATAATGTTCATCTTCCTTGAGATTATAAATAGAGGTCCGGTTAGTCGGAGAAAGATGGAAATTGCTCAGCAAGTAGGACTTTCAATTTTATTGATGCTTATGGTGGGCGCTATCTTTAATGACTTTAGTAGATTTTTCTGATGAGTGCTTCACTTTATATTGATACATCTGAGCATCTTGTTCTCGGTCTTTTGGATAAAGATTATTCTTGGATTGATTATTTAGATACTAAAGAAAAGAAAGGTTCAGGGATTCTTCATGGGCTTTTATTTGAGTTAATGAATTCTCATTCAATGAACTTTAAGGATCTCGATAGAGTATTTTTTACTGCAGGACCAGGCTCTTACACTGGGATGAGACTTGGTGAAGGCTTATGCCAAGTTCTTGAAATGGAGAACTTAGAGGTTAACTCTTTTTATCATTTTGAAGTCCCTAAGTTATTAGCGCACGATAAAGGTGTTTGGATCTCAAAAGCATTTAAAAGAGAAATCTTTGTCCATCAATGGGACGGAGAAAAGATTAATGATGGACTTATCGAGGAAAAGAATCTTGAGGAAGAGATAAAGAAGTGGAAAGCTGATGGAATATCTCAGTTTTCTCATTTTGGTGAAATGATTGACCAAAAATTAACTCTCACCTCAGATATGATTCATAAACAATCTGGTATGATATTTAAAAGAGTCAAAGAACTCTCAGATAGAAAGGCACCTTTCTACTATAGGACAGATGAAAAAGAGTTTAAGGTAAGTATGCCTTCTCGATGACAAGAAATACTACTGAGGTTGAATTTTTTTATGCCTAAATCGTTTCTCTCTAAATTTGTTAATATCGTCTTTTCTATGATCATCTTCCTTCTCTGGGTGATGGATAGCATTCTCGGTATTTTTGGTGGCCTTCTCGTTTGGACAGGTCTCTATTTCCTCTTTAGAAAGAAAAAAAAGCAAGACTATAAAAGTGAAAGTGCCTTTAAGAGAGATGTCGTTTTCTCACCTGTTCAGGGAAAAGTTGAATCTGTAAGTCACAACATCAGTCACTGCTACTTTGGAAAAAACCTAACTGAAGTTAGGATTACAATGAATCCCTGGGATGAAATGGGAATTCACATGCCCATGACAAGTGAAGTTCAGGATTTTAACTTCAAGGATGGGAACTCATTTTTTAGATATAAGAGTGGACCTAGGCAAGAGCAGAATAAAGAAATGTTAGACAGTATTGCTCTGACTTTGCGCGATGTCCAAGGCCGTAATGTAGGATTACAATTTTTGAAATGTTATGTAGGCTCATGGCCAGAAATTTCACTTATGCCTGGTGATAGGGGCAAGCAACAAGCAAATTTTGGATATTTCCCGTTTGGTGGGACAGTCCTGTTATATATGCCAAAGAAATATGAGATACTTATAGCTGAAAAAGACAAAGTGATAGCAGGTGAGACCTTGATAGCAGGGTCTTCCGTTCAGGAATAATTGATGAGTGGACCAAAAAAATTAGCCTTTTTTTTACCGAATAGTTTTACTGCATTAAATATGGGGTGTGGATTTGTCAGCATCCTTCTGTCTTACCAAGGCAAATTTTATTATGGATGTATGATTCTTTTATTAGGTGCAATCTTTGATAGCGTTGATGGAAGAGTCGCAAGAATGACTGGAACTCAATCTCAATTTGGTGAACAGTTTGATTCTTTAAGTGATCTCATTTCATTCGGTATGGCGCCGGCCTTTCTTCTTTATAATCGTTTTCTTATTGATTACGGAAGAATCGGAATTATAATTGCTTTCATTTATTTACTTTGTGGCGCCTTAAGGCTCGCAAGATTTAACGCTAATATTTCAAAAGTATCGGCTAGTTTCTTTCAAGGTTTACCAATACCATCTGGGGCCATTTGTACTGTTGGTTTGGTACTCCTTTCAACTGAATTTGAATCAATAATAAACTATGCACCATTTTTGATGGTTTATATTGTAATGATTGCTGTCCTTATGATCTCAAATGTCCCATTTAATTCATTTAAGGACTCTGACACGATAAGAAAGCATAAAAAAGCAGTATTGTTTTTTATGTTTCTAGTAGGTGCATCAGTTCTTGTTTATGAACAAATTATGATTTTTACTTTGATGAACTTATATGTCGTTATCTCACTTGTTTACTATCTAACTCATAGAAAAACTATGGGCGATATTTTTCAATGGAATGAATCTGATGTCGAAGATGAAGAAGCACCTTCTATTTAGTCTAATTTTTCTAGGGTCTTTTGCATTGAGTGCACAAGATCATGGTCAAACAATGCCAGAGCAAGACTCTGAGTATCGTGCGATTCAGGAAGAATTAAAAGATGTTGAGGCCAATGATATGTACCTCATGGGAGATCGCTCTTCCAGTGAGGGGATAGGACATGGCGACGGTTCTTCTTTTGCCATTCAAGGTGGAGTTAAGAAAAATGCGGGACTAAAGTCTTCTGGGAAATTTAATGTAACAGCACCTGGAACTTTTGATAATTCAACTGAATACCTTGAAATAAATCGAGTTGAGCAAATTCGTAATTTTAAAACTAAGGGTAAGTGGTCATTTGGTTTTTCTTTTATAAAAGATGATTTTGACTATCGAGATCCTGGTAATGTTTTCAATAAAACTTATGAAGAGTCTACTGGGTCAGTTAAAGGTGGAGTACTTCAAGTTTCCATGAATAAATATTTTACCAAGAGATACCTATTGATGAGTATCGGTATGAATGCTGGTGTTGGATATAATTCTGGTAAGGGTATCTTTATCGATAATACACAAAGTAGTGCCAATTTTATTCTCTGGACACTTCCTCTAGATTTAAGTTTGTCTGTTGATCTTCCTTTGACATCTTACTTTCAAATTTCAGGAACTGGTGGTCCTTCCTTTATGGGTCTAATTCAAAATAGGTCTGATAGAGATACTGGTGATAAATATAAGCAAAGAAGGCAAGTGAGTTATGGATACTTTTATGGAGCGAAACTTAAGATGTCTCTTTCAAGTATGTTCAAAGAATCAGCTATAAAGATGTACTCTAATTACGATATTACAAATTATTATTTTACTCTCGAATCGAGATTTCAAAATTACGAAAACTTCCAAGATGAACTCTCAATTTCTGGAGCATCTTTTGGAATTGGTTTCACCTTTGAATACCTATAAACTAACTGTTAGCTATAATGGGACAGGGTTCCTTGGCTGGCAAACTCAAGTAGACGAGAAAAATACAATTCAGGGGCAGATCAATATTGCCCTAAGAGAAATCTCAAAATCAGATAAAGTTAAAAGTCTTGGTTCTGGCCGAACTGATGCTGGCGTTCATGCACTTGCTCAGATTGTAAAAGTAGAAATACCTTTAGATATCGATCCTGAAGGTCTCAAGAAAGGACTTAACTCCAAAATAGATTCAAAGATAAAAATTTTGGGTGTCGAAAAAGTTGATGAAAAATTCAATCCCGTTAGAGATGCTCTTTGGAAAGAGTATTGTTATTTGTTCACTTACGGCGATGATTTTGGACTCCCTCATTTTAATGATCTAAAAAGTCACTTCAGGGGAGATTTAGATATTGATCTTATGAGAATGGCCTGCAAGAAATTCGTAGGAGAGCATGATTTTCAAAATTATTTCTGCGTCGGAACAGATGTTCAATCTACAGTGAGAAGAATTCTTCACTGTGACATCGAAAGAGTGGAACACTTCCCCTTTTCTCTCGATCATGAAAAATTCTATATGCTAAAAATTAAAGGATCTGGCTTCTTAAAGCAGATGGTTCGTTTAATTATGGGTGCCTTGGTAAATGTGGGGAAAGGAAAATCTAGCCCTGCGTCAATAGAAGATTCTCTTCAAACGAAGCTTAGTGATAAGTTAGGTCCGGTCGCACCTCCAGAGGGGTTGTACTTAAATAGAGTTCATTACCCCTAAAGAGGCTATAGACCTTGTTTCATTGACATTTAACGTCGAAATAGCTATTTTCCAGCAACAATTATTCATAAAATTGCGCAATGCGCAGTCGGTCTTAATATAGAGGTGCTTAATGTCGTATTCAGTTGAACAAATTAATGGTTGTACAAAAAAGATTATTTTTAACTTTGAAACTTTAGATCTTACTACAGAGATTAAAAACTCTGTTCTTGAAAAGCAAAAGTCAGTAAGTCTTAAAGGTTTTAGAAAAGGTAAAGCGCCATTAGACATGGTAAAGCAAATGTACGGACCACAAATTGAGCACGATGCCCTTAATAAATTCATCAACAATCAATTTATTGAAGCAATTGAAAAAGAAGAGATTAAAGTTGTTGGTTACCCAACATTTGAAAATATGAACTATGAGTCTGGAAAATCAGTAAGCTTTGATGCTCTAGTTGAAATTTTCCCTACAGTCGATGTTAAAGAGATGACTGGACTTAGCTTCACTCGTGATAAAGTTGAAGTGACTGAAGATGACATTGAAGGGATTAGAAAAAATTATCTTAATTCTAAGGCCGAGTTAAAAGAAATCACTGATGAATCAGTGACTCTTGATACTGGAATGTCTGCTGTTATGAATTTTCAAGGTGAAAAAGAAGACGGAGAGAGACCTGAAAATATGAAAGGAGAAGATTTCGTTTTAGAGATTGGATCTGGACAATTTATTCCTGGTTTTGAAGAGCAAATGGTTGGAATGAAAAAAGGTGAGAAGAAAGATATTAGCTTAACTTTCCCTGCTGATTACCATGCTGAAGACCTTAAGGACGCTAAGGTAAAGTTTGAAGTTGAACTTCTTGAAATTAAGCATAAAGAATTCCCTGAATTTACTGATGAGTTAGCAAAAGAATTTGGTTTCGAATCTGTAAGTGACTTTGAAGAAAAAAATAAGAAGAGCATTGAAACTCAAAAAAACAGAAGTGCTGACGAGAAACTTCACCAAGAGATCCTAGAGAAACTTGTAGAAGAAAATACTTTTGAAGTTCCAAAGGCAATGATTCAACAACAAGAAAACTATCTTAAAGATGACCTTACGAAAAACTTAAAGCAACAAGGTTTTACTGATGAGATGGCCGAAGAATATTTTACTAAATGGCATGATGATCTTCATACAAAAGCTGAGTTTCAAGTTAAGAGTGGTCTTATCTTAGATACATTGGCTAAGAAGTATAATGTTGAAGCTGATGATGCTGACCTTGATAAGAAAATTGCTGAAACAGCAGAGGGTACTGGAGCTGATATAGAGCAAATTAAAAAGTACTACACTGGTGATGAGCAAATCAAAAAGAATATGATGTATGCGATTAGAGAAGAAAAAACATTCGCTAAGATCAAAGAAGAAGTTAAACTAGCTTAATTTAATTTTAAATTTATATAGTTATGGAGCCGCTCTTATGAGCGGCTTTTTTATTTTTGGATCTGGGCCTTCATTTTACGTTCAAGTTGAATGAGGTCTGTACATTTAATCCAGTCATTACCGGCCCCACGGCCAATAGGATTAAACTTCTCTGTATTGATTCGACCACTCTCGTAGAGTTCTTCGGCAACATGGATTTTAACGACTTCTCCGGTGATGATCTGCCCAGCACCAGGTCCGTCTCCATATGAGAGAAAGTCTCGAAATTTACATTCAAATTGAATTTTACTCTCTGCAACTCTTTTTGGTTTAACAATGTCTGAATCTAGAGGAGTGAGACCCGAATGAGTAAACTCATCTTCCCCGTATGGAAGCTCTGTTGAACAGTCATTAACCTTATCAACAATCTCTTCGCTGACAAAACTGACAACAAACTCACCCTGCTCTTTTATATTTAGCGGAGTATCTTTTTCTTTACCTGTGCTTGATCTGATAAGTGGACAGAAAGCAACAATCATTGGAGATGCACTAATTCCTGTGAAAAAACTAAAGGGAGCAACATTGTTCGTTCCATCCTTATTAACAGTTGAAACAACTGCAATCGGACGCGGAAGAATACTTCCAATGAGAAATTTATAATTGTCCTGAAAAGGACCATTTGTATCAAAAGACAACATTTTCATATTACATCCAGCTCTTCCAATAATCTTTTAACTCAACTTCACTGAACCACTTTGTAGGATTCAGAGGGAACTTAGTATCAATCATAACAGCATACTCATCAGTGTATTCTTTTTCATCGGCCTTTTTGAAAGCATTAGGATGTGGTCCATGATGAATCCCTTGAGGGTGAAAAGTTACTGCTCCAGCTTCAATATTATCACGGCTAAAAAAGTTTCCTTGATGGTAAAAAAGGACTTCATCAAAATCGATATTTGAATGATAAAATGGAACTTTTAAAACACCTTCTTTACTGTCTTCAAGAGGTCTTTCTACGAAAGAACAAACAATAAAGTTTCCGGCCACAAAAGTTGTGTGTCCAGATGGAGGGATATGATATTTATGACTCATGATAGGGCAGTAGTCATAGATAGAAATCTTCCAAGGGTATAAAGATCCTTTCCAGCCTTTTGCTGAAAGGGGATTAAAAGGATAGGTCACAGCAGAGATTCTGCCCTGTCGTTTGATTTCTACAACGTACTGATCCTTATCTTGTTCAGAACCTATGGCAGCTTCTGGAGTAACCTTAGCGGTTTGGTCATAAAGAGCATTGGGCCCTAAGATTCCTCTCGTCGGCTCTTCGAATTCAGCAGCAGACTCTACTCTTAAAAACTTCGTAGGCGAGTTAATGAAAAACTTATAAGTAGTTCCTCTAGGCATAACAATATAATCGCCTCTTTTGTATTCTAGGTGCCCATATGATGTTTCAACTTTCCCATCTCCATCGTGAATAAAGAATAGTTCATCGAAATCGGCATTTCTAAAGAAACATTTGTATGAGTCAGTGAAGTTTCCAACAGAAATGATGCAATCGTTATTTTCTAGGATTGGCATAAAGTTATTTTTCTTTAGCTGATCACCGTAGACTGGAGGAAGACAACGAGGCTTTAGGTCACCTTCAATATTTGTCCAACTAACTGGTGGCTGTTCATGATAAAGCTGACTGACACGTCCAAAGAATCCTTTTCTGGCATGTTCTTCTTCGTACATCCCCTCAGGGATTTTTACATGGGCCTGTTTTGTCACAATTCCACTTTCTTTAAATGATTCCATATTATTTCCTCTTTATTCCGATCGTATTCTTAAGAGTTCCGATTGATTCTACTGTGAGTTCAATCTTATCGCCTTCTTTAATCCACTTATCTATTTCTAGTCCACAGCCAGTACCAACTGTCCCTGACCCAAAGAGATCTCCAGGGATTACCCATTCGTCTTTTGAAACATGTTCAATCATTTGAGAAAAAGAAAAATGAGAGTCTCCGGAATGTCCTCGGCTCCATTCTTCGCCATTGATAGTGGCAGTCATGAGAAGGTTAGGTTCTTTTCCTTTAAACTCATCTGAGGTGGTGATAACAGGTCCAATCACGGAGCAGAAATCTTTTCCCTTCGCAGGGCCAAGACGAATCGCCATTTCTTTTTTCTGGATATCACGAGCAGATATATCATTTAGAATGGTGTAACCGAAAATATGATCGATTGATTTATCAGAAGAGATATTTTTCCCTTCTTTCCCAATGACAACCGCTAATTCGAGTTCGTAATCTAATATATCTGTATATGAAGGCCAAAGAACTTCCTCTTCAGGTCCAATAAATCCTTCTGTGGCCCCTTTGTAATAAGCAGGTATTTCATACCAGGCTTCAGGGATTGGTTCTTTTCTTTTTTCAAAACCTTTTGCGACATGTTTTTCATGGGCATAGAAATCTCTATAGGTACTAATTTTATCTAATGGTTTTGTCATTCTTACTGACTCATTTAAGTCTATGACGATTGGAGATCCATCTTGAAGAGTCAGGTCACCTTTTTTTTCTAATTTCTTAAATGACTCCATCACTTCTAGTAAATCTTCGAGAGGGGAATCTGACACTTGTAGGTGGCGATGTAAACTGGGTGAGAGTTTATGATTTGCTCTTTCAAAGGAGTTATATCTGCCTTCTTTTTGATAGTGAAGAGCTAGACATAGGTTTGGGTCTAAGATCTTAGTGTCACTAAGCATAATTCCCATTCTTGGATTTGATGAGTATGCAGGTCGTTGCTTATAACCACAAATTTTCATTATTCTGCCCTTCCGTGTTTTTTGTCATACTCTGGAATAACTTTTTCCATTGCTTCAAAGAAATGATCCATTTCTTCTTTTGTTCCAATTGAAATCCTCACGAAGTCAGGCATCTCATTTGCTTTTAGCTGTCGAATAATGACACCTTCGTCTAACAGTAACCTGAACATTTCATTACTTGCTTCTTCAGAACCTGTTTTGAGTGTAATAAAGTTTGTAATTGAAGGAATTGGCTTAAAGTTTTTAGACTCTAAATATTTAAAAGTTTTTTCGTAAAGCTCTTGATTGTTTTTTAGAGTTCTCTCAAGGTGAGGAGTATCGTGAAGAGCTCCACAGGCCCCAAGCTGTGCAATAAGATTTGGTTCAAAAGGAAGTTTTACCTTAGTTAAATTGGAGATAAGATGTTCATTCCCGAAACCATATCCTACTCTAATTCCAGATAATCCATAGGCCTTAGAAAAAGTCCTTAATGTTAAAACATTATCGTATCTATAATCCATTGAGTCTGGATAATCAGAGCAATGGTTTGCAAATTCAAAATAGGCTTCATCAAGAACAACGAGCACATGTTTTGGAACATGGGCCATCAAAGAATCAAACTCGTCTTTTGTAATATATGTTCCTGTTGGATTATTAGGGTTTGCGATATAGATGACTTTCGTTTTTTCAGAGATATTTTCTGCAAGTGCTTTAACATCAAATCTATAATCTTTTGTGAGAGGAACTGTTTTGAGTTTCGCTCCAACACTTCTTGAAAGAATATAAAACCCAATGAAAGTATTTTCACTTGTAAGAACCTCATCTCCTGGACTAATGAAAGCTCTAGAAATGTAGGCCATAATTCCTTCAGAACCATTACCTAAAATAATGTTTTCTTTTTTCAAATTATAAAGTTTTGAAAGCGATGTTTTTAACTTGTAGGCGTGCATATCAGGATAGCGGTGTAACTCCCAAAGTCCTCCTGTCATTTCTTTAATAGCAAAAGGAGATGGGCCAAGTGGGTTTTCGTTACTCGCAAGCTTTGAAATTCGAGTTAAACCCTTTTCTCTTGCAAGCTCATCGATTGGTTTTCCAGCTTGGTAGACTTGAAGCTCTCTGATGTATTCAGGAACTAAGCTTTTCGCAATGTGTTTAGACTGACTGTCAGACATAAAATACCTCTATTCTGAGAAATTTTTAGCACAAAGAGTACCCTTAATTAAATGATATAGGTCGTATTTATGCGTCAAGCAAATGATCAAAGTGAATCAAATGTTATACTTCTTTTAGCCTAGATAGGTGTTATTAAAAATGAGGAGTGATTCGCAGTGTCAAACGAGAATTTTGGGTTTAGCCATGAAAACCTTAAAAAAGTTAAAAAAGGGGTAGAGCTCTTTAATACTGGCCATTTTTGGGACTGTCATGAGGAGCTCGAACATTGGTGGCTAGAGGATAGGGGAGACAATGCGAGGCTTGTGTATTGGGCGATTATTCAAGTAGCAGCATGCCTTTATCATCTCGAAAAAGAAAATCTTGCGGGATGCCAAGGTATGATTAAAAAAACATGGGATAAATTAGAACGAACTGAAAAAGCTTTTGTTGAGAATGAGATAACTGAGAAGTTTCTGAATTGGTCAACTTTCAAATCTTTGTGTAGAAGTATCCCTGAAAATTCAACTTTAGATAGTTTTAAAGAACTATATAAGTACAAGTTTCCTGACCCTGAATCGTGGGAGTTTCCAAATGAATAATATGATGAAAAGTTTTGGTGATTCATTAAGAATTTATAAATCTGATAAGTGGATTATTCTCTTTAGTTTTTTCCCCGTGTTGATTGGTATTATTCTTTATTATTTTTTTGGACAATGGCTCTATGGGGATGTGTATGAGTGGGGAAAGCAGTTAATATCTTCTAAGGTGGAGTCTGGCTGGTTAAGCTTTCTTTCAGGTCTCTTTGTCGCAATTCTTACAATTATCTTTTATTTTATCATTAATTGGACATTTGTTATTATCGTAAGTCTATTGGCCTCTCCATTTAATGACCTAATCAGCTCAAGAACCGAAAAAATTGCGAATGGTCAAAGGCCTCCAAATATTTCTGACTCATTTTCAAGAATGATGAAAAGGTTTTTGCACACATTATTTAATGAGATAAAAAAAGTAGCCTTTATATTACTGATGACTTTAATCGGCTTTGCGCTCAGCTTTTTCCTACCACCTTTGAGTTTAGTCATATCTGCTCTCCTTTTATCAATTTCTTTTGTCGACTATTCATGGAGTAGACATAACTTAACGTTTAGAAAATGTATGTCTGACGTAAAATCTGGCTTTGTTCCCTATTGTGCCTCTGGTGGAGTATTTTTAATATTGGTGGGCATACCGATAGTGAATCTTTTTGCCCTTCCCTATTCCGTGATCTATTACACGGTATTATTTTCTAAGAATCAGAAAGTTTTGGAGAATTGATTGAGAGATATTGTCGTCCTTTTACCTAAGAAACTGAGCGCTGTTGTTGAGACAATACCGTTCTTGCATCAAATTGGTAAAAAGTACAAAGAACATAATATACATATAATTTCTCATAAAGAATCAGACTTTATTGTTGATGTATTAAACCAGAAATTCTTTGTACACTTATTACCTGAAGAAAAATATAATATGGCCGGTATTCACCATTTTGCTGTGAATACCAATATGGTATCAGATGTAGAAATATTTTTTGATTTTGAAGGAAGTGTTAAAAGTGGAGTCTTGGCCTTAAGTTATTCTGCTGAGAAAAAAGTAGGATATGCATCTGGCTTAAACAAAGTCTTTTACACCTTTGCCTTGGAGGTTGATGAGGGCAAGAGAAATGCTGAATCAAACCTTAAGCTTTTGGAAGGATACCTTGAAGAAGAAGTACCTCGAGTAAAAGTTTTATTTGATAAACCAGAAGATGCTGTGACTACAGAAGAAGAAATCTTTAAAACAGTTGAGGCAAAGCCGTTTATATTTTGTAATTTTTCAAGTCAAATCTCAGAGTACCCTGATCAATCGTACGACCTTCTTGACCGATTTGATGAGCAGTTATTTGTTCACTGGTTACCAGAAGAAAATTACTTAAAAGATATGTTTAAAGATTTTTCCCCATGTAATAGACATATTCTTCATGGTGACAGTAGCCCTGAAAAGATTAGAAAATTGATTTATTTGAGTATCGGTGTGATTACAAGTAATCCTGTCTTAGCGTTACTAGGATGTGCACTTGGCAAAAAAGTATTTCTTTTGAATAAGAAAGCAAATAAGCTTAACTTTAGTCTCTTTCAGTATCAGCCCACCCAGATTGGACTTAATGAAACAGGCTTTACAAATATGCATCCTCCTGAAGAGCCTTCTTCAATGGTAGACTCAGTAAATCAAATAGTAGACGAAATTCATACGGGATTTGAACTCTAGCAATTACAAATACTTCCTCCTTTCTTAATTCAATTAATTTGATAAAATATATTTAAAGGAGAAAGTATTGTCTGATAAGTTCAATGAAGAGCTATACGAAGCCGTACCTTTAAAGAAGTTCGATCCAGAAAAGGCGCTTTGTTCTGATCTTTATCTAAAAATTAATAATAAATATTTGAAATATCGATTTAATGGCGATGCTATTACTTCAGAGAAGTATGATCTCTTCCTTTCTAAAAATGTTGCTGAAGTTTTTGTCTTGAAAGAAGAACTAGAAACTGTACTCAGTTGGTTAGATGCTGCCAAGCAAGAGACCATTGAAGAAATGGTTGAAGAAGTTGGAGAGGAAAATCGAGAACTTGTAGAACAAAGAGAAGAAATAAAAGAAATACTATATGAGACATTTGCTGATGAAGAATTAAATTCAAGATCAGTCGAAGTTTTACAGCACCAATCGAAAGAATTTGTAGCTCTTGCTTCAGAAGATAAAATAAATAAGGCCATTATAGCAAAATTAACAAAGTTTAACTCATCTGTTGCTGATCACTCTGTGAATACAGCGAACATTTCTGTTTACTTAGCAATGTGTTGTGGTTTTGGTGCTCAATATGATTTAGAGAATATTTATATGGGAGCTCTTCTTCATGACTACGGGAAAGCAAAGATTCCTGCAAATATTTTAGAAAATAAAACAAACGTAAGATACTCTCAGGCCATTCAAGATCATCCTAATAAGGGTGTGGGAATGATTAAGAAAATGAAAAATATTCCAGAAGAAGTTCAAATGATTGTTGTTCAACATCATGAGCAGTGGAATGGAAATGGCTTTCCCAAAGGTTTAAAAGAAGAGGGGATCTATAAGTTTGCGATGATCGTTTCGATGGCCAATATCTTTAATAATATTGTTGAAGATGAAATGCAAAAAAAAGCAATGAAAGAGCCAAATGTTGAAGTTTATCGTAAGGCCATTAAGGTTATTGAATACGATAAGGGTAAACAGTTCAACCCTGAATATATTGAGCGGGCCTGCGATGGGCTTAAATTGTCATTTGGAAATTATCAAAAATAATTATAGTTCATTGAACCAGTCATCAACTGGTTTTGGTAAGTTATCTGGAACTTTGTAGTTAGGATCAGGCGTAGGGTAAGCTCTTGCAGTTTCAGGTGTGGATCCATCTTCTCTTGGAAGCCAATCATTTACAGGTGTAGGTAAAGCAGGAGGAGTATTGTCTTTAAGGACAGAATCAACAACTTTTTCTAGGGTAACACTAATAACTTCTGATTTTGTATCTAGGTCAAATTCTTTTTCTTCAAAATAAGTAAACTTTGGCCTTATCGGTGACAGGTCCATGGCCTGGGTACTTGAATACTTTACGAGTTGAAAAAAATAAAGATTTATCCTTTCTAGAAGATTCATCATGACAGGCTTTAAGTTCTCATCAAACTCTCTTGCCTCTGTTGAACTAATATATTCATACCAGGGAACAAGTAACTCTAATTTTTTCTCGAGACGAAGTAATTTTCGATCAAGATTATTCTTATATTTCTTTCTAATTTTCCAAGTTGCAAATAAGGGTGATTCAAATATTTCTTCAAGATCGGACTTAATTGAATACAGAACCCATTTTGAAAAAGGGGAGAGCTTACTCTTTTTTATGTAAGGGTCAAACTTGTCAAGAATGTCTTTATTGTAACTATTACGATTAATAAGAATGTCAGGCTTGTTTTTAAGAATGACTTTATATGCTTCAGTCTTAATTACAAAAAATATTTCTTCTTTACTTAATTTTTCCATCAACTGATCGAGTTTGATGATAGTTTGATCAATTCGTCTTTTCTCAATTGGAGATAGTTTGCCCATCTGAATTGATTGAATAAGAAAATTAATTTCTACAGGAAGATTACTCTTTGGAACAAGAATTTTCTTCTTATTAACTGCATAAGAGTTCAAAGAGAAAAGGAGAATAAGATAGAATGATAGCTTTTTTATTTCTTCTTCTCCTTTTTTTCATTTTTAGGTTTGTCTACAGGAGCTCCGTCGGGAGTTTGTTCTGGGATAGGTGTATTATCAACATTTTTTTTAAGTAGGCCTACAGTTGTTAAATCAGTATCTCCTTCTAGTACATAAAAAACTCCTCTAAAAGGAACAAGGAGCCTTCCATCCATGGCAAGAAGCTGTGACACATATTTTAGGTCACTAATGATGCGAGATGATTTTTTTACATGATTAAATGCATTTACCTCAGATTCAACACGACCGCCTATTTTACTTATATTTTTTATAAAATAGAGATGATCTTTTTTGAAACTACATTTAATATTTCCAAAATCATTCATTCTTGATTGATAAACAATATCAGCTTTATCAATATTAAACTTCTTAAGGTTTACTTTCGCTATGATGCTCCCCCTTGGGGAATTGTTAAAGCCAAACTCACCAACAAATAAACTCTTATCGTTTTTACAAAGTTCGATTCTCTGTGAGCTAGATGCACTTTTAAAAATTGCTTTTACCCTTTTAAGTTTTCTCGAATACTGAAGGATCGCTGGAATACCCTTGTTGTTTATATCTGTATATAAAACTTCTTTTTCATTTAACATGACAACATCAGGTCTAAAGTAAGCATTGAGGGTGTTTTTAATTTTTACTTTAAAGTTCAGTGTAGGGCTCTTTATATTAATGAAACTGACATTTCTGGTATAAGGATTAAACCAACTCATCCAAGTATCATTTAAATGTAGCTTAGGGCTATGTCCCTTTCCTATTTCGCGAACTTCTTCAGATCCGATATCGTTAACGTAAATACGTTTAAGATGTCTAAGGCCTAAGTAAGTATGAAATGTATCGTCGACAGTAATAATTATTTTTTTATTTGAGGAACTTGAATGAATAGTAAATTGACTTCCTACTTCAGCCTTTAGGATCTCTTTTACTTTGTAATTTGTTGAAAGTAGAAGAGTTCCTGATCGCCGTTGGTAATAAGTGAACTTTCCATCTTTTGTAATGTATCGAATATCCTTTATGTCGGATTTAGTTTTCAAAATAGGGAGAGTGCTATTTCTTGCTGAAACATTAAATGACAGTATGAATATGAATAAGGCCAGACTAATTTCTGATCGCATACAATGTCCAAAGTTTTAATGGATGTAACTCTCTATACCCAGCAACAGAATTAAAAAGGTAATTCCAAACAAGAGGTCTTGGAGAGTGAATATCATCTATAGCAGTTCTAAGAGTTAAAAAAGTATTTCCATAAGCTTTTCTATAGCCATCAATAATAAAGGGTAAGGGGGAACATTCGTTAAATGCATTTTTATGGAATCGAGCAGGATATAGATCTTCTACACATCCAATTCCATGAATTATTCCATTCTTATTATTGTCGAAGAAGTATTTCAGCTCTGTTAGATTTCTAACTTTTTTGGGCTCAATTTTATATGTCTCATTAATGATATTCATGAGAGAAAACTTTTCGTTTGAAAATGAATTGGCAAAGTATTCGAATACTGGCTTTCCAACAAACTTGAGATCAGTAATTTGTTTTTGGTCGACAAATATTCTTTTAGGGCAATGAAGAGTCGTACAGATATCATCATCATAAACAATCCAACATCCAACTTTATGCTCCAAGAGATTTGGATTATAGTTTTGCTTCTTAACACTTTTACACTTCATGTTAGATTGAGTTCCTTTAATACGATAAAGGATTTTTGAAATAACATTACCTTCGCTTAACTTTGAAGTGGGGTTGTAACCAGGGATATAGCGCTCACATACTTCTTTGTCTTGTATCCTGTCTTTAAAACATATCTTAAGAGGCCACGCATCCGCATTCTTGTAATCTATGTTTAGTTTCGCAAATGAGAAGTTCGTTTCATTTGCACAAGATGAGGAAGTTGATAGAACTTCTCTTGGTTTTAAGTGGTTTAAGATTCTGTGTATATTTACAATACCTTCATTGTCGACCTCAGCGGGGCAATCTTGATAATTCGTTTTGAGATTACTTACTGCAAGAGCTTCAGATATGGCATCACATTTATTACGTGGAAATATAGAAGGAAACTTCTTTGACCCCAGATTGATGCAAGCATCTGGGGTTTTGTTGAATACAGCGGCACATCTTCTGAGTTGAGTTAGACTGAGTGGCATCTGTTTCTTTAGATAGATACTACATTTGTATTCCATCTTGTGCCTTGGCTCTTCTCCATTTGTTATCTTATTCCAAACATCTGAGGCCAAGTAAGTTGAGCAAAATGTCCCTTGGTCTGCTATCGATTGACATAAATTCTCAAGATACGAGCGCTCAAAGAAGCCAACCTTTCCTGAAATAACTTCAGCTAATGAAATCTTCTGTCTGTAATATCGCCTTTTTAAAACTTCATTTGCTGGAATTGAATTAAGTCTTAAACGTGACTTCTTCGCTTCATTCATGATCTCAGGTATTCGACAAAGATAAGGAGTATAAGAGTTATCTTGCCATTCTTTTAAAATACCAACACATTGATTTTTATTTTTTGGTGTTTGAAACTTTAAGGCCTTTATTGTTCGAGATAAATTCTCTAACTTGAAAAGAGTCGAGATTTCACCATTTTGAAAACATTTTTTCTTATAAACATATTTAAGAAAATCTTTCTTCATTACGAGAGCTGTTTCTCTCTTATTCTCTTTATTGTTGAAGGTTATAATAATGTTATCGATATTTCCGGTAGTCGTTTTTACAAGATCATTTTCTATCAGAGCATAAAATGTACATTCATTTCCCTCTGCCAAATCGAGATATCTAAATTCAGAATGAAATAAGATAGACCTCATAAAATACTTATTAAGTTTAACGTCTGAAATATTCCCAAGCTGACTCATAAGCTTTGGGTTCTTCCCTACTTTTTCAAGTAAACTCTCATATTGATTTCGATGAATGTTAATAATTTCTTCAAGTGAGCTGGCCACTCCGGGGAACTGGACTGGTGTACTATCCTGGGCCAAAGCTGATGTCGTTATTGATAACAACATCAGCAGATAAAGGGCAGGTTTATTCAATTGATTTTGCAAGAATTGAAGCAACGTCTTCAATTTCAAGATTTTCTGTTGAATCAATACTAGACCTTGATGAATTAAAATTAATCATACAGTAGGAGCAGGCAGTTGCTAATTTTGCTGCTTTTGTCTCACCAACTTCTTCTAGGCGGTTAAGTGCAGGATGCTTCCCTTCTGGGAGCTCGTACCACATATTACCTCCACCCATTCCACAGCAGAGCGCTTCATCTTTATTGTTTTCCATTTCTGTTACGGTGACACCTGGAATAGAATCTAAGATTGTTCTAGGAGCATTATACTCACCATGATGTCGACCCAAATAACAAGGGTCATGAAATGTTAAGTTTTCATCAACAGTCTTAGTTGGGGTGATCTTTCCAGTTTTAACTAAGTCTGCAAGAAGTTCAGTGTGGTGAATCGTTTCAAACTTACCATCTTCGAATTTTGCATACTCTTTTCCGATTGTGTGTAAGCAATGAGGACAATGAGTAACTACTTTTCCAAAATCGTATTGATTCATTGTCGTGATATTTTCAATTGCAATTTCAGTAAAAGAATATTCATCACCAAAACGTCTAATCGGATCACCGTTACACTTTTCAGTTTTTCCTAGAACAGCAAAATCAACGCCAGCTTTTCTAAGTAATGTGACAGTATCTTTAACAACCTGTTGATTAGCTGAATCGTAAGATCCTGCACATCCAACATAATAGAGGTAATCAACTTTTTTACCTTGTTCGATAACAGGGACATCCATACCGTCGGCCCACTTAAACCTGTCATCTTGTGTGATTCCCCATGGGTTTCCATTAACTTGGATTTTTTGAACTGCAGTTGCAGCATCAGTCGGTAGATCACCAAGCGTCAGCGCCTTATATCTTTTAGCTTCCATGATGAGATTGACGTGTTCGATATTAGCAGGACACTCTTCCATACAAGCACCACAAGTTGTACATGAATCGAGTTCATTGCTTGAAAAGAGAGGATTTTCTCCCCATATATCTGCATCAGCTCCATTACTTGAGTAAGCTAAATCTCTTGTCTTTGTAATAATAGTTTTTGGATTAAGTGGCTTACCTGCAAGATTGGCGGGGCATACTTGGGTACATCGACCACATTCAACACAAGAAACAAGGTCGAGTCTGTTTTTCATTGTAAGACCAGAAAGGTTAGACAAACCAAAAGACATATCTTCCTCGGCCGCATCTTCGGCCATGGCTGATTCAAAATCCATTGGGTCTAAGACTCCGCCTCTTCTTTTGGGAGTTACTAGTGCCGCAAATGGAAGAATCGCAATATGGAAAAATTTAGAATGGCCAATAGAGGCAACAAAAACCATGGTATTTACCATGTGGTACATCCACATCCCTCTATAGATAGAAGACCAAGTTTGCTCCCCAAGGCCAAAGGTTTTAAAGAGAAGAGCAAGTGCGTATCCTACGGGTGCCCATTGACTTTCACCTTCCGGCATACCTGTACCAAGTATACGAACACCTTCAATTAAATATCCAATGACAACTAAGCTAATTAACATTCCATACATGAAAAGTTCTTGCTTAGGTTTTGTAGAGCTTAAGTATTCTGGCTTTTGAATGTATCTTCTAAAAAAAGCAAGACCAATTCCAATTAATAATGCGACCCCTGCGATATCAGCTAGAAAAGAGATGACAATATAAGTTGTTCCCTTGAAAACTTTAAATGGAGTATCGTAGTGAATGGCAACAAGGTCAGTTGCAATCCATAGAATCATAAAGCCCCAAAAAATAAGGCCATGAAAAATAGCTACATTTTTAAAGCGAGGAACTTTTCCTGTTAAAAGTGCAGTATGAAAAAAACGACTCCAGTTTAACTTCTCGGGTAAAAGTTTTTTTAGCCCGGCCATACCTTGACCATTTGTGACAAATTGAAACTTTTTATAAAAGCCATAAAGACAGATGATTGAACTAATAACGAGTAGAACATACATCGTAACTTTGAAGGAAGAAGGGATGTTCCACATGATTTCTCTGGTGGCGAGGTGCAGTGAATCTGTCATTGACGTAAACTCCTTGAAGGAACTAACAAATTGTTGAAATAATTAAGGATAGGATAAATTATTTAGGTTAAACTTTGAATGAAAAACTATGAAATTCCTAAGACTTTTTCCATCTGCACCATACCTCTCAGCTTCCGCTATATGCGGGATCTTGCTCATAATCTATCTATTGATTTCTAATAAAGAGAAAAGAGTTAGTGATTTACATGGCTGGTTTGCCTTATTGGCCACTAGTGTCTTAGTTATTCTCTATCAATATTCACTTTTACCTCTAGGTAAGCAGATAAATTTCTCCGTACCTGCGATAATGAGCCTTATTTGGACAACGCGCATAGTTGATCTTGATGGAAATAGTCATGAAAGGGTGCAGCTAAATATATTAAGGAAGCTCCCATTTTTTATTTCTTTGATAATCATGACGATCACAAATCATATAGGCGATATCTATGGACTAGTCGCAATGAATATTATTGTCCTGCTCATTTTGTTTTTTAGATTTAAAAATAAAATGAATCAGAAATTACTATTTCTTAGAGATTTCGCTCTCATAATAGCGGTTAATTTGAGTTATACTTTTAAGGAAGCTTGGATTTTGTTTTTCGTAATAATGATTTTGTATCAAGCAGCTTATTTCATAGAAATAAAAAGAAAATGGACCCAAATTGAAAATTAATTACTTAATTATATTTCTCCTGTTGATGTCTTGTTCGAGAATTCAAACGATTAATTTAAAAGAACATTCATTTGGTAGGACCCCCGATACAATAATTTGGTTGCAAATTGCAGGCCTGCAAGAAGAGCACTTCGCACTATTGAGATTTAATCTTCAGGCAAGTAACAAAATGACTTCATTTGAAAAATCAACCTGTCTTGGAAAGGCCTGGGCATTTAACCTCTACGATCTAAGACCAAAAGTTAAAAGCAGCTTTGTTTCTCAAATGGTCGGAAGTAATAATATTAAATCAACATGCCAAGATTATAAGCAAGATCCTTTTTGGAAAATAGATAAAGATGAGGCTTATTCGGTTGGGATTTTTGAAATGGGTGTTGATAAACGAAACTCAGTCCTTGAATCTCAGCAATGCCCAGAAAGAAGTTCTTCTTGGAATGACCCTGTTTATTGGGTGATGCGACCACCAGGTGTAAATAAGAAGACTTTCCATTATCAAGAAAAAATACAACTAGATAAGGGTGGTGTTTATTTTGATAAATCTTGTAAGGCCAACATTTGTTTTGCCTCTCCATTTGTTAACGTAAAAAAAATCTGGAATAAATTCTCATCTAATAGTGGAAAAAAAGTATTTATATTAAGAGATGAGACATATCTAAAAGCACTTATGAAAAAAGATATTTCTTCTGCTAGAGAGATGCTAGGTGAGCTGGAGAAAATTCATAGCTGGTTTAATCAAAAGCTAGGTAACAAAAGTAATACATTGATACTTGTTACATCTGCAAAAGTAAGAGATTTTGAATTTCCTAGAAATGGAAAAGAGTGGGCAGAATTTGAAAAATCTGGGAAACATGTAATCTATAGAAACTCTAGTTTACTCTCTCCTGTCTTTGCTTCAGGCGCATCATCTGAAAATTTCTGTGGTATATTTAATGAAAATGAAATTGGAAAAAGATTTTTCTGGGTACCTAAAAGAAAACGTTTTGATCTATTTAACTTTTAATTCTTTTAAAATCTCTTTCTTTTCAATGATGTAATAAGTTTTACAGTAATCACAACGAGTTTCAATCTCATTTTTTTCTTCGAATATCTCATCTACAGTATGATTATGAACTAATGAAGTGATTCCAAGAAGCATTTGTTCTCGACTACAGGGACATTTGAACTCAACTGTTTTGTCATGAAGAAATGTAAACCCAAGATCGCTCATTTTATTCTTAATTCTAGTAGAATCAATTAAACCCTCATCAAGTATATTAACAATCTCATCTCCATGCTCATTCCAGAATTCATCTAGACTTAAATCTTCAATTTGCTTATTAATATTTTTACGGGGAAGTTTTGTTAGGTAAAAAGATTGGTCACTTTTATCGGACAAAACAATTTTTCCTTGGACTTGGTAACTTTCCTTTAATATTTGGTTGGCAATGTCTTTGGCCCTTTCATTCTTGAGTTCAATAATAGAAGTATAAGGTTTTGGGTTATTTTTTGAGATCTTTGACAATCTGACGACTCCATTAATGCCTTCAGGAAAGCGGCAGAAATCCTCAGGGAAAAGTAGAGTTCTCATCGTGCCGTGCTCATTGGCCTCTAGTTTGAATCGAAAGTAGGGATCTTCAGAATCGATGAAAAGACCGAAACCTTCACCCATTTTGAGGTAGCTGATGAGATGTAGACCTGAAAGTACTAACTCTCTAAAAAAACTAAAACCCTCTTTTTTAACATCGTGAATTATAGCTAAGTCGTGGATAAGCTTCTGTCCCTCAAGGAATCTTAAGGAAAATCCGTACTTTTCATCTAAAAAACTTAAAACTTTTGATTCGGGTAGCATGGTTCGAACATCTCTTTTTTAGTAAAATTCCATGACTTTTATAAATACTTCCCAGTAAGGGACTTGTAAATACGGTGGCATGAATGCTTAGCATTATAACATATGAATCGACTAGAAACCTCCACTCATTAGATTTTTTAAAGGACTCTAAGGAGTTGGAAACCTGTATTGTTTGCCCAAATCCAACAATTGCAGATGCTTTTAGGGATAAACTTGAGCTGTCTAATGATGATCAAGACAGAACAGCTGTCTTTACGATTGCGAAATATGTATCCGATCTTGTTAAAAATTTTTCGAATGAAATGAAGACTACAAGAAAATCTGAGTTGATGGTTATACTTGCTGGAGTATGGAAGTCAAAGTTTCAAGAGCTTCCACCTGAATTATTTCATCAATCTTTTAATATATTTACAGATCTTCGATCATTTACTTTAGATTTTAACTTAATGGAAGAAGTCTTAAGTAAACTAGACCCTGAAATATCTAAAGTCGTTGAACTTTTTTGGCATATTGTTGAGAGTCCTGTTCTTGAACTCTTAGATGAACATGGCTCTTACCATCTGTTAGCAGAAAAAATTAAAGAGTCAGGAGCAGAAGAGTCTTCTAAAAACTTAATCTTTTATGGCTTTTCACATCTCTCTGGTAGCCAGGTTGATCTACTGAAGGCCCTCTCGGTAAATAATGATGTCTTTATTCCTATTAATGGAAAAGCTTTAGAGCATGCCATAGATTTTGATTGGCCGAAATGGTTAGATAACGATTTTAAAATTGAACAAAGAGAAGAAGAAGAGATTGTAGAAAAAAAATATAGTTCTTTTTTAAAAAACAGACTTGGGGAATCAATCTTATCCTGGGAGAAGCTACAAGATCCTGAGTTAGATATTTTTATAGCCGAGAAAACTCCATCATTTAATCAAATTGTTGAAATACCTGTTGATGGATTGTTTTTTAAAACATCAACAAACTTTCTAAGACCCATTATTAAAGAAATATTCATTGATTTGAAGAAAAGTGTCGACTCTGAGATTCCAACGGAACAACTTCAAGAAAAACTCCAAAAGTTATTTGAGAATGAATTAAAAAAGGATGATAAAGAGAAAGACTTTCGAAAATTAAAAGTTATTAGGTTACTGTCTCTTGAAATTGCGAAGATGTTAGAATTAACAGATTCATTTAGCTCATTTGGACTCTTTGAACTTTCCATTTTAGAGGAAGTGGTTACTCTTAATGCCCCAAGAGTTTCATCTATACCCTTGTTCAAAGAACAGAAAAGAGGTGAAGTAAAAGGTCTTGCTGCTCTAGAAACCTTTAACAATAAAGTTGAAAATGCTTTAGTTATCTCTGGATCTTATTCTCCATTAAAAGGTAAAGAAGACTTTTACTCTGAAGAAATAATGGAAATTCTTTCAAGCATTGGTCCTGTCAAAAGACCTGAATTTGAATTTCAGTTAACTAAAGCTGCATTATGTGAAGTTATCCAATCGGAGAAAACACATCTTTTTATAGAAAAAGGGCTGTTAGAGCATGACTTAAATTGGGCAACAGTATTGAGCCAATTCAAATTAAGTGAGAAAAAGGGGAAAGAACTTTCCACTGAGAATAAAGTAATTGATGTACCGGCAAAACTGATTGGTGAGCATCCTTTTGATGTTGGAAAGATGTCTGCCTCTAGAGTTCAAACATATTTGGATTGTCCTAGGAAGTTTTACTTTAGTTATCTCGATAAGCTTGACCACAGGATCGTTTCAAATGAAATTATTCTACCTATGGACCTTGGAAGTCTTCAACATAAAGTCATTGAAGACTATATGAACAACAACACTGGCTGGGATTACGAAATCCATGTCAAGGAAGTTTGGAATGTCTTAAATGAGTTTGTTGAAAAGAATAAACTTAATATTACCGAGCTTGATTTAGAATCTTATTTTGTAGAGATTAAAAACAATTCAGGGAATGGTATTAAGGTTCTATTGGAATTTAAAGAAGTTGATCCTACATGTCGTTTTATTTTTGAGCAAAAGTTAGAAGATGAAAATGTCTCCGGTTCAATTGACTGTATTGTTGAGAGCAAGTTTGGCAAGATGATTTTAGATTTTAAAAGATCTTCTGGAAGTATTCCTTCTGCAAAAATGATTGTCGACTTTAAGAAAATACAACTATGGTTTTATTCTCGTTATTGTAACCTGCCCGTTGAGGAGATTGCGATGATTGGATATATTAACTTATCTAATATCTCTACTTCGATGTTTATGATTTTTCACGCTGAGTTAAGCCCTATTATTTCAGGCATGAATCATTTTAAAAAACTAAAACCAAAACCTAACGTTCCCAAATTCGGATTAAGTGAGAAGCTTGATGAATTTGAAAAATTTCACTTGGATAAATGGGAAGAAGTGAAAAATGATAAAACCTTTCAAATTAAACCTTCATCTTCTAATGTTTGTGGATTTTGCCCAGTTAAAACTATATGTCCACGAGTTGAGGTACAGTCATGAGTATCAGAGAACCAAATAGTGAACAAAAAGAAGCCATTGAGCACGAAGGAGGGGTTCTTCTTAGTGCTGGGGCCGGATCAGGAAAAACATTTGTCCTAGTCGAACATATCGTCTACCTCGTTAAAGCATTTAATGAGAAAAACCCTAACCTTGAAGAGAACGAATATCTATCTGACTTAAGAAAATATCTTTCAAGTATCGTTATGATGACATTCACCAATAAAGCAGCAGGTGAGCTAGGTTTAAGGCTTAAGAAGCGATTTGAATTAGAAACAATAAATACTGAAGACAAAGAGAAGTGGGGACTCGCAACTAAAGCTCTGGAATACATGTCAGTTAGCACGATTCATGGATTTTGCTTTAAATTGTTAAGACAAGGCTTCTTTCCTGAAATGAGTGGAGAGATTGAAATAATCTCAGATGCTGAAAGTACACAGAGAATTATAGAAATTTATAACTTGTGGTTTGAAAAAAATGAAAAGAAGCTTAGAGCAGATAAACCTATCCTTTTTGATATACTGATTTCTCACCAGTCAGAAATAATTCAATCTTTAAAAGGTGTTTTTAATAGTCCTGATTTGAGGATCTTGTGGAACTCTAAAAATGAAGATCATTCTTTAAAAATGAGTTTGGATGAACACTTTAAAGAATTGATGAAGTTGATGGAGTTAGATTCTATCTTTTCACATATGATAGATTTAAATTCTTATAATGGTCAAAGTGAATCCGACTGGTACCTGTATCTAAAAAAGTGGAAGAGTGTTGTAAATAATAATAAGGAAGTAACTGGAGAGTATTTAGAAAGTCTAGAGTCCTTTTTTAATGATAATAAAGGGATTAAGTCTCCAAATGAAGATGAGTTTCCTGATGTAAAAGAATATATGGCAAAAATGATTGAGCTGAGGGGCTTCTTGACCTCACATGCAGAAGGTTTGGCCGAATATGAAACATGCAGATTGACTCATTTAAAAGATTATCAAGAAACAGTTCTCGATGCCTTTTTATATATAGAAGAAAATTATAAGTTAATTCAAGGACTCACTTTTAGTGATCTCGAATATTATGTTTTAAAGGGCCTCAATAATGAATCAGTCTGTCAAAGAATTCGAGAGACTTATAATTATTTTATCATTGACGAATTTCAAGACACATCAGAAGTTCAATACGAAATCGTAGAGCGTATCTTATCAGGAGATATTTCAAAACTATTTTGTGTCGGTGATATGAAGCAGGCTATATATGGATTTAGAGGCGGAGAACTAGGGGTTTTTAAAACGTGTATGGATAATATTCCAAGTACGAAGACTATGAAAAATAACTATAGAAGTTACTCGAGTGTTATTGATTTTAATAATCGCTTGTTTGACGATATCTTTAAAAAGGGATTTTCTTATAAGGGAGTCGATGAAAAAGCGGTTCATGTTGATTTCCAAAACTTTCCAGAAGGTACAGAGAACGGGGAAGGGGCCCTTTATAAGATATCTTCAGAAGTAACTGAGGGACAATCTAAGATGAAGGGGGGAAATACCACTCATTTAGATTATGCTGAAAGTTTCGAAATTCTAGATCAAATAGAAAAGATCTCTAGAGAAAATAATGAAGACCATATCTGTATTCTGTATCGTAACCTCAAGCCTTCAACCTTTTTAATTGGTCATATGATTGAAAAAGGGATTGGTTTTACTGCTCAAGTTAAAATACCTGGGGGAGAAGACCCTCTCCTTGGAATGTTTAACTTATTATTGATTTCATCTAAGTCAATCGAGAATGACTCTAGTACGAATGCAATACTGAAAATACTCAATTCTTACCTCCAGCACTTAAAAATAACTCATATCAATATTGATATGAGCTTCCTTGTTCAATTTTCTAATGACGTTAAAACACTTGGCCTACTTACATCTTTTGAGAAGTTTGTTTTTAATTGTGGGTTCAGTAATTCAAACCATGAAAATAATATGAAATTTGTTGGAGTAATCTCTAGTTTAGCTGCAGATAATATTGATACCGCCTTGGCCCTCCTCGAAGATTATTTGGATGACAAGTATTCTCTAGATTTCTGTTATGGAGTTGATAGCGAAAAAATAATTATTATGACTGTCCACGCTTCTAAAGGTTTAGAGTTTGATCATGTCATATTGGGTGGAATTCATTCTAACGGACGTTATCGCGCCATGGACGAGTATTTTGGGAAAATACCAGGAAGTTTTAAATGGAAAAAAGAAAGTAATCAAAAGGCTCCCTATGTAACACCAACATATATAAAAGAGAGTTTATTAGAGAAAAAGAAAAATTTCTCCGAGTCCAAAAGACTTTTTTATGTGGCCGGAACTCGAGCAGTAAAAAGTATTTCTTGGGTAGACCTAAAAGGAATGACAGGGACTGGAAAAAAGAAGGCTGTAGGACCAATTAGTTACGGTGGTAACGGCTGGGTCGATGGCATCAGGAGTTTTGAAAACTCAATCGACTCAGGGAAAATAGATATCTTAAATAAAATTAAAGATAAAATGATTGAAAGAGAACAGTGTTGGGATGTCTCAGAGGATCGTCTTGCATCTATCTCTAACATACCTCCACTCTTTCAAAGAGACAGCGTTGGGTTATATCCAAGAAACAAAATTGTTGAAACTGAGTCTCTCCTTGGAAATGTTTCAGAACTTTCAGTTACAAGGCTTGCTTCCCTCTCTCAATGCCCAAGGAAGTTTTACCTTGGAAATATTTTAAAGTTTGTCCCTGATGAAATTGACGAATGGTTTGAAGAGATAAACATGAAAAAAGATGAAGAATTTCAAATCTCCGAGTCTGAAAGTGTTGAATCAAGTTTTACTAGTTCAATGGCAAGTTCAGCAGAAAGAGGAACTAGAATTCATGAACTAATGGCACATTTGGTTGAGCACAACTTGGTCATTCCAAGAGTTTTAGAAGATGAGATGGACAAAAAATGCCTAGAGTATGGAATAAAACTTTTAGAAAAATGTAGTGATTCTGAGTTCTGGGCAGAGCGTCTTATTAAATTTCCAATGTTTAACTTTACCATTTCTGGGACGCCTGACTTGATGATTTTGAAATCAGATGAAGTGCTTGAAATTTGGGATTACAAAACTGGCCGACGAAAAAAAGAAACAGAAAAATCTTATTGGTTTCAACTTAAGGCCTATGCGAATGCCTGTTATCAACTGGGTTTCACATCTCCAACTGAAAAGATCAAATTATCTTTGATCTATCTTGATGGAGAAGAAAGAGTAGATGAAACTGTTGACAAAAATACTTTGGAAGATTGGTTATTCGAATATTGGCGAAAACTTTCAAACTTAAATTCAAAAGTTGAGGAGCATTGTCAGTCTTGTTCTTTTGGAAAATTGTGCCTTTCTTTATAGAGTTGGGTTGCGAGTCACACCCGCTATGATAAAATAAGTATATGAATATTAAGGGAGTTTGAACAAAAATTGTTTCAAACTCTAACTCTTTTGGGTGATTTTTCCAAGCAGGACGCGAATATGAAAAAAATCCTTTTTCAAGTACTTGTACTATCTTTTCTCTTTCCATTGGCGAGCGTAAACGCTGCGGAGTCTGATACTTATGACTTTGCTTGGCTCGATCCCGATAAAGAAGTTTATGTCCTTCAGAATCGTAAGTATCGAAAAGCTGGTAGGTTACACGCTTATCTCGGAGGAGGGAAAACTTTATCTGGAGCATTTGTTGACGCAACTACTATTCAAGGAAGAGTCGGTTATTTCCTCAAGGAAGATTGGGGCTTTGAGGGAGTCTATGCCAGAAATAGTGGGAAAGAAAATGTAACTGCGAAGTCAGTACGTGATAATGGTGCGGGAATTGGCTCTAGGCCTTTTCGAAGAATTGTTGATGCTTATATGGGAGGAATGGTTCTATGGTCACCCTTCTATAGCAAGATTAATACATTTAACACAATCATTTACTATGACTGGATCTTTGGTGTTGGATACGGACAACTTCAAGAAACAAATAACTTAAATGAATTTCAACAAGTTGGTTTTGACGGAAGTGAAACCCTTACACATAACGGGTATATGTGGAATGTTGGCTTGTTGATTTATATAAATCAAAACTTTAGTTTGAGAACAGATATTCAAGCCTTTCATTATAAGGCAATGTCTCCATCTACAAATAACTCTGCAGAAGTTTGGAATGATAATTTTGACTTAAGTTTTTCTTTTGGGTTTAACTTCTAGGGATACTCATGAAAATTAAAACAGTGACATTGATCTTAGTGCTATTGTTTTCTCTCCAGAGTAAGGCCGGAGTTGATAGCGCATGGAAAAGTTTAATCAATTCTAAGGGCTCTGTTGATTCATACCCTTCTATTGTTGAGAACCTTTTAAAAGAGGGACTCTATTTTACATCTCTTCCTTATATCAAAGAATACTTAACGGTTCATAAGGGAAAATATAATAAGAAGATGGATTACTTAATTGATGAAGTTGCAACTTATGTTGGTGTTAAACAGTTTGAAGTGTTACCTTCTCGGTTTTTAGAAAAATCTAGATCTCCAATGATTAAATATATCTTAGCGAAAAAACTGTTTAGAGTTGGAAAGTATAATAAAGTTTTGAATATGCTTAATGCTTCAATACCTGCAAATCATCCAGCTAAGCCATACGCTCTTCTATTGGAAGGATCTTCTTTTTCAATCCAAAAGAAATATAAATCAGCTATTTCATCATTTAAAGAATGTATTAAACAGTCTGAAGCAGGAATAAATAAACACAATGATAAGAATAGAAAAAGACAACTATCAATCAATAGAGACTATTGCGTTGTCGGAATTTCAAGAACTCAGTTTGCAGATGGTAAATATGAAGAGGCAAACCTTAGTTATCTAGATCTTAAAAAGGGAAGCCATATTTGGCCTGAAATCTTGTTTGAAGAAGCCTGGAATGGTTTTTACTTAAGAGATTACAATAGAACGCTCGGAAAGCTAGTTACCTATAAAGCTCCAGTATTAAATTATGTTTTTAACCCTGAAGTTGAAATTCTACGAGCATTAACCTTCATGGAGCTGTGCCTTTGGGAAGATACTAAAAAAGTTGTTGATGTCTTTTATAAAAAATACCAAAAAAATCATCGACAAGTAGTTAAGTTTTTAAAGAAACATAGAAAGGATTATAAATATTTCTATCTTATGGCCAAGTCATATAAAAATGGAAAAAAACCAGGAAACAATCTCCTTAAGAATATGGTTGATTTTGCAACTAAAGACCCTGCCTTTTTAGAGCTATATGACAATTTTCACAATGGTAGAAAAGAATTAGAATTTGTTCGAAAAATGAAGAATAAATCCTTTGCCAGAATCTTGAATATCAATCTAAAAGAATCTCTTTTATTACATAGAAATCTTATCGGTGCTTATGTGAGAAAAAGTCTTCATATGATGGCACGAATGGTTAATAAAACGATGCAAGACATGAGTTATATAAAACTAGAAGTTATTAGATATAAGAAAAGACAACTTTATCAACTGGCCAATAATAGGTCCAGAGGTGATATTCGAAATCTACAACGGACTGATAAGCAGTACTTCTGGGACTTTAATGGAGAGTTCTGGGCAGATGAGTTGGGGGATTATGTATTTTCCCTAAAGTCGGAGTGTAAATAACCATGAGTGGCAAAAAGATTTTTATATTAGCATTTTTGTTTTTTTCTTTTGCTTCAATAGCAACTGCCAATGTGTCTCAAAGACGATCTGCTCTTATTGCAGTTATTAATGAAGAGTTAAAAGAAATTACAAGATTAAATAAGCAAACTCGAAGTGGTAATCCTCGATTATTGTTGAGAATGGCAGAACTTTTACTCGAAAAAGCAAGACATATAAAAGAGCAAGAGAATGAAAAATATTTAAGTTTATCCTCTAAGAAGAGAAGAAGAGTTTCAAAAGCTCGTTACTTTAAAAACTCTAATAAATTCTTTTCACAGGCCCAGAAAACTTGCCTTTTCATTTTAAAGAGACACAAAAGGTTCAAAGATAAGGGTCATGTCTATTATATTTTGGCGTACAACGCAAAAGAATTTCAACAACATAAAAAATCGAAGAGATATTTTAAGTATGCTATCAAGAACTCCAGACGTGGCGGTGAAGTAAACTCAAAGTCAAAGCTTGCGTTAGCAGAAATTTATTATAATGAGCAAAGATATTCAAAAGCGATTCCTCTCTATCTACAATCCCTTAAGAAGATTGATGATAAGTGGTATACAAAGGACACATTTAATCTCGCTTGGTGTTACTTTCGAGTCAAAAAAATTAAAACAGCAATTTCATTAATGAAAAAGGTTTACGCTAAAAGTAAAAATTCAAAATATGTAGATATGAGTCAGCAAGTTGAACGTGATATTGCATACTTTTATACAGAGGATGGAAACACTAAGCAGGCCATCGCATTTTATAAGAAACGTGGTGGAGATATTTCTAAAAACCTTCTTAAGGTTTCTGCTTATTTAATTAATCAAGGGAAATTTGCAGCTGCAGAGAAAACATTAACAGAGACGTTAAAATTTAAAAATTCAGAGGTTTTATTAGTCAAGATCCATTATCAATTGATGAACTTATATGATCGCTTTGGAAAGTATGGAAAACATTTAAAATCATCTAAACTTCTATTTTCATATCATCAAAAGGGAATGTTGGATAAAAACCAAGTTGAATCTTTAAAGTATAATGTTCAAAAGATGGCCGCTCTTTTACAAAAACAAGCCGCTGCAAAAAGATATGAAACTCAGCCTGCCATAAGAAAAAGAAAAGCAAAACAAGCAGAATCTTATTTTGGAATTCTTGCAAACCTTAATCCTTCGAGAGGTTTCTTGGCTAACTTTCATGCAGCAGAAACAAACTTTGCAGCAAAAAACTTTAACAGAGCTGCTCAACTTTATGCTCAGTCATATAATGAAGCAGGCGTAGCAGGTAGCAAAAGAATAGTAAAATTGTCCCTTAATGGTTTAATGGCCAGTTTGGGTTCCAAAGGTGTTTCTAAGGCAACAAAGGAGAGGTATCTTGAGTCAGCCTATTTGGCGACAATTAAAGAAGAACCATCCTCTAAGAAAGCATATAAGATTTATCAACGGCTCTTTACTTCATATATGGATAAAAAAGATGTTCCAAATGCTGAAAAAACCCTATTGAAATTTAAGAAAAATTTTCCAAAGGATTACAAAACTCAAGAAGCGATGCTTGCAAGAATTATGGAGCATTATAAAAAAGATAATGATGAAGGCATGATTAAGCATTATGTCCAAAGAATTAATCGTGGTGAGTTTAAAGTCTCTAAAAAATATGCCAAGAAACTGAAGATGCTACTTTTAACAATGCAGTTTGATGATGTAGAGAAGTTAAATAGTACAGGTGATAAAAAACAAGCGCTCATTGGCTATGTTGAAATCTACAAAGCTTCAGAGTCATCAAAAGATGCTAGAAAGAATGCCGCTTATAATATTGCAACTCTCTTTTATCAACTTGGTGATGCTGAGAGAACATATAAGTGGGCTAAGGAATCGTTAAATCTTATGAAGTCTAGAGACGTCAGTCGATTTGAGTCATCGTTTCTTGCCATGGCAACAGATATATTTGGAAAAAGAAGATATAAAGAAGCAGGGAGCTTGAATTCCATTCTTCTCAATAAGGTCTGTAGACGGAGATCTCGTAATAAAAAAAGTTTCTTCAAAAACGCCCATGTGATTTTCTTGGCAGACGGAAACTTGGCGGCAGCTAAAAACATAGTCGCAAAAGGGAAGAGATGTAAAATTCCGGCACGGACTATTAGGGAAGGAAATATCGATCTTATTAAATACATGACCACAAAGAAAAAATGGGGTCAATTAAAAGACTTAATTGAAAAAGTTAAAAAGGATAGTCGAATTCAGGTTCATCTCATTCATCCAATGGCTGAATTGAGTGATGCTTTAAAGCAAACAGGTAGAATGGATGATGCTAAAAAAGTTGAAGTTGATTTACTTAGTTACTATCGGAAAAACAAGTCTAGAAAGAATGACATACCTCTAGAAGGATTAGATGCTGTAGCTGATATCAAAATGAAAAGCTTAAGAATCGAGGCTACAAACCTGAGTAGCATTAAATTAAGATTTCCCGAAAAACTCTATAATCAGTCCCTAAAAGCAAAATTTTCACAGCTAGATAAAGTTACTTCAAAAGCGTTGGGAATCTTAAGTATTGGTTCTGGGAGAGGGATTGTTTCGGCTTATAAGCACTTAGTGGAGTCTTATGATGGACTTGGAGCAGAAATAAGAGGATTTACCCCAGAAGGGAAGTCCGCAAGTTATATAAAATCATTTAAGAAAAGTATGGTCGATTTGACTAGGCCAATTCTATTAAAGGCCCAAGAATTTCGAAAAGAGGCAAGAAGCCAAATACTTGGAAGTAAGATTTTGAGCTTAAATAATAATTTCTTTTTACAAGAGAAACCATTACCGATTCCTGTGATGCACTTTTATTCAAGGGGCGCAGTTCTTATGGATAGAGGAGGTAAGAGATGAAGAGACTCTTTCCTATAATCACAATATTACTTCTTTTAACTTCATGTGGTTCAACTGATAAGAAAGAAAGTAACTCAGGTCAAAACCAGGAATTTTCTTGGATTGAAAATAATGATTTTCAAACAGAGAAAGCTATCAAATATGAAGAAGAGTCGGATTTATTTTTTGGTGGGGATAGCGATTATGACAGTCTCTCTACTGAATCAATCGCAAGAATGCCTGACTTTAAACTAGAAGCAGTTGCAACAAGTACAGATAGTATTGGGAAAATCGCAGGACTTTGTTATCAAAGAAAGTTTAGTGAAGCATCTCAAGTGATGGACGCTCTTTTTAAGAAGTATAAAAAACATCCAGGCTATTGGAATCAAGTAGGGACCTGCTTTTTCCTTCAAGGAAATATGAGGGGCGCACTTCTTTATTATAATAAATCATTAGGGTTCAATAAAAACTACGCTCCACCAATTAACAACTTAGGGGTTATATATCAAAGAGAGGGTCGTGAACAAAAGGCTTTACTTGCTTTTAAAAGAGCGAGTGAACTCAATTCGTTTTCTTTGACGCCTATTTTTAATTTGAGTCAAATGTATTTGAAATATGGATTTACCCAAAAAGCGAGAGCACTTTTGAGTGCACTTTTAAAGAAAAACTCAAAAGATGTGGATGTTATTAACTCCTTGGCTGTTAGTTACTTAATGGAAAGTGATGCTAATAAAGCTTTACCGTACTATGAAAAATTATCAAGAGATAAGCTCAGTCGATACGATATTGGAATTAATTACGCATATACATTAAAACTCGCTGGAAAAGCAAGTGATGCAAAGTCTGTATTTAACAGAATAAATACGGCAAAACTTGGTGACTCCTCAGACTATTACCAAAAAGTTAAGAAGTACTTGGAGAAATAAATGAAGTTTTTAATTTTAGTCTTATTGATGATTAGCTTTAGTGTGCTTGCCGCCTCGGGTAAAAGGTCCGGAGTTATAATCGATGAGAAAAATAGAATTAAATATAAATATAAAAAATATCAAAAGTTTGATTTCGAAGACATGGTTATTGAGGGGGAAACAGGAAGTCCTGGAGACCTTTCTATTGTACCGAGATATCAAACAAGATTTAAAAATAGATTACCATATAGAAAAAACTTTAATGCCGAAATCAGAAAGGGTGTCGAAAGAATTCGGTAAAAGAGGAAGACGTGGAAAAGTCAGTAGGCAGGGAAGCCTCACTTTTTGAATTAATGCCAAGGACGGTTGAAGGTAAAGGAATAGTACTTTACAAAAAACGAGTAATGGTCGGAAGCTCTGATGCTTGCGATGTCGTCATAAATCAACCTGATGTGAGTGCAATTCATGCAGTTGTAGAGCTTACCCCAAATGGATTCAAATTATTCGATATGAATAGTGAGTTAGGCTCATTTGTTAATGGAAAGAAGCTAGTTGCCTCATCGTTTGTTGTCGGAGATGTCTTAACATTTGGTCGACAAGAATTTGAGTTTCGAAAATATAATCCGGTAGACTTTCCTCCGGTTTTAGACATGCTAGACCCTGCGCTACCACCTAAAGTTGCCAAAGGTCCAAAAAAAATACCAACGTTACCATCTCAATCTCCAAGCGTTGATACTGGAATGGAAGAAGAGCTTCCAAGAGTAGAGTACCCACTAGCACAAGACCCCAAAGCAGAATTTAGTGAATACATTTTTGAAGATGTAGAAACTCTTTATCCTATTTTTAACTATGAAGTTGATTCAGGCTCAGTTGAAGTTATTATTTTATTTAAGTCTAGAGTTTACTCTGTGGATTACCTTCCAGGACAAAAAGGAATATATAAATTAGTAGGAAGTACTCCGAAAGAAAGAGATATTGAATACGCCTATCTTGGAAAAGATGAAAAAGTTGACTTCATTAAAGTCGAAAATAATGAAGTATATGTACAGCCATTATTTGGCTATGAAATGCTTTCCCTAACAGATGAGAGAACAACACCTACATCGACAGAACAAGTTGTTCTTGGTGTCGATGATATATTACGTTTTGATAAAGGTGATATTCAGATATTCGTAAGACAAACGGCATCTCCTCCAAAAGTTGCTCCAGCTCCCATCTTCAGAAGAGATAAGGAATTTCGAAAGTATTTACTTTTGATGTTTATGCTTGTTTTTGCTTTCTTGGGCTCGATGAGTTTTCTGGAAGTTGATGAAGAATTAGAAAAAGAAAAAGTTCCTGAAAGAATTGCTACGATTCTTTATCAAAAGAAATTAACAGTTAATAAAAAGGTGATTGTTGATAAAACAAAAACGAAGCCAAAACCAAAAATAAAAAAGACCCCTAAGAAAAAAGTTTCGAAAACTCCTCCAAAGGATAAAACGAAAAAAATAACGAAAGCAACCAAGGTCGCTCAATCAGGCAAGAAGGGAAGCAAAACGGCTAAAAAGGTTGGTAAAGTTAAAAAAGCAAGTCCAAACAAAGGGCCGAAAAATACTAAAACTACTCGTGTAAGGCCAACGACAAAATCTAATAAAAAGGGTGGAAAGCGTTCCAAATCGATTGGTAAACGGGCGTCATCTCGAATCTCAAAAAGTAAAGGTCGCGTGGATACTTACAAGTCTTTCGATTTTAAATCTACCGTTAGTTCTTTATTAACTAAGGGTGGAAGTACAAAAAGTGCTAGGGCCGCAGACTCTGGATCTCGTGCAAACTTATCTGATTCAGGATCGACCATGGGCGAATCAGCAACAGTACGAATGGCCAAAAATACAAAAAATGTTGGTGACCTAACAGGAGATACAAAAGGTGTTCTTGATTCCTCTAAAGGAGTTGAGGGTCTAGTGAAGAAAAACAAAATGTTTTTTGCAGGACTTCCGTATAAAACTGTTCACCTCGGTGGGATGGACCCAGATATTATTAGAAGAATTCTTTTAGAACACCTTCCTCAATTTAGATATTGCTATCAAAAAGAACTTGATAGATCTTCGGCCGCATTTAATGGTGTTGTGAAGTTAGACTTCATTATTGGAGCTAGCGGGCATGTAACAAAGGCCGGTGTCGAGACAGTTTCTAGTCGACTACCTGGAAAAGTAAAAGGTTGTGTTGTTAATGTTCTCAAAGGGATAAAGTTCCCAGAACCTCTTGGCGGAGGAGTAGTGGAAGTCTCTCAACCAATGAATTTTTACCCTAGAAAAGGGTAAATAGTAAATATTTATAAAATCTGCCAACCAATTGTGCATTTCATCCCTAAGGCCTTGCTATTTTGTAGGGCCTTTATCTACCTAAGTATCTGATTTTTCAACTATATGAATTTCTTTTTAGTCCTATTTTGATTTGGCCTTATAATATTTAACAAGGAGCAACAAATGAGACTTTTGATCAATTCTGGGATCAGTCCATTAAAATTAATACTCGTAATCCTCTTTTTCATTCTGGGATTAGGTGAGTTCTATGATGGTGTCTACGACGTTGGAGACTACGCCGTTCCGTTGCTACTTTGTTTAATGCTCAATGATGTTTACATGAATATAAAACGTCTAAAGGAAAATCCAGGATTAGTACCAAAACAAAAACCAGAAGTCGTAAAAAAGCCCAAATTTGAGAGACTAAAATTAATGTTCAAGGATGTTTGGTACTCAGGTTCGTCTAAAGATATGAAAACCAATGAAAAGGCCTTGAAGATTATTATGAACAATATCTTCTTTATCCTTTTTCTAAGTCCCATCTTCATGGAATTTTTTGGAATTGAGTATGTCATTAAAACAGATGTATTTAAGATAGGGGTTATTGTCTGGTCTGGTGCATTTATGGGTGTCAGTATTGTGGACTTTAGGAAATCTCTAAAAATAACAAAGTTAATCTACTGTAATCTCGCTTTCTTTATTCTTGTAGGAAGTCTTTTAATTCTCTAGACAGTACTTCCTACTCTTCTCCCAAAACCACAAATTTATACTTTTTGAAACCTGCCTCTGCACAGGTGAACATCACTTTTTTGATAAAGCTATACTTCATAGATTTATCAATAATAAGATTTACCATTCCAGAGAACTTTTGTGCGCCTTTAGCAGACTTTTGGATTCTTTCAATCGTATTCTTTTTAGTTACGAGTTCATTGTATAGTGGAATAATTCTTCTTCTTCCTCTGTCTAATATTCGACGAGGGTATTTATTCATTTCATCAACAGTTAATATTTTTCTATCGTCTACCCATACAGTATCAGGGGAGATCTGAATGTTAACACCGGTTGAGTTGATCTCAACAGATTGAGAAACAGGTAATAACACGCCCTTTGGGACGTTTAAAACGATCCCACTAGAATTGTAACTCTTCAATAAGAAAACGAGCATAATAACAAGGATGTCTAATAAACTTGTGATATCAAGATCTATTGGATCCTTCTTCCTTCGCTTTCCTCTGTGTCGTATTGATCTTTGTGTTCTCATATATTTCTCAGCTTTGGATATTACCAAAAACAATATTACTAAAAAGTTGTCTGACTTTAGTATCCACACCGTCTTTCTTATCTTTTATGAAAAGAGCTTCATCAGTTTTTCTAAACATTCGAACCGCATCCATTACTTGAATTAGTTTTTCATAGTTAACATCAATTCTTGGTTCAAAAATAATTGTTCTTTCTGAAAGAAATGATTTCTTTATTCTAATGAGTCTCGTCCGTAAGGATAGAAGGTCATAGTCACCATTTTGATCTTTTCCGAATGTTCCGATTGTTTTTGCAGGAACTCCTCTTTTAAGAATCAACCCGTCTTTTTCAAATATAAGAGTAAGAGCAAGGGGTTTCTTATTAGAAGTTGGTGGACTTGATTCTGAAACGATCGGCACATCACTAGGAATTTCATATATCTTTATGAAACTAGCAGACATTAAAAGAAAAAAGATAAAGATAAAAACAGCATCAAGAATAGGGATTAAATTTGGTCCCTTTGCTTGCGTTCTATGTTTTCTTCTACTTGGTACTCGATACACTATTACACCCCAATCAATCGTTGGAAGTTGATTTTGTTCCAAGAAGATCCATAAGTTTTACAGAAAACTCATCTATCTCATTAATAATTTTCTCAGACTTAGCAGCTAAAAAAGTATGTAACATCATAATTGAAATAGCGGCGAGTAATCCAAGAAAGGTTGTATTCATGGCCTTTGAAATACCTGTTGCAAGTAGTTCTGCCTTTTGAGCAGGATCTGCAGCAGCAACAGCAGAAAAAGATTGAATCAGACCTTGGATCGTTCCAAGTAGTCCAAAGAGAGTTGAGATGTTTGCAATAAGTTGAAGATAATTCAATCTAAGTTCTACCTTAGGTATAACCTCCAATGCCGTAGCATCAATTGCATTTTGAATTTGTTGTTGTTTTTGTCCATTCCTTTTAAGTCCAGACTTTAAAACTTTTGGAAGAGCAGCAATACTTCCTGAGCAAACTCTAATTGCTCCTTGAATATCATTGCTTAAAATATACCTTTGAAGTTCGTTCATAAAACTAGCTCCATCGACGTCCATTTTAAATGAAAGTTTCATAAATCTTTCAAGACTTATGGCTATCCCTATGGCCCAGATAATGAGTATGACCCACATGAATACTCCGCCGCTTTGGATAAATCCTGCGACACTATTAATTGATGTTGTAACGGTAGTCCCTTCCATGGAAGCAATCTCCTTGTTCTAAAACGAAGTGGCTTTTTAAGTACTTAACTCTATTTTAAATGATTTTGGTGAGATAACACCTGAATTTTACTTCGAGGAACAAATTTCCTGTTTTTGACTGAGCAAATGAATCAGGATTAATAATTTTCTGGATAAATTTTTCTTTCGATACCTTCAATAAAAGTATGAATTATTTTTATGTGAACTTCTTGCACCCTGTCTGAGACGTTCGATTGAACTATGAGTGGAATATCAACCATGTCTTTTAGCTGACCACCACTCTTACCTAAAAGACCAACTGTTTTGATCCCTTGTGATTTTGCGAATTCAACGGCCCTGATAATATTTTTAGAATTTCCACTGGTTGAAATTGCAAGTAAGCAATCTCCAGATTTGGCCCAACCTTCTAAGTATCTTGAAAAAACAAACTCATAACCATAGTCATTTGCAACACAAGAAAGATGAGAAGGGTCTGAAATCGCAACAGCAGGAATAGCTTTTCTATCTTTTCGAAAACGCCCAGTAAGTTCTTCAGCAAAGTGCATGGAGTCGCACATGCTTCCACCATTTCCACAGCTAAAGATTCTTCCGTCTTCACTTAAACTTCTTACAAATAATTCAATAGCATTATCCATCTTAGAAATATTTTCTTTATCTTCAATGAATGATTGAATTGTTGAGAGTGCTTCTGTGAGAGAGTCTTGAATGAACTGGGACATAAGAAAACTATTCCTTAAGAATATAGGGGAGGAGAACTCCCCTGTTACAATTAAGCCAACTCTTCTAAAGACTTTTTGATTTCATCTTTTGATTGAAGACCAACAAGAGTTTTTGCAGCTTCACCATCTTTAAAAAAGATCATCGTAGGAATTCCACGAATTCCATATTTCTGCGCGAGCTCGCTGTTCTCGTCGACATTAACTTTTACTACCGCAGCTTTTTCTCCAAGCTCTGTAGCTACTTCATCTAGAACTGGTCCAAGTTGACGACAAGGTCCACACCACTCGGCCCAAAAATCAACAAGTACAGGTCTATTAGAATTTAAAACTTCATTTTCAAAATTATTTTGATCAACTTTTCCAACTTGACTCATGAGTCCTCCAAAACAAAACCGGCCCTACCGGTTAGTACTATTAGCCTGAATATTATCTATAATATTAAGGACTTGATGTACAGCCTGATCAATTCATAAACAAAGTGGCCAAAAGGTTAAAAAGAAATATATGCCTATTATTCATAGTAAATCCAGTAGGATAGAATAAGAGTATGGACAGAAAATACCTTTTAAAAAGTTCGATCAAAGTAGCACGAGTTTCTAGGCTAGTTGCCAAGGCAATTGACCTCTTTATTGTGCTTATTTTATCGATATTTATTTATCCTCTTGGAATCATATTGTCTGTGGCCTATATCGCCATTTCTGACTCTCTGCAAAACGGGCAAAGTGTTGGAAAGAAGTTTATGGGGTTTGCCGTGATTAGCCTGGAGGATGGAAAACCCTGTTCAGTTAAGCAATCCGCAATCAGAAACCTTCCCATTATCATTCCACTTGGAATTGCAATTGTACCTATTTGGGGGTGGATCTTTGCCTTTCTTTTAGGAGTTCCCCTTATACTTTTAGAAGTTTATCTTCTTTATAAGTTGGACTCAGGGCATCGTTTAGGTGATGTAATGGCAGATACATCTGTTATGGCCAACGACGGAAGCCAAGTTCAAATAAAAAAGCGAAAAGACTCTTGGTTTGAAGAGAGTCAACCAACAATTCAATAGTTCGCAATTCGTCTTTCTAGCATGCTCTGCAAATGGTAAAACACCTCTGAACTAATCAGAGGATTTTCATGCATAAACGTCTCATTATCATTGATGTAAGTAATTTTATTTTCCGTGCCTTTTTTGCCATTCGGCCACTGACTGCTCCAGATGGAACACCAGTCAATGCAGTCCATGGCGTCCTCTCCATGCTACTTAAAATTTTTAGCGTGTATCGACCGACTCATGTTTTTGTTGCAAAAGATACTGCTGGTGGGTCGTTTCGAAATGAACTCTATGATGAATACAAGGCCAATAGATCTGAGCCACCTGAAGACCTCGTTCCACAGTTTGCTTTAATAAGAGAACTTTTAGAGAAAATGAATTTGCCTTCCTTTGAACATAATGACTATGAGGCAGACGATATTATTGGATCGGCTTGTGTCCAATGGAAAAATGATTTTGATGAAATTCTCATAGCCTCTGGTGATAAAGATCTTATGCAGTTTGTAGATGGTCCAATCAAAATGCTGGATACGATGAAAGAAAAAATCTATGACAAAGACGGTGTTTTTGAAAAAATGGGAGTACGTCCAGATCAAATCGTCGACTACTTATCAATCGTAGGAGACGCCTCTGATAATATTCCAGGTATGAGAGGAATTGGAGCTAAGGGTGCTGCTAAACTTCTAGAACAATACGATACATTGGAAAAATGTATTGAAAATAAAGATGAGATGAAAGGAAAAAGATTAACTAATGCTTTTGAAAATCACCTTGAGGATGCCCTTCTTTCGAAAAAGTTAGTCCAAATTGTAACTGATATGGAACTAGGTCATGGGCCAAATGATACAGAATACTCTTTTTATCCCAACGATGAACTTATGACGTTCATGAAAGACCTTAACTTTAAATCGTTTATCAAAAAGCTAGACGAAATGAAGTTACAGGAACACAGAGCTTCAACTAGCGATAGTGAGAGTGATGAAGAATCAAGCTTTGTTGATTTAGATTCTGAAAAAGAATCAATTAGTTTTAATCATACCTTAGTGTCTGAAGAGAATTTTGAGACACTTATGGAGAAAATTAAGTCTTGCTCTGCCTTAAGCATGCACACTGAATACACTTCTGAAGATATTTTTGAAAGAAGGGTGCTCGGTATCTCTGTGGCCATTGAGGAAACAGAAAGTTTTTATCTCCCTTTTAGACATGAAGGGGGAGGCAATTTAACAAATAAACACTTTTTTGAGCTTATTGAAAACACATGGTCAAATGAGAATATGGAAATCTGCTCTGAGCACACAAAGAGGGACATGTCTCACGCTGTTCAGATAGAAAGAGATTTCGTTGCACAGAGGTTTGATATCACACAAGCTCACTATGTCGTCGACAGTAGTGGAAAGCATAGTATCGATGATCAAAGTATGTTCTTTTTCGATCATGAATTAAAAAAGCTTGATACTAAAAAAAGAATTCTGACGGAATTCTCCTCTGAAGATCTTTTAAGTTTTGCAGGGGATAGAGCATGCATGACCTTAAAGCTAGCAACAAAACTTAAGCAAGAACTTGAAAGACTAGATTTAGAAAAAATCTATTATGAGTTAGACGATCTTCTCATTCCAATCCTCGCGAGAATGGAAAAAGAAGGTATTTATATCGATATAGATTTCTTTAAGAAGATGGAAATTGATCTGGCTTCTCAATTGGAGTCTATTCAAAACAAAGTAGATAAACACTCTGAAAGCAGTGTTAATTTGAATAGTCCAAAGCAGGTTGGAAATCTCCTTTTTGAAGAGCTTGCTCTCCCTGTTGTTAAGAAAACTAAAACGGGATTTTCTACTGACTCTGAAGTTCTTGAAGACCTTGACTCGCGTAATATGTCAGAAGTTCCAGGACTTATTCTTCAGTACCGCGAATTAGGGAAACTACATTCTACCTATGTAAAAGCACTCCCAACTCTTGTTAATCCACACGATGGAAGACTACACACCAATTTTAATCAGCATGTAGCAGCTACAGGAAGATTAAGTTCTGTGAATCCAAATCTTCAGAATATTCCAATGAGAACAGAGCTGGGGAGACAGATCAGAAAAGGTTTTCTTCCTAAGAAAGGTTATAAGTTACTTGGAGCAGATTACTCTCAAGTTGAACTTAGGATTCTGGCCCACTTTAGTGGTGATAAAACGATGATAAAAGCCTTTAGAGATAATATTGATATTCACTCCCAAACGGCCTCTGAAGTTTTAGGTGTTGATGTTGAAAATGTCTCTAAAGAAGATAGAAGTAAAGCGAAAGCTGTTAACTTTGGACTGATGTATGGTCAGTCTTCTTTTGGGCTAGCAAAGGCATTAAAGATTAGTCGAAAAGATGCAAAAGATTATATTACAAAATATTTCGAAAGGTTTTCAAAAGTAAAATCTTATCTAGATGAACTTAAAGAGTATGCTGAACAAAAAGGTTACTCTCAAACTCTATTTGGAAGAAAAAGGTTCTTACCTGATATTCACTCTAAAAATCGAACTATTAAAGCTAACGCCGAAAGAATATCGGTAAATAGTCCAATTCAAGGGACAGCAGCTGATATCATTAAAATGGCCATGATTAAGATTCAAGCGGACCTAGATGAGAACAAACTCAAAACTAAAATGATTCTTCAGGTACACGATGAATTGATTTTTGAGGTTCCGGATAATGAAATTGATCAAGTTTCGAAGATCGTAAGGGAAGGAATGGAAAATGTGGTAGAATTAAAAGTACCACTAGCAGTAGACATGGGAATTGGGAGTAATTGGTACGATTTAAAATGAAATCATTGATAAAAAATGCCATTGTCATTGCCTCTATAACGTTAATTCTAACATTTTCAGGTTTCCTCTACTTTAAAGGGGGAGAGTTTGTTGCTTCTTTCCTTCTTCCTGTTTGGAGCCCTCCTGTTGTTGCCGTTTTTCCAACTGACATAAAAATTAAAAAAAATGATTGTAATATAACTATCCCTGTTGAAATCGAAGGAGCTAAATACAAGTTTCTTTTGGATACAAACAGACCATTCTCTATGGGCGTTTTGGATAAGCTAAAATTTAAAAAAACCAGAATTGAGTTAATACCAGGGGTTTTCGGATTTGGTCTGGTCGAAAATATAAAGATTGGAACGATGGGCTTTCGGCATGTCCGACTTCCGCTTCTTGGAAACAAAAAGATAAAAGGGTTTCGCTTAAATAATATCCCAGAAGGTTATGATGGCGTACTTGGGAATGATTTTATTTTTAATGTTAATCTCACTTTAGATTTAAAAAGAGGAACCGCAAGACTGAATAAACCTCTCTCAAAACCTCTGGGCGAGAAGGTAATAGAAGTTAAAATGAAAACTGACCTTATTCCCCTCCTGCCTCTAGTGAGTGTGGATTACCTTGGTAAGGAAGTTAAGCTTCAGCTTAAAACTTCAGAACAAAAAACCTTCATAAGATTCAAAGAACATTTAGCTGAACAAGCGGTTGAAGAATCTAAAGGAGATGAAGAGGCCGATCCGACGGCTGTAACGATTGGTAATGAAAGTATTTATAATTTCAAAAAAACTAAAAATAGCTTTACAGAAAAATATATTGGGCCTGATGGAGTGCTGGGATGTGAAATGCTAAAATACTTCTCAAAGGTTGGTCTTGATTATAAGTCGGGAAGACTATTTGTTGTCTTGTAACTTTTCTGTTAATTCTTCAATCTCATTTTCATCATCATCTTGAATATGATACCCAAACTGACTCACGATATTTTCAGCCGTAATAATTCCAATCAACCTTTTGTCATTTAGACGACTCACTACAGGTAGTCTCGAGATCTGAAATTTCTTTAACTTATGAAATGCAACTAATAGAGATTGGTCTTGATAAATATGTACAATTCTTTTTGTACAAATCTCTTCAATTTTTATGTCTTTATTCTCTTTAGCAAAGTTTTGTCCGATCTCATTAATAGAAATCATTCCAATTAGATTTCCATTTTTTAGAACTGGATAACCTGAAAAGTGTTTTCCTTTAATCTTTTCGACAACAGCGGCAACAGTATCTTTGGCATCAAGAGTAAAAACTTGATCGATCATAGCATCTTCGACGAGAAGAGTTTCTAGTACTTCATTATCGTCTCGAGTGGGAAGATGAATTCCATCTTGCTCTGAAATCTTTTCGTAAATAGAACCTGATGTGAGTTTAGAGCTGATTGAATAACTAATGATATTAGCAATCATTAAGGGCAACATAATATTGTAATCTCTAGTAAGCTCAAAAACCATAATGATGGAAGTAAAGGGAGCTCTAATAACTGCCGCAAAATAAGCACCCATTCCAACTAAGGCATAAGCTCCTGCGTTTGAAGTAATATTAGGAAATAAGTCTTGAGCCATACTACCAATAAAACTTCCAACCATGGCCCCCATTAAAAGTGTCGGAAGAAAGAGGCCTCCACTAATGCCACTAGAATAGCAAAGGCTTGTAATGAGAAACTTCATTGCAAAAAGCCAAAGGATTGTTTTCCAATCTAAAATTAGCGAAAGTAAGGCTTCTTCGATCGTATGGTGACCAGAACCTAATGCTTCTGGTGCAATATAGGAAACTCCGGCGATTAAAAAAATGGTGATCATCATTATAGTAAGTTTATGACCTTTAAATAGTTTTAAACTCATGGCCCTCGTTTTTAGGACTGAACTCATCCAAAGAGGACCGATGAAAGCGCATGCAATTCCTACCAATATGAAAAAAACAAGCTCTCTCGGGTCTTTTAAACTATAGGCAAGTTCACTGAACATGGGGTGATTACCCTGAAGTGCTGAAGCTGTAATTGATGCTGTTACTGAAGATATAATGATGGAGCCCAGAACTTTTGCATTGAGATCTCCCACAATTTCTTCGAGTGTAAAAACGACAGCCGCTATAGGTGTATTAAAGCCAGCGGCAATTCCACCGGCAGCTCCAACGGCAACGAGTGCTTTAACTCTCTTTTTGGACATTGAAAAAAAGTTTCCAAAAAACGAACCAATCCCCGCTGCAATGGTAACGGTTGGCCCTTCTCTTCCTAGTGAAACTCCTGTTGAAAGACTCAAAACAGTAGTTAATAGTTTTGCGATTGTTGAGCCGAGAGTAATATTTCCGTGATAGACAGCGAGAGCTACCCTAACTCCAGGGATTCCTGAACCTGAAGTTGATGGAAAAATCCTCGTGGTAATAAATCCACTTATAAAGATAGCAGCTCCAGCATATAGAAATGCTTCAAAGGTGAAGGTTTTATTCGTCCCAAAAAAATCTGTCAGATAGTAGGTGGCCTTGTGTAGGAAAACAGCGACGATCGCAGCTGAAACTCCAGTCAGTAGGGTTAAGACAAAATAGGTCCTTTCTTCTGTGATTTCGTTTTGAATCAGCTTCTTAAAGATAGGAAATTTCCACAATTGGGGGATTTTCACTAAATGATGACCTTTTGTCGCGTCGCGCACTCTGGATTATTTAACCTTGAAGTTCAAATTACACCCACTTAGGACTCATGTGAAGAGAGAACAATTTGGTAAATATAAGTAATTATTAACACAGGCTAAGTTTTTATCAAATAACCCTATTTTCTTTTGATAGAGGACCCTTGACACCTGTATGTTCGCTACTACTTTGTTCGGAGATTTTTTAATAACAGAATTATATATAGTTCTAATAAGGAGGAGTTCTTATGCAAGTTAGACCACTTCAAGATAGAGTTCTTGTAGCAAGATTAGATGAAGAAACAAAAACAGCTGGTGGAATCATTATTCCAGACAACAACAAAGAAAAGCCAGCTCAAGGGAAAGTTGTAGCCGTTGGTTCTGGATACAGAAACAATGACGGAACTTCTAGCGCTCTAGAAGTTAAAGAAGGCGATACAATCATTTTCGGTAAATATACTGGAACTGAAGTTAAGGTAGAAGGAAACGACTACTTAGTTATGAAAGAGGAAGAAATCCTCGCAGTTTTACAATAATCTAAATTAATTCATATAGGAGATATAGAAATGGCTAAGGAATTAAAGTATAGCGAAAACGCAAGAGGACTAATTCTTAATGGAGTTAACCAACTTGCTGACGCAGTAAAAGTTACACTTGGACCTAAAGGTAGAAACGTAGTTATCCAAAAATCTTTTGGAGCTCCACACATCACTAAAGATGGTGTTTCTGTAGCTAAGGAAATTGAGCTTGAAAATAACTTTGAGAACATGGGTGCTCAAATGGTTAAAGAAGTTGCTCAAAAGACAAATGATGATGCCGGTGACGGTACGACAACAGCAACAGTTCTTGCTCAAGCGATCTATAGAGAAGGTGCAAAGCTAGTTACTGCTGGTCACAACCCAATGGGTCTTAAAAGAGGTATTGATTTAGCTGTTGAAGCTGTTGTTGCTGAACTTAAGACAATGAGTAAGGAAATTAAAACAACTGAAGAGATTGCTCAGGTTGGAACAATTTCAGGTAACAATGTAACTGAAATCGGAAAACTTCTTTCAGAAGCAATGGAAAAAGTTGGAACTGAAGGTGTTATCACAATTGAAGAATCTAAAACTGCTGAAACAACACTTGATGTAGTTGAAGGTATGCAATTTGATAGAGGATACCTTTCTCCTTATTTCGTAACTAACCCAGAGAAAATGGAAGTTTCATTTGATAATCCAAATATCCTTATTACAGATATGAAAATTGGAAACATGAAAGACCTTCTTCCTCTTCTTGAGAAAGCTGTTCAAACTGGAAAACCTCTTCTTCTAATTGCTGAAGATGTTGAAGGTGAAGCTCTTACAACTTTAGTTGTTAACAAGCTTAGAGGGACACTAAACGTTGCTGCTGTTAAAGCTCCTGGTTTTGGTGACAGAAGAAAAGAAATGTTAAAAGACCTTGCTGCTCTTACTGGTGGAACAGTTATTTCTGAAGAACTCGGAATGACTCTTGAAGCTGCTGAGCTTGAGCATTTAGGTACTGCTAAGAGAGTAACTATCGACAAAGAAAATACAATTGTTGTTGATGGTGCTGGAGACAAAGCAAATGTTGAAGCTAGAGTTTCTCAAATTAAATCTCAAATTGCTGACACAAGCTCTGACTATGACAAAGAAAAACTTCAAGAAAGACTAGCTAAACTTGCTGGTGGAGTTGCTGTTGTAAATGTTGGTGCTCCAACTGAAACAGAAATGAAAGAGAAAAAAGACAGAGTTGAAGATGCGCTAAATGCAACGAGAGCTGCTGTTGAAGAAGGTATTGTTGTTGGTGGTGGATCTGCACTACTACATGCATGTAATGCACTAGACACAATCTCAACAGATACTGAAGAGAAAGAATTTGGTGTTAAAATTGTTAGACGTGCTCTTGAAGAGCCACTTAGACAAATTGCTGCCAATGCCGGTATGGAAGGTTCAGTTGTTGTTAATGAAGTTAGAGCTAAGAAATCTAACACATGGGGATTCAATGCTCGTGAAAACAAGTATGAAGATCTTGTAGCAGCTGGGATCATTGATCCAACTAAAGTAACTAGAAATGCACTTCAAAATGCAGCTTCTATTGCTGGGCTTATGCTAACTACTGAAACCATGATTGCTGACCTTCCTAAGGAAGAGACTGCAGGTCCTGCTGGGATGCCTGGTGGAATGGGTGGAATGGGCGGAATGCCTGGAATGATGTAATTCCTAAACAAAAAATTTAAAGTAACTAAGGCCCCTTTC
>JAGSHI010000016.1 GCA_023954635.1 Bacteriovoracaceae bacterium
ATACAAAGATGGCAAAAGCATTCATGTACGAAGACAAAGAGATTATCGGAAAACGAATTCAGATTCTCGACATCGGAAAACAACAATTAGACAACTACCCTACTTTTAACTGTAACAATATTGAGTACGCATCAGACGGACCCGGCGGCAAAAAGAAAGCACGCTTCATGGGCGAATTTATATACAAGAGAATGTTAAACGTAAAAAAGTCGCTAGATATTGAATCGCCTTATTTTGTGACAAGAAAAAGAGAACGAAATCTTTATCGAAAAGTTCTCGATAATGGAATCGATGTAAAACTTTTTACTAATAGTATTCGATCTTCAGACAATATTTTAATCGTAAACAACTTTAACCATCGAATTGAATACTTCACTCAAAAAGGAATGGACGTTTCCATTCATTACGGAAACCCAGTAAATGATCCGTGGGAAGTTCCACAAGTGAAGGCCCTCAAAAACCCATGGGGAACACACGCAAAAACAGTAGTGTTTGATGGAAAAGATACATTAATTGGATCCTATAATTTAGACCCACGATCTTTTCTATTTTCAGCAGAAAACGCCATCGTATGTTTAAACAACCCTGAAGTCGCAGATTACGTTTTGGCCGACATAGCAAAACGACGCAAAATATCTGGAGTTACTCTCGATCGTGACGGAAATCCAATAGGCCACGACGATCTAATGCTTGGTGTAGGTGTGTATAAGAGATTTAAACACTTAGCAGTCACTTTTTTCGCCAGTCTTTTCGATTTTATGTTGTAAAATGGACTAATGAAATTCCCTGAAGCCGTTGAAATTGAAATCAATAGCGCATGCAATATGGCGTGCAGTTATTGTCCCAACTCTGTCGCAAAAAGAGTTGAAACCGGAGAAATGAGCGAAGAAACTTATTCTCTTATTATGGACCAACTTCAGGATTTAAAATTTCGAGGACGAATCTCTTACGATTTTTATAATGAGCCATTACTTTGTCGAAACCTTGAAAAGTTTGTTTCCATGGCCCACGAAAAACTACCCAAATCTAAGATCATCATTTACACCAATGGCACAAAACTTACGTTGGAAAAACTAGAGGCCTTAATAAAATGTGGAGTCTGCGAGTTCGTTGTTACTGAACACGAGGATGGTCAGAAAGGAAACGATCTCTTCACAAAAGTTTATGAAAGTTTAGACGAGTCTTTAAAGAGATATATTCTTTTCCAAAAATATTCCGAGATTCAGCTCTTTAATCGCGGCGGTGTTTTAGAACATTTGGGTCCGGCCGAAAAACTACTCCCCTGTCAGATCCCCGCAAATATTATGACGATTACCGTTAAAGGAAATGTACTGCCCTGTTTTGAAGATTTTTATCAGGATCACGAGATGGGCAACGTTCACAATAATCACCTTCGTGAGATTTGGGAGAGCGATAAGTACGTGACTTTTAGGGATGAACTCGCAAAAGGTCTGCGTCATAAATACAAGGCCTGCAGTGGCTGCAATCGAACTGAAGTCCTGTTTTGACACTTTACAATACTTTAAACTCACACTAATATGCACTCGGTAGTCAGGTCAGTAGCAATTGTGTCGAGGTGAACTCCGCCAGGTCCGGAAGGAAGCAACGGTAGCTATTGGCATTCTGTGTTATTTGGCCTGGCTGCCGTTTAGTTTAAGTTCTTCAATGCCCTTCTCTATTTGCCTTCTGCCTTCTTTTTCATTACTTTTAATAGATGGATTAATTGCTTTTAGGCCCTTGGCCAAGGATTCGTTGCTGTGGCGTATCAAGTACTCGCAAGAAAATGGAGACCCAAAAGATTTCAAGATGTTATCGGGCAACTTCATATTACAAATTCAATTCAAAATGCAATTGTTCGTGAACGTTTAGGTCACGCTTATATCCTTACGGGAACAAGAGGAATTGGAAAAACTTCTGTCGCTAGAATTTTTGCAAAGGCCCTACGCTGTGAAAATAGATTAGAGGACGGAAACCCTTGTCTCACTTGTCCAAGCTGTCTTGAGTCAGATAGCGGTTCATCAATGAATGTAATGGAAATTGATGGCGCTTCCAATAATAGCGTTGATGATATTAGAGAACTAATCAATAACGTTCACTATCTTCCAACCACAGGTAAATACAAAATTTATATTATTGATGAAGTTCATATGCTTTCTACAAATGCTTTTAATGCATTATTAAAAACACTTGAAGAACCACCAGAGCACGTCATGTTTATCTTTGCGACAACAGAACCACATAAAATGTTGGGAACTGTTTTAAGTCGTTGCCAGCGTTTTGATTTTAGAAACGCATCAGTTAATGACCTTGTTGAGCACGTTGAAAAAATTGCAAAAGAAGAAGGGATTAACTTTCAAAACAAACGAATGATTCGACAAATTTGTCGCCAAGGAAAAGGGTCTGTTCGAGATACTCTTTCTCTAGTTGATCAAGTCTTAAGTTTTTCGAGTGAAAATACAATTAATGAAGAAGCCATTTCAGTCTCGCTCGGGTTAACTTCTACGACAGCTCTTTATAATTTAGCGACTGGAATGTTTTCTGGGAACTTAGAGTTAACATCGAATACCTACAGAGAAATGTTAAATGAAAACGTCCCTGTAAAAAATATTGTGACTTCTTTTTTAGATCACCTTTTTGAAATAATTGAGAATATAGATAGTAGAGAAACGTTAAAGTCTGAAAACCTTATCAATCCAGATGTATCTGACGAGCTATCGACAGCAGAACTTCTCTGGGTCTTCGAAACTTTAGGTAAGGAAGCAACTTGGATCTTAGATTCAGTTGATCCAGAAAAACTATTAGAAATTTTACTTCACAAGTTAACATTGAGAAGAGATCTCTTAAGTGTTGGTAATGCAAAAATTATTTCTAAATCAAGCGCAAGTGTGGAAATCCCACAACCGACCTCTGAAAACATAGAAAAAAAAACTGAAGAATTGTCAGTAAACGAAGAACAACCAGTTGTTGAAGAAGTTCAGCCTGTTGTTGAGGAAGTTCTGCCTATCGCTGAGGAAGTTCAGCCCGAAATTCAAGACGAACCAAAAGACTGGGAAGCCTTCCTTGTTTATCTTAAGAAAGAAAACTCAGCGACAGCAACATATTTAGAGCATGGGAATATTGTTAAACCCATGAGGAAAACGGAAAACGGTATTGAAATTTCCTATGCTTTTCCAGACAAAGATCGTGTTATGTATGACCATATTATGGAGAACCGTGATATGTTACTGACTCATCTTAGTAACTTTTTTGAAGTTGATGAAAACGAGATCGAGTTTGAAGCAGAGTTGATTCTTGAAAAAGACAGAGAGGACTCAAGCTTTAGATCAAAAGTTGAAATCATCGAAGAAGAGATTGAAATAGAGCAAAACAAAAAACGAGAAGAGTTGGCCACTGATGACCTTATTCAAAAGGCCGAAGATCTTTTCAACACTAAAGTAGATAAAATAATTCTAAATAAAGACTAAGGGGAAATAAAATGTCTAAGAACCTCAATCACTTAATGAAACAAGCTCAGCAAATGCAGCAAAAAATGGCAACACTCCAAAAAGAACTCGAAACAAGAGAACTTGAAACTTCTTCAGGTGGAGGAATGATCAAGATTAAAATTAATGGTAAGCAAGAAATTATCGAATTTAGTATCGATAAAGAATGTGTGGATCCATCTGATGTTGAGTCTCTTGAAGAGCTAGTTAAAACAGCTGTAAATCAAGCGGTACGTGAATCACAAGATATGGTTTCAAGTGCAATGTCTAAAATAACTGGCGGAATGAATATTCCTGGAATGTTTTAGGAAGTTTAGTGGAACTACCATCACGAATTCAAAATGCAATAGACTCATTCTCTAGGATTCCTGGAGTCGGAAGTAAAACTGCGATGAGACAGATATTGCAGATGTGTTCATGGGACGATCGAGATATTCAAGAGTTTGGTAACACCATCTCTGAATTAACAAGTCTTGTTCGTTGTCGACTGTGTGGGTTTTATTCTGAAGAAGAGCTTTGTTCCGTTTGTAGTAATACAAAAAGAATGAGTAATGGTGTTATCTGTATTGTAGAGTCAATCTCAGATTGCTTGGCCATCGAAAAATCAGAAACATTTAATGGTGCTTATCACATTCTTGGCGGAGTCATGAATCCTTTGATGGGAATTGGCCCTGATGAATTAGGAATTGATAAGTTAGTTAAGAGAATTGCTGAAAACTTTAATAGTGTTATTTTGGCAATCAATCCTTCAGTTGAAGGAGATGCCACATGTTCTTATATAAAAGATCATATACCTGATGAGATAAATGTTGATAGAATAGGCTTTGGAATACCGATGGGTGGAAGCCTTGAGTATGTAGATGCGCTCACAATCTCAAAAGCACTTGAGAACCGAAAAAAAATGTAGGTTTGAATGAGTTTGAATAACTTGAACAATGAATTAATTAACTTTTTAAATGAGTATCTCTCAACAAGTGCTCTTGATCGATTCAGTGTATTTGCCTGTCGGCAAGATGGTGTCATTCTTTATAAAAGAGACGGTATTGGCCTGAGTGTTGATCACTCTTCGGTTGGTGCGCTACTCGGAGGAGTCTGGCAAGCAGCCAACACTTTGGCTTCTTTTTTACCCGAACAAGAAAAGAAAGAAATTTTTCGCCTTTCCTTTGATACTTCTTCTAGTGGAATTTATATTTTGCCATTCGAATTAAACAATACTGATTATTATATCGGGCTACTTTATTCAGATGAAGTCAATCCAGGATTTATAAAGAATCGTTTAAGAGACCTTATGATGAGACTTGAAGAGTATCTAGGGCTAACAATCTCCTTTGAGCCTGAAAAAGAAGAGAACGAACGACTTTTTGAAAATATTACTGATGATGAAATAGAGACTATGTTCTCACAAACTGGAATTTAATATGTCTTTTGTGAACTACCAAACTAAAGAAATTAACTGCAAGATTGTTTATTATGGTCCAGGCCTTGGAGGCAAAACCACTAATATTCAATATGTTTATCAAAAGACAAGTGGTGACTCTAAGGGAAACATCATTACATTAAATACAGAAAATGAAAGAACCCTCTTTTTTGATTTCCTGCCACTAGACCTAGGAGAAATCAGAGGTTTTAAAACTAGATTTCATTTGTATACAGTTCCGGGACAAGTTTTCTATGAGGCCAGCCGTAAGCTTATTTTACGAGGTGTTGATGGAGTCATCTTTGTTGCCGACAGCCAAGTCGAGAGAATGGAATCAAATATTGAAAGCTTAAATGGATTAGAAAAAAACATAAAAGAGCAGGGTTATAATATCGATAAACTTCCACTGGTTATGCAATGGAACAAGAGAGATTTGCCCAACATTTGTCCCGTCGATGAAATGAGTAAAAAACTAAACAAGTGGGACTGTCCAGAGTTTGAAGCGTCTGCACTGAGTGGCGATGGCGTCTTTGAAACCTTAAAGATGATGTCTAAACATGTCCTGATGAATATTAAGGGCGGGTTAAACTAACAGATTAAATTTTTGTAGCTTAAGTAAATAAGATGCGCTTCTAAAAGGGCCTCTTGGCTATACATGCTCGATCTTGTTCCAACCAGATGATGTCCTCGAATAATACCTAAATTATGTGCATCAAAGTAATCAGGGAAAAAGGCCTGGTCGGACTCTACGACACCGTCGTTAGTTTTTTGACTCTTAAAAAATAACTTTGTCAGTATCATCCATAAATGACTTTCGTACCATACGGATTCAAAAGCAGTTGCTGTGTAGAAGATATTTTTCGGAAGTTCTTTGTGATGCTTTTCAAACCATTTACTTTGATTTTCAGCACGAAGAGACTGGTAGATTTCTTTGTAGAGAAAATCTTTTTCTTTTTCTAGGAAACGGTAAACTTTCGTGCCTTCAAAAAAGTGAACTTTATTTATTAGTTTAAGAATTTTATGTTCTGTATTTGTAGACCCTAGAATCGGGCTTGCAATGCAAGAAATTCCAAGAACATGTTTTTTGGAAAACTCTTTATTTTTTTCAAGAAAGTGAAGACAGTCAATTCCACCTTTAGAAAATGCCAAGAGCCATAACTTTTCATCTTTATGGTCAGCAACATAATCAAGAAGTTGCTTTTCCATTAAACGAACATTTGTGCGAGCACCTTTTGTTCCTTTGGTCTTTGGCGAGAAGAACTTAACACCTAAGGTATCTTGTAAATGTTCTGCACCTCTCTCAAAAGCAGGTGTTGAAAATATTTCATTCAATACACCTGAAACGAGAACTATAGTGGCATCAAGTTTAGGAACTTTTAGTTCTGTATTATAGTTTTTATTGTGATGAGAAAACTCAAGCTCATTGTAAATAGTTTTAAAGACCTCCGCCTCACTAACACTTGGGTCATCCATTTCTTTACGAGCAACAACATGATCAAGAATATAATTAACTCTATCGCATTCTCTTTTCTCTTTGACTGGACTTGAAAAATCTACGGTAGCCGTAAGATATTGCATCATGGATCTTGAGATCCAAACACCAGAGTTGGTCAGAGTTTTTAATAATCCGACCAACTGTAGAGGTTTGGGGTTATCTACAACTTCTTCAATTCGAGAGATAATCTCACCGACAGAGACCTCTGTGGCCTTAACGAGATTATCTCTTTTTTTGGACTTGATGCCCTTATAGTTACTTAGGTACTGAGTGAGCTTGTCTAGCTTTTCACTTAAACCCATCTCAATTCCACTCTTTCTGGTTTGTAAAAACATCAATTATTAAGAACTCCGTACGGATTACCGGCTTTCTCAATTAAATAAAGGGCCGGGTTGATATTTGCATTAAACGTTTTATCAATAACTTTTGCACCAGGATAAAATCCACCTGACCACATCGACTTTGGAGAAAGCTCAAAAGTAAAACAAAAGATATTTTGAGATCCATAGGCCCAGTCACACGTGTCCCCAGATGCGATATATAATCCAGAAGCTTGCATTGGCTTGTATCTGTTCCACTTCGACATTGTTTGTGCCATGTTCTCAAATACTTTTTGGTCTTTTCCACCAACACCGTCACTCTTTCCTCCCCATGGGTAAAGAATGAGCTCTGAAAATGTGTGATAAGAAAGAAGGATTCTGATATTTGGATTTGACTCTACAAACTGCTTAACAGAAAGTGACTCTGGCTCAGAAAAAGGCTTCGGCCCCATGTAGACGTCAGATCTAGGATTTGTTGAAGAACCACCAGTTCCCCATCCAAAACTATAGTTTCTATTCAAGTCAACACCACTTGATCCATTACGGTTAGCAGCTCTATTTTTTCTCCAGCTCTTATATTTTTTACCTTTGATGTCGTACATCGCTCCATCTGGGTTAACCATAGGAACAATATAAATAACTCTAGTATCAATTAGAGTTTTAATTCTTGGGTCTTTTGAATAGTTTTCAAGTAAGTAAGAGGCCAACATAATTGGAACTTCTACACTTAAGTGCTCTCTGGCATGATGTGCCCCTAAGAAAGCGATACCAGGAATAAAATATTTTCCATCAGGATTGCTCGCTCCAGAGATTTTGATCCCGATTAAACTACGTCCCTCAAGACTATTTCCAATCGTGAGCTCTTCAGTAAGATTTGGATACTTGCGTGTAAGGTTTTTAATTTCGGTTACTATCTCTTGATAGGTGTGAAACTTCTCATCGCCCCTTGGAAATTCAAATTCAGCATTATCTGCAGTTGGTAAAATTTCTTTGTATGGATGATGCTCTACTAAAATTGTTCCAAGGTTTTTTTGGAGTTCCTTAAGGTCGTGCTCATTTACAACAGCATAAACACTGTCATCGATTACTTGATCGATATGAATGTAATTAGCAATTTGGGTTCTTGTTTTGTTGTCCTTGGCCTTTAAGTGAACCCAGTGAGTCCAAGTTGCAGCAAAGGTCGATGTTGAGAAAAGCGCTAGCGCCATTAATAGAATTTTCATGCGTAACTTCCTGTTTGATGATTCGATATTTCTTCCATTTCTTTCTTTATAAGAATAAAATTTTGGCACTTATGAGTGAACTCAGTCAAACGAATGGCGCGACGCGCAGGAGTTAAAAATGATCTCTAACAAAGCTATTGGAATTATTGGTGGAAGCGGGGTTTATAACCTGGATGGAATAGAAATTATCAAAGAACACGAAGTTGAAACTCCGTTTGGAGATCCTTCTGAAAATGTTATTGAAGCAAAACTCGAAGGAGTTACATTTTACTTTATACCGCGTCACGGCAAAGACCATCGTTATTTGCCTCATGAGGTAAACTATCGGGCCAATATTTTTGCACTTAAGGAAATGGGAGTTAGGTACGTTATTTCAGTTTCGGCCGTAGGCTCTTTGAAAGAAGAACTTCCACCTACAACGGTCGTTCTTCCTGATCAATTTATAGATTGGACCAAAGGGCAAAGAGAGAGAACTTTCTTTGGAGATGGAATTGTCGCCCACGTCTCTACGGCCGAGCCGATTAATAAAACTCTTCAAGAAATGATTGAATTTGCTTGTAAGGAATCAAATGTAAAACACCAAAAAGATGGATCTTATGTTTGTATAGAAGGACCTCAGTTTTCAAGTAAGGCTGAGTCAGCGGTTTACCGTTCCTTTGGGGCAAGTGTAATCGGAATGACAAATGTTCCTGAGGCATACTTGGCAAAAGAGGCAGGAATGGCCTACGCAACCATGGCCATGGTAACTGACTATGACTGCTGGAAAGAAGAGCATTGTACAGTAGAAGAAATCATGAAAGTGATGAAAGAAAATAATGATAGTGCACAGAAGATTTTGAAGATCTTGTTACCTCAACTTGATCGAAACAGGTTTGATTTTGAACCTGAAAATAGTGTTGGTGTTATGACTCCGAAAGATAAATTGAACGGAAGACAACTAACAATTCTCGAAACACTCTTGAGTTAGTATTGGAATATCTCCCGCACTACTCAGTTTTAAATAAAGAAGCCGTCGAGTTTATGGTTGAACACTACCAAAAGGGAGATTGGTTTTCTGATCTAACTTTTGGGGCCGGTGGACATACTCTAAGGCTTTTAGATTTTGATAGCTGTTCCTCTGTCTTCTCCTTTGATCAAGACCCTGAAGCCTATGAAAACGGCTTAAAACTTTTAAAGGAAAGAAATTTAATTGATAGGGTTAAGTTTGCGAACACTAACTTTGTAAACTTCTCAGCTGCTGTTGAAAAAGAAATGGGTCCTGACTTTCCCGGCTTCCGTGGCGTTATCATGGACCTCGGGGTTTCTAGTCATCACTTTGATAAATCTGAGCGTGGCTTTTCATTTCGCTTTGATGGACCCCTCGATATGAGGATGGATACAGTAAACAACCCAAATACTGCAGAAATAATAGTCAATGAATACGATGAAGAGCAGCTTTACGAGATTATTAAGACATTTGGTGAAGAAAGATTCACGGGAAGAATAGTAAGAAATATTTTAGAGGCCAGGGATAAAGAGAGAATTTCTACCACTAAACAATTAGAGAATATAATTTTTCATGCCTATCCAAAAAATATGCGCCATTCCCATATCCACCCGGCGACAAGGACCTTTCAAGCATTAAGAATTGAAGTTAACAGAGAATTAGAGGTATTAACCGATGTTCTTTCTCAAATAATTGATAAGCTTTTACCTGGCGGAAGAATTGCTGCGATTTCCTTTCATAGTCTAGAGGATCGAATTGTAAAACATGCGTTCAAGGGCTTTGCAAAAGAAAGAGATGACTTACAAATTTTAACCAAAAAACCAATTATGGCGACTGAAGAAGAACTCAAAGAAAATTCAAGATCAAGAAGCGCTAAGATGAGGATCTTACAAAGAAAATTGGATAAAACTGAGGAAAAAGGTTAAAATTAAATATGTCCATCCAAATCAAGGAGTGATTTCATGGCCACACGGATAAAAAGTGGAAGATGGCAGAAGTTTTCATCAAAAATTAAGAATGTTCTCTTCTCCAGCCAGGGCTTTCCCCTCTTTTTAGGTTTTACGTTGTTATCAGTTTTGTTTGTCATTTTCAGAATGAAAGGCGTTGAAATTGATTACAAGATATCTGGACTTGATAAAGACTTAGAAAAGGTCACATTAGAAAATAAAGAACTAAAGGCTAGAAGAGCTAGATTGCTATCAGTAAAAAAATTAAAATCGATGGCGAAAAAGTATAATCTTAGTCAGCCTAAACAGGGTCAAATACTTGTAATAAGATGAACGATAATCTCTTAAAGCGTTTTAAATTTACATTTCTGTTCTTTGCCATTGCTTTCACTATGGTGCTCGCAAAGGCTTTTAAAGTTCAAGTCATAGACTCCAAAAAACTTATAGCAAAATCTAAGGGACAATTTTTTAGAGAAACGAAGGTATATCCTAAGAGGGGTAACATCTACGACAGAGGTGGGAATCCTTTGGCCCTTAATATTCAGACTTATTCAATTTTTACTATCCCAAAAAATTTAAAGGGAGATCTTACTATTTATAAAAAGTTAGAAGAGATTGTCCCTAGCCTTACCTATAGCAAAATATTAAAGAAAACTCGTAAACGAAAAAAATTCACTTGGCTTGGTAGAAAAATAAAACTTGAGAAATCTCAAGTCGAAAGGATAAAAAAGCTTAAGGGTGTATACATTGAATCAGTTCCTCAAAGAATGTATCCCAATCACGAACTTCTATCTCAAACTTTAGGATTTGTAGGAGTAGATAACGTTGGACTTTCCGGACTCGAATACCTTTTTGATAAAGAGCTAAAGGGTAAGCCCAGAATTTTAAAATACATTATTGATAACAAAGGAAGACCAGTAAAATATGAAAGTAAAAGTGCTGGTGGTGAGTCTCAAGATATTCATTTAACAATAGATAAAGATACCCAATATATAGCTGAAAAATACTTGAGAGAAGCAGTGATTAAGCACAACGCTGATAGAGGTGGTATCGGGGTCATGGATACAGAGACCGGTGAGATTTTGGCTGTCGCGAACTACCCTACTTTCGATCCAAACGAACTAAAGAAATCGTCAGCTAAGGCCAGAAAACTTTCATTTGTATCTGATCCAATAGAACCTGGTTCGACTTTAAAAATAGTGACTGCTGTAAGTGCTCTTGAAAATAAAATCGCTCGTCCAGATACAAACTATTATTGTGAACAAGGACGATTAAAGGTTGAAGATCATATTATTAGTGAAGCAGAATCGAAGAAAAAATATGAATGGTTAAGCCTAAGAGAAATCATAAAATATTCGAGCAACGTTGGAACAACAAAAATTGCGTTTGATCTTACTTACCCTCGGTTAAGAGAAACGTTTAATAAGTTTAATCTTGGAGAAAAAACAGGAATAGAACTTCCTGGTGAATCGAGAGGTATCTATACTTCTGATGAAAACGTCTCACCTTTAACTTTAAGCAATATGAGTTTTGGTCAAGGGATAGCGACAACCGGTATACAGATGCTTTCAATATATTCAACGATTGCCAACGGTGGAATTTATCGAAGACCCACGATTATAAAGGGTGGCAATATTGAAGACAGATCGAGCCGAATATTATCTGAAGAAATTGCGAAGGAAATGACAGATATCTTGGTAGAGGCCGTCGAAGACGGGACTGGTGGGAATGCTAGAATTACATACTTTAAAATTGCAGGGAAGACATCAACTGCACAAAGACCAGATAAGTCCGGTGGATACAGTGGATACACTCCTGGGTTTATCGGATACCCTGCAACTGGAGACGATAAATTTGTTATTTATGTCTATATTGAAAATCCCAAAACGAAAATTTATTACGGGAACAGTGTCGCTGCCCCAGTATTCAAAAAAGTTGCCCAACACATACTCTATAAGAGAAAAGAAGTATCTGGACTGGCCATAGATGATGAAAAAATTGATAACCGTGCCATTGATACTGTAAAAATTAAGCAAAGCTCAACTAGAATAAGTGGCTCTGGAAAAATTCCAAATCTTGTTGGGCTAGATAAAATGTCTGCTCTAAAATTTGGTATCAAACTTGGGCTTAAGTTCAAACACCAAGGAATAGGTATCGTATCTAAGCAGCTTCCTGAAGCAGGTAGCCCATTGAGTAAAGACACAGTTGTTGAGCTTTTCTATACTGCTCCTAAGTATGACTAAGAAAACAATCCAATCTATTCTTAAACCTTTTCTAAAAAATGACCTCAAAATTGATTGGGATGTACTAGATACTTTAACAACCAACCTTCAAGGTGCGAGTAAAAATCAAATTGTTTTTTATCGAATTGGAAACGATAAAGCTGAGCTTAAGTTTAAGGAGCGTTTAGCAGACTCAACTCCTGGTCTACTCATAATGACTGGGGTTGAATGCAAAGATATTACTAACTCAATCCATGTTAATGAACAGGACTTTGAAGGAGTTCAAAAATCATTATCGAACTTACTCTACCCTCTTTCTGATGACTTAAAAATTGTTGGTGTTACTGGAACAAATGGAAAGACAAGTGTCGTTCATATCTCGAGAGAAATTGCAGCTGCTTCTGGAAAAAAGTCTGCGAGCATCGGAACACTTGGAATCATCGACTCTGAGGATGGCCTCCTGATGGATCTTGGGTCTACATCGCCTAGTTATGTAGATCTAAGAAGAGTACTTAACACCCTTGAAAAAAAAGACATTGAAGTTGTTTTTATCGAAATAAGTAGTCATGCCCTAGAGCAAAAACGCTTCGGAGATGGTGAAATAAAGTTAGATGCAGCTGGATGGACGAACTTTACACAGGATCATCTAGACTATCATGGTGATATGGAGTCTTATTTTGAGGCCAAGTCAAAAATATTGAATCTCTTAGCTAAAGATGGAAAACTTTTTATACATTCAGAAAATGTAGATCTAAATAATAAACTTAAAAAGAACAAGAATGTTGAGAGCATAGTGGCCTCTCTTGAAAAAAGTCTACCGACAGGGTTTAAAAGCGGATTTCAAAAATTAAACCTTGAAATGTCCCTCTCATTACTAAATAAAGTCTTTCCGAGTTTGGATTTACAGTTTGATAAAGTTTCAGCTCCAGTTGGAAGATTCTCTGTATTAAAGTTTAAACAGATTACGGTTGTTATCGATTACGCACACACTCCTGATGCTCTGGAAAATGTTTGTAAAGAGATCGTTGAAGAGTACTCTGGGCGATTCACTGTTGTGATGGGATGCGGAGGAGATAGGGATGCTAAAAAAAGACCTTTAATGGGTAAGATTGCAAATAAGTATGCTGATCATGTGATTATTACGAATGATAATCCAAGAACAGAATCTTCAGAAAAAATTGCATCAGAAATTAAAAGTGGAATTAGCGGAAATGTTGAAATTATTCTCGATCGAAAAGAGGCCATTCTTTCAGGGTTAAAAAACGAGAGTAAAGTCGTCCTTATCGCAGGAAAAGGACATGAAACTTACCAAGAAACCAATGGTGTGAAAAAACCCTTTAGTGATTTTCAAGTAGTTAATGATTATATGGATGGTCATGATGATTAATACGAACTTACTTTTAAAGTCAGAAAGCCTTGTTAAAATTTATGGTGAATTAAAAACACATGATTATGAATTATGTACTGATTCTAGAAAGTATAAAAAGGGACAGTTGTTCTATGCAATTAAAGGTGAATTTTTTGATGGGTTCGACTTTGTTGAAAATATTTTAGAAATTGGCTGCCCTGTGGTTGTTTTCGAATCTAATCCAAAAAATATTGAAAAATTAAAATCGCTTTCTAAAAAAGAAACCGTTTTCATTGAGGTAAAGAATACGATTAATTACTTGCAGGATATATCAATAGCAAGAAGAGAAGAGTTTCAAAAAGCTGGTGGCGTCATCATTGGCATTACAGGCTCAAATGGGAAAACAACTCATAAAGAAATGTTGGGGAGTCTGCTTAAAGAGGTTTTTGGCAATAAGGTATTGCTTACACAGGGTAATCTCAATAACCATATAGGCGTTCCTCTAACGCTACTTTCTCTAGAAAAAGAACATGAAATTTGTGTCGTAGAGATGGGAACGAATCATCCTGGAGAAATAAAAGTTCTGTGCGATCTTGCAGATCCTGAGCATGGCCTCATTACAAATATTGGAGCCTCACACTTAGAATTCTTTAAATCTGAAAAAAATGTTTATATAGAGAAAAGGGTATTGTTTGATCATGTAGAGAAAAAAAACAAAGGTCATTTCGTTGTTCCAGCAGATGATCAATTTCTCTCAAGCCTAAGTGGGAAAACACTCTGCTCATTTAAAAATCATGATAGAGAAAACGGCTTTATAAAAACAAACTCTCAGGTTGAGATTTTTTTGAATAAAGAGAAGTTTTCATTTCAAAATGAAAATCTTGGTGGCGATTACAATTATAGCAATATGGTAAGTTGCTTATTGCTCAGTTCCCTCATTTATCCAGAACATAGAGAATCATTTTTAAAGGCGGCTTCGTCTTATACGGCTCCTGAAATGAATAGGGCCAACTGGATTTCAAAAAATAAGACCAAAGTTTTTATGGATGCCTATAATGCGAACCCATCATCAATGATGGCAGCACTAGATTATTTTAAAAGCTATATTAATGAAAATAACTTAGATGTTGGCACAGTTGGTTTGATTCTTGGCGATATGAATGAACTTGGAGAGGAGTCTGCTCGTTATCACCATGAAATTGGTCATTGGCTTCATGAAAACGGGTTTAAAAAAGTTTCATTTATAGGAAAGTTCTCTACTGATTATTCGTCTGGATTCCTGGGGGGAGATTGCTTTGAAAACGTGGAAAGCTTTAAAGCTTCGCCTCCAAAAAACCTATTAACTTCAGCTTATCTTTTTTTAAAAGGTTCTCGTTCTTTACAACTAGAGTCATTGCTAGATATATTTTAACTTTATCTGAGTGATCAAATCAAAAATACCCAAGGAACGGTTCATGTTTTATCACCTCCTCTACCCGTTAAGTCAGGATTACGGTGCCCTTAATATTTTTAGGTATATTACCTTTCGGTCTTCTGTATCATTTTTAATTGCTACTCTCGTTTCTATTTGGTGGGGAAAATATTTTATTCTCTTCATGAAAAGAAAACAGTTTGGGCAAGTTGTTAGAGATGACGGACCAGAATCTCACTTAAAAAAGGCCGGAACGCCTACTATGGGTGGACTTTTCATCCTTGGGTCAATTTTGGTGGCGCTACTAATCAGCGGAAACTTTTTTTCCATCCCTCTTTTAATAACAATCGGCGTCACCTTTAGCTTTTTTCTTCTAGGCTTCCTCGATGATTACTTAAAAGTCTTGAAGAAAAATACTGATGGGATTTCAGCTAAAGGAAAACTTCTTTGGCAGTTCTCAACCGCTATCGGCGCATCACTTTTGATGACTCACTACGATATAGTAGACACATTTTTATACTTACCTTTCATGAAAGGCCCAGTGATTGATCTTGGCGGCTTTTATCATCTCTTTGTGGCCATTGTAATTGTTGGATCGAGCAACGCAGTTAATCTCACGGATGGTTTAGATGGCCTGGCCATCGGTCCAATTATAACAAGTGCCGCATCGCTCGGGATTATGACATATGTTGCAGGGCATAGAGAAATTTCTGGCTATCTCTTTATTCCATATATCGAAAGCGCAGGGGAGCTCACAATATTTGCTGCGGCCATAATAGGTGCAGGGGTAGGCTTTTTGTGGTACAACTCGTATCCGGCTCAGATATTTATGGGTGATGTAGGTTCCCTCTCTTTGGGGGGTACACTTGGTACTATAGCTGTTTTAACAAAAAACGAAGTTCTTTTTGTCATTATAGGCGGCATATTTGTTACGGAAGCTGTTTCAGTTATCCTGCAAGTTGTTTCATATAAAACGAGAAAGAAGCGCGTTTTTAAAATGGCCCCAATTCATCACCACTTTGAGCTCATGGGATGGCCAGAACCGAAAGTGATCGTAAGATTTTGGATCATAAGTATTTTTCTAGCCATTTTCGCTATAGCTACATTAAAGATGCGTTAGGAGTAGTCGTTGATGGAAAGGTTTAAGAACAAAAAAATTCTCATTGTTGGTGTTGGAAGAACTGGGTTTAAACTCATCAACTTTTTCAATCAACTAGAATGTCACATCAGAGTTACCGACATAAAGCCTATCTTTGATTTAAATAAGGCCGTTAAAAAACTTAAAAAAATTAAACCAGCTCTTGAGATGTCTTTTGGTGAACACCGTGAAGAAGATTTCCTAGATGCTGATGTTGTTGTTTATTCAAGCTCAGTTAATCCAGACATGGCTCAACTTGAGCTGGCGAGATCAAACGGTAAAGAAGTTTATTCTGAATTTGCCTTAGCCAACCTCCTTTGTCGAAAGCCGATCATAGCTGTCTGTGGGTCTTTTGGTAGAACAACAGTGGCGCACATGATTGGGTTTACATTAAAACTTGATGGTAAAAATGTATTTGTAGGTGGAACAAGCGAAACTCCATTTATTGAATATGCCATGCTTCAAAATAAAGACGAAGTTGACTATGTTGTCGTTGAAGTTTCTGCTTCACAAATGAGAGCGGTTCAAAACTTTCATCCAAAGCTTGTTGTCTTTACAAATATCAGTGAGAAGTACTCTGATAGCCACTTCAAGTCTGTTGGCGAGTATATTGAAACAAAACTAAGCATTATTAAGACTCTTTCTCCTGACGATACTCTCGTTGTAAGTTTTGATTCGTTAGCAAATAATACATTTTTTAGAAATGCTAACTGCCAAACATATTGGTACTCAAGAAAGAGCTTCATGAGCATGGGTGTAATGAATGAGATTCAAGGAACACATTTCCATGACAGAAGAATTCACAGTAACATCAATTATCACTCTGAATTCAAAGTAAACAAAATGAGAATTATCGGTCAAAGTAACAGGGAAAATCTTCTTGCTGCTACGACTGCTTGTAAGGCCCTTGAGGTCTCTGATAGCGCCATTCAGACTTGTATTGAAAAGTTTCCAGGAATTCCACATAGACTTGAATTTCTTATGGAAAAAAATGGTGTCTGTTTTTACAATGATTCAAAAGCAGAAACTATGGATCAAATGATTAGTAGTATTAAAAGTTTTAAAAACCCACCAATTCTAATTGCTGGTGGTAAAGATATTGAAGAAGTTGAATACGAACCATATACAGATGAAATTATCAGACACGCTCGTGTTTTAGTTTTGGTTGGTGAATCTAAAGAAAGAATGAACAGGGCCCTAGGCGACCATGATCAAACTTTTATTGTTGGTTCATTTGAAGAGTCTGTACTTCTTGCTTATCAAAAATCAAGAACGGGAGATACAATCCTTCTTTCACCAGGAAATCCAAGTTCTGACTTCTTTAGAGATTTTGAAGAAAGAGGAAACTACTTCAAGAAGTTAGTCTACCAACTATAGTTTCGACCAAAGTTGTAAAGTATTCGATTTCTGGTAGAATTTATCTATGGGAAATCAGGAAGAGCTTGAATCAATAATTAAAAAGTTTTTAACATTTATTGGCATAATAATTGTTGTTGGGGCCATCATGGTTCTAAGCTCATCGTATATATATTCTAGAGAAATTCACTCAAATGCATCCCATATCTTTTTTAAGCAATTAACGTTCATTGGTATAGGCCTTGTCGGATGTTTTATTCTTTATCGAATGAAGTTTAACTTTTGGAGAAAGTTGGTTTTCAGTGGTCATGTTTTTATTGTCATACTGATGGTTCTAACCTTGATTCCAGGCTTAAAACACACGGTAAACGGTGCAAGCAGATGGATAAACATGGGGCCCATTGGTGTTCAACCAGGTGAACTGCTAAAATACTCAATCCTTTTGTATTCCATAAATTACTTTGATCAATTTATGACCATGACAAAAAATGAAAAAATCTCAAAAACATTATGGCTTCTCTCCCCTTTAGTTGTATTAGCGGTACAGCCGGACTTTGGAACTTTTTCTATATGTTGTTTGGTTATGGCATTCACATGTTTTTTGAGTAATTTTCCAAGAAAATATTTTTATAGTTCAATTCCTGTCGGAATAATTATTGCTGGAGCACTTTTAGTTAGTCAGCCTTATAGAGTCAGAAGGCTTTTTGCATTCTTAGACCCGTGGAAAAACCCAAGAGGCAGTGGCTTTCAAATTATTCAGTCCCTTTTTGGCTTTGCCAATGGTGGAATAATTGGAGAGGGGCTTGGGAATAGTAATGAAAAATTATTTTATCTTCCTGAAGCACATAATGACTTCATTTTCAGTGTGATTGGAGAAGAGCTTGGCTTTTTTGGTGTGATCTTACTTGTTGGTCTATTTTTGGGATTTATTTATTATGGACTAAAACTAGCTACAAAAATTGAAGACCGTTTTGGCTCTATGATTGTGAGTTCAGTTGTATTTACTATCGGCCTTCAAGCATTTTTAAATATGGGTGTCGTTTTGGGGCTTCTTCCAACCAAGGGTTTAAATCTCCCCTTCGTGAGTTACGGGGGAACTTCCATGGTAGTTAATTGCATGGCGATTGGGATAATCCTATCAATTTATCGCTTCCAACACAGACAAAGCGCTCCGAGTCATCAACCCTTCGATCATTTCCCATCTGATCGATCTTCGTACTATAATGGCCAACGATCCGGCCAGCAAAGCACCTTCGGGCAACGAACCGAACCTACGCAAGATGAGCAACAAAACTTTCCTGGCTTTTAATTAACTTCATGGCCACCAAGGCCTAAGACGTTGGAGCTGAATTTGTTAACCGCTAGAAGTGATGTTCATGTACATTTTATAGGAATAGGTGGAATTGGAATGAGCGGTATTGCAGAAATATTGCTTGCTCTTGGTTATCAAGTTTCGGGGTCAGATTGCTCGGCCTCTGCCACTGTAGAAAAGCTTCGTGGAATGGGCGCTGAAGTATTTATTGGGCATAAAAAAGAAAATGTGAAAGATGCAACTGTCCTTGTATACAGTTCTGCCATTAGAGAAAGTAACCCTGAAATAGTTGAAGCAAAAGAAAAGCGAATCCCAATTATGAGAAGAGCAGAAATGCTTGCAGAACTCATGAGACTTAAAAAAGGGATTGCCATTGCTGGAACTCATGGGAAAACAACTACGACAAGTTTACTTGCGACGATATTACAAGAGAGTAAGTATGAGCCCACATATATAATTGGTGGGATTGTAGATAACCTAAAAGGCCATGCAAAAGTTGGGTCAGGTGAATACCTTATTGCAGAGGCAGATGAATCTGACGGTTCTTTCTTGCTCTTAAACCCCATCATGTCTGTTATTACCAATATCGATAATGATCATCTAGATCACTATGGAACAGAAGAAAATTTACATGCTTCATTTTTAGAATTTGCAAATAAAATTCCATTCTATGGGCTATGCTCTTTAAATTATCACGATGAAAATATTAAAAGTCTTTTTAAGGAAATGAAAAAGCCTTGGGTAACTTTTGGTATCTCAGAGATAGAAAAAGGTGCTGATTTTGAGGCTCGAAATATAAAGTATGTGGGAACAAAGTCCGTTTTCGATTTATATTATAAAGACGAAAAGAAAGTTGAAATTACATTAGCCATACCTGGTGAGCATAATGTTTTAAATGCACTGGGAGCAATATCTATTGCTTATAATATGGGTCTATCATTTGAAAAGATTGCTAATTCAATTAGTAAATTTAATGGAGTCGGTCGAAGGTTTCAGACATTATTTGAAAATGAAAAGTCGCAGATAGTTGATGATTATGGTCACCATCCCACTGAAATTAAATCGACGTTAAAGGCCGCTAGAAGCTGTTTTCCAGACAAAAAGTTGATCGTATTTTTCGAACCTCATAGGTACACAAGAACAAAAGATTGTTGGAATGAGTTTCTTCATTGCTTCAACTATGCAGACGAAGTCTTTTTAAATCCTATCTACCCTGCTAGCGAAGACCCAATTGGGGGAATATCTTCAGAAAGGCTAGCTAAAGATATCAATACACTTCATCCAGAACTTGTTAAACTCATAAAAGATGAAAAACATATGTTTAACTCTTTAGATACACTAGTTTTAGAAGAATCAGTTATCGTAACACTTGGTGCCGGGTCGATTGGTAAAAGAATTAGAGAATGGGTCAGCAAACAAAAGTCTTAGAAAAATTAAATAAGAATATTGAAGGTATAGAAGTTCACTTTCAACATGACTTTACAAAACTTTCAACAATTAGGCTTAATTCCGTTGGAACACTTGTTATTGTAAAAGACAAAAATTCTCTATGTGATCTCCTTAAAGAATTTAAAAATGAAAAAATTGAATACAAAGTACTTGGCCAAGGTGCCAATATTTTACTTCCCGAGGTTCTTCCCTGGGTCGTTGTTCAACTTAAGTTTGACTTTGATAAAAGTTATTTAAATGAAGCACACGAAAGTTATGATTTACCCGCTTCGATCTCATTATCTGTGTTAAGTTCTCATGCAACAAAATTTGGATTATCTGGTTGGGAAGTTATTACTGGAATTCCCGCTAGCCTAGGTGGTGCCATTTATATGAATGCAGGTACAAGCTTGGGAGAAATTGGTGAATTAATTAGCGAAGTTGAATATGTAGATGAATCTGGAAAAATCAAAACTCACAAAGTAGAGAAAAACTCTTTTAGTTATAGAAAAAATAATTTCTTAAAAAAGGGAGACATCGTAATTTCAGCAAAGTTACTCCATAAAGGTGAAGATCCAAAGATCAGTAAAAAAATAAAAAGTTACCTTGAAAAGAGAAATCAGAGTCAACCACTCAACAAGTTTACATGTGGATGTATATTTAAAAATTCAACTTTAGGAGACATCAGTTGCAGGGCGGGGCATTATGTGGATATAATAGGTATGAAAGGTTTTACTTTGGGTGGAGTAAGAGTCAGCCATAAGCATGGAAACTTTCTTGAAAACTTTAATGGCTCTAATTACCCAGAAACAATGCAACTAATGAAACTTCTTCAAAAAGAAATGAAGTTGCAATACGGGGTTGAATTTGAGTTTGAAGTCGAACATTAAAATAATTATCCTTCTAGTGGCCTCGCTCACATCTTTTGAATCAGTCTCTGCACTAGTAAAAAAAACTAAAGTAAAATACCGAACCTCCTTTGGTCGCTGCCCTTCAAGGACTGCTGGAACGCTTACATTACAGCTCATAAAAGTGTTTGAAAGAACAAATAGCTTGCGCGATGTAAAAGTTAAAATGGTAAAGGAAAAGCTCAAGGACAAGCATTTTATATCTGATTACAAAATTAGTTATGATCCAATGAGAGGTTTTATAAATTTTAAATTTGGCTGTCCTGAACCACTGATGAAGGTTCAAATTTACAAAAAAAGTGGTCTAGAGTCATACGAGGCCATCTTAGTTGAAAGTGGAGAGCTCTTCGACCCAACTTATGAAGTTCTTTTAAGATCAGAAAATAAGTTATCAAAGCCCCTCCCATTTCTCGCTCTTCCTGTTGAAGAAATGGACAAGAAAACCCAAAAGGACGTCGCAGACCTTGTTACGGCAATGGACTTTAAAGTCAGACGAAATCTATCGGAAATAATTTTAAACGAAAATAAAGAATTAACTATAATAATGAGTATGAAAAATAGACCTTCGAGTATATTTCTTGGAAAAGAAGAGTGGAATAGTAAGTTAATCAAATTAGAAAAAATTGTTTCCTATATGTCGAAAAAACGAAAAGTACCCACCATCATCAACTTGACCAATGCGAAAAAAGTGGTTGTCAAGTTCAACGACTGATCTTAAAATTTTTATAAGGACAAATCTTTTAAATTATTGAGACTTGTCAACCAGGCAGAATGATTCTGTTTTTTTAGTGAGAAAGGAATCTCATATGAAAGAGAAAAATATTTTAGTTGGTCTTGATATTGGAACAACAAAAGTATGTACTATCGTCGGAACCAGGGCGTCTGAATCAGACCTGGAAATTATTGGTATTGGTACTCACCCATCACACGGACTTAAGAAAGGCTCCGTTGTTAATATCGATAAAACAGTAAGTTCAATACAAGCATCACTTGAAGAGGCCAAGCTTATGGCCGGTGTAAATATCTTACAAGCAACTATCGGCATCGCTGGAAGTCATATCTATTCTTTTAATAGTTCTGGAGTTGTTGCCATTAAAGGTAAAGAGATAACAGCTGATGATGTTGAAAGAGTCATCGAAGCGGCAAAGGCCGTTGTTATTCCATCTGATAGACAGATACTACACGTTATCCCTAGAGAGTTTAGAGTTGATAATACTCGAGGTATTAAAAATCCCATAGGAATGTGTGGAGTAAGATTAGAAGCACATGTTCATGTTGTGACAGGATCAATAAGTCTGATTCAAAATTTAGTTAAGTGTGTTGAACAAACTGGAGTAAGTGCAGAAAATATTGTTCTACAGCCTATTGCTAGTTCTGAAAGTGTTCTAAGTAATGAAGAAAAAGATATGGGCGTAATGCTCGTCGATATTGGTGGTGGAACAACTGATATTGCAGTTTGGAAAGATGGATCTCTGATTCACTCTCAAATTATCCCTGTCGGTGGTAATCATTTTACAAATGATTTAGCGGTTGCTTTGAAAGTTCCACATGCTGAAGCAGAAAGAATTAAAATCAATCATGGCTGTGTTCTTCAAGAGTCAGTAAACCAATCAGCTCATATAACTGTAAAAGGAATTGCTGGAACAAGACCTAGGGAAGTTGCAATAAACTACATCGCAAAAGTTCTAGGAGCAAGAGCTGAAGAGTTGTTTGATATTGTTAAAACAATCATTGCAGATAAAGAATTTGAACAAGATATTACCGGTGGAATAGTTTTGACTGGTGGAGGGGCGCTTATTAAGTCTCTTCCGGAGTTGGGGGAATACATTATCGGTAAACCTACAAAAATTGGATATCCTGCACCTTTTGGTGGGATGACAAATATTATGCAAAATCCAAAATTCTCTACAGTTATGGGGCTACTTATTGAGTCAGGTAGACATAAACCAATAGAGGTTGGAAAAGAAGAAAGTGTACAAGTCGATTTAATCGGTAAACTAAGTGATTCTTTGAAGTCAGTCTTCAAAGAAATATTTTAAAGGGGAAACATATGTTTGAAATTTCTGATGAAAATAATGGAAGTTTTAATGATGGCGCAAGAATTAAAGTCATTGGTATTGGTGGCGGTGGATGTAACGCCGTAAACACGATGATCAAAGCAGGATTATCTGGAGTCGAATACATTGTAGCGAACACAGATTCTCAGGCCTTGAACTCTAGTCTTGCACCAACGAAAGTTCAGCTCGGAGCTGATATTACTAAAGGTCTTGGCGCAGGAGCAAATCCTGAGATTGGAAGAAAGGCCGCACTTGATGAGTATGAAAAACTAAGTGAAGTTATTCAGGACTCTGATATGGTTTTCATCACCGCTGGAATGGGTGGTGGAACAGGAACTGGAGCTGCTCCAGTAATTGCAAAGCTAGCTAAAGAATTGGGCGCACTAACTGTTGGTGTCGTTACGAAGCCTTTCATTTTCGAAGGTAAGAAAAGATTTAGACAAGCGGAAGCAGGAATTCATGTATTAGAAGAAAATGTGGATTCACTAATTACAATTCCAAACCAAAGATTACTATATTTAGCAGGAGAAAGTTTGTCTCTTGTGGATACATTCAAAAAAGCAGACGAAGTATTGCTTAATGCTGTTAGAGGTATCTCTGACCTTATTAATAATACTGGGCATATCAATGCTGACTTTGCTGATGTAAAAACAGTCATGGCCAATAAGGGGTTATCTCTTATGGGTACAGGTGTTTGCACTGGGCCGGATAGAGCAGTTAAAGCAGCAACAGATGCAATTAGCTCACCTCTTCTTGAGGATATCTCAATTGACGGTGCCACTGGAATCATTATCAATATCACTGGTAATGAAGCAATGACGATGCATGAGACAAATGAAGCAGTTACCTTAATTATGGAAGCTGCTGATGATGACGCTGAAATTATCTTTGGTACTGTTATTGATGAAAATATGGAAGAAGAGATTAAAGTAACAGTTGTTGCTACAGGTCTTCATGGTCAAGAAAGAGCAACGTCGAAAAATATTCGAAAGAATGTTGAAGTAAAACACGAAATTGAACATAACAGTGAACTTAGTAAGCCAACTTCATGGGCCCCTGAAGAGCCAAGAAGTGAAAGAGTTGTTGCTGAAGAGCAACCAGCTCCTGTCGCTAAACAAGATGTTCTGGCCAGACCAAGACCTATGCCAGAAGAGCCTGTGATGGCAAGAACTCCTGAAGTGAGAGAACAAAGAAGAGTTGAGCCAGAGGCCGCAGTCGAAAGACCTAAAGAAGATTCAGATCTAGTAAGATCTATCAAAGCTGCCGCAAGTAATTATGAGCAATCAAAAGCTCCTGCTCCAAGAGAGGAGAGAGTTAATACAAATCCAGGTGCTAGTAGAGCAAAATCAATTGCTGAAAAACTTGGGTTTATTAATTTTGATGAGGAAGAACTTGATACTCCAAGTTACCTAAGAAAAGATGAAGTTAAGCCTGATGATAAGTCTTTCAATCTCTAGGGATTGAATTAGTTTCCCCCGAAACGAAAAACCCTCTCAATGAGAGGGTTTTTTATTGCATAGTTTCTTTTAATCCCTTTTCGAGCTCTTCTTTTTCTTCTTCTCTAACCATGAGTTTTACATAAGATTCAATTTGATCACTCTCTACATCAATTTTATAGTGAGTAACGATATATGTAGGAGTTCCATCTGATTTCCAAAGGTGTTTTTTAAATTCAAAAACGTGAGCACTGGCCTCTGGCGTTGATGGGGTTGTTTTTACATTACTAATTTCAACCCAATTGTGATCAACATAAGTTTTAAAATGGCTTGGACAGAAAACGATATTTTCATCTTCTCTAACACATAGCTCGCAAAGTTGAGTACTACAAATCGCACAGACATTTACGGCCCTTGTGTCCTCGTGCTCTTCGCAAGTAGTAAGTGTTGGAGCATCAAATGCTGGAGGCCTTATGTGTTTAACAGTAGGAACTTCTTCTGATTCGTTATTTTCTAATGCAGGAGGATTGTCCTTCTCTTTAAAAAAGACGAAATAAACAACAATAAGAAGAAGTGCTGTTAAAATAACAGTGAGTAAAATAAGTACAGAAATGAGTAACCAGTAGTATTTATCTTCCATAGAATCATTTTAGCAGATTTAGACAATGTGGACGAAAGTAACAGGCTTATACCCAAGTAATTCCCGACAAACACGCCTTACTTTTATTCTTAGATCTTCACTACTATCAGTATCGGATGAATTTTTAGAAAAATTGAGATGACTTTGAATAATTTCATTTAGTTGTTGTTCTTTTTCGTCGAGGGCCTTGGGAAGACCTTGTAGTCGAAGTTTATACGATTTTGACTTTTTATTTACTGAAATAAGAATAACCCCATTGCAGGCCATTTTTCTGCGTTCAGAGATAGAAGATCTCTCAATCTCGATATCTCTACCGTGGATGAGTATTGGATTAATTTTTTCATTTTTTATAAATTCATGCTTTCCATCTTTAGAAAAAACTAATGATGACTGATTTAATATTCTAATACTTAGTGCTTCGGGAAGGATTTCAGTTACGAAGTCGATATGTGCATCGAGGAATGTACTTTCGCCGTGAATGGGTATTACAAAATTGGGCTTGAAGATAGAGTACATTACTTTCAAATCTTCACGGCAGGCATGGCCACTTGCATGTATTTTAAGCTTTCCAGGTTTAATTATTTTACAACCGATGTCAGAAAGAGTGTTCTCAAGCATAGATAGTTTTTTTTCATTGCCTGGAATCGTTTTGCTACTGAAAATAAAAACATCATCTTTTGATAGTTTAATTTTGGAGTCATCACCACTTATAATTCTTCTCGTTGCACTTTTAAAATCTCCTTGGCAACCGGAGACCATACAGACGAGTCGATCGTCGTTGGGCTTTATTATTCCAAATTCATAATGTATCTTTGTATGTTCTTTAAGGTGTTTCGTTTCTATTCCTACTTGGGCATAAAACTTCATCGACCTCCCAAGCATGACCATTGGTCTTTTGAGTTCTTTGCATATTCTATTAATTGTCTGAGTTCGCTCTACATTAGAAGCAAAGGCAGTGATGAAAACTCTGCCCCCTGACTCAGAAATGACCTTCTTAAGATCTGGATAAAGTTCTTCTTCTGTAAAGGCTTTATCTTGAGAGGATGTAATGTTTGTTGAGTCTAGAAGAGTGACACGGTTCTTAAACTTGTTAAAAGTTTCAGCTGCTTTTTCAAGGTCCTTGTTTTCAGTATTATTTATTTTAAAGTCACTTGCATACATAAAAGCTGTATCAGAATCTTTGTCAGTAATTAACAACCCATAAGTCTCTGGTATTGAATGATCAACTGGTACAGGAGTGACTGTAAGAGAATCCCCGATACTAATTTGATCAAAAGGTTTATAAATTTTGAATTTAAGACCAAGACCCCTTTCTTTTAATTTTTTTTCCATAAGCTTTGAAGCAAACAAAGGAGTATGAATTGGAACTTTGGGGTAATGTTCTTTGAAGTGAGTAATGGCCCCGATATGATCTTCGTGCCCATGAGTTATAATGAGTGCATCAATTTTACCTATGTTACTCATGTCTGGAATAAGGTAGTTGATATCGAAGAAATCTTCATAGGGAAAAAGAATACCTACATCAATGATGAACCTTGATGAAGAAGTTTCAATAAGCGCCATGTTGCTACCAATTTGGCCTACACCACCAATCGGAGTAAATTTAATTTTATTGTTCATGGAGTGAGTAAGTTTCTTCGGGTGCAGAGGCAAAATTTCTTTGAAGACCATGATTAAAACTTGGATTACTACTATTCTCAAGCAACTCATTAAGTTTTGCTGCAAGGATTGAAGCACCGATATCTGTTTCTTCTCCAACAATAAAATCAGCAAATTGTTTTTGAGGTTCTAGATACTTTAAGTGCATCGGTCTTACCGTTTCATAATATTGATCAATTACTGATTCTAAAGACCTTCCTCTTTCTTTAACGTCTCGGTGTAATCTTCTAGCAAACCTGATATCAGAATCAACATGTAGAAAACACATAATATCTAAGAGGTCTCGAATTTCGTTATCGAATAAGGTGAAGATCCCCTCTAAAATAATGACTGGAGTTGGATGTATGGATACAGACTCAGCTGTACGACTTGAAGTCTTAAAGTCGTATACCGGAGATGAAACACTTTCCCCATCTTTAAGGCATAATATATGCTTTCGAAGTAAGGGCCAGTCAAAGGCCGCAGGATGGTCGTAGTTAAGTCTATCTGATTTCGTGAAAAGCTCTTTGGGTAGCATAGGTAAATAATAGGAGTCCATATGCAACATACTTACGTTATGTTTAACACTCGTTTGAACTTTATTTGCAAATGTAGTCTTTCCGGAGCCGGAGCCCCCTGCAATTCCTATAATATACATTTCAAGCCTTGTATTTGTTTGGTACAAGGAGATTTATCATAATTAACGATTTGATAAAAGGTTACGGGTAACCCTTACAGAAAAGTAGGATTTTAGTGTCTAAAAATTACGTAATTTTAACTATTTATGCGGATGACAAAGCAAACCTTGATGAGTTTTTCACTACTTGCCATGAGGATTATAGCTGCCTTGGAGTTGAAGATTATGCACTAGAGGAAGCAGAGGTTGATTCTATCTTAGGCGAAAAGGCCTTCTCTGGAGGTGACGTTACTATTGAGGTCCTAGATGAAGTTGAAACAAAACTACCAGGATCATCCTCGAAAAAGTTTAGATTGTTTTTTAATGAATTATCTAAGGAGTTAAAAAGCTCTCTCGAAAGTATGCAAAAAAATAATCTTCTAACTGAATTTACAGTTGAGCATAAAACTGAAGAGGATTGGAATAAAACTTGGAGAGGGTTTTATTCACCTATTAATGTATCTGATAAAATTAAAATTATACCTGAGTGGATTGAGGAAGAAGGAAACTCCTCTGTTAAAATTTACCCGGGAATGGGTTTTGGAACAGGGACTCATGAAACAACATTTTTATGTCTGTGTCTTTTTGATGAAGTTTATCAGAAAGTAGAGAAAAATGAGAATTGTTTGGACTTTGGATGTGGCTCGGGAATTCTAGGTATCGCTGCAATAAAGTATGCGGATATGAGTTGTGATTTTGTTGATATTGATAAACCGGCCTTGGATAATTGTCTTTATAACCTTCAGTTAAACTTTAAAGACAAAAGCCTTGAAGGATCTTCCCTTATTCATAGAGACAATTATAGAAGTGAGAATCAAAAATATAGATTAGTCTTTGCTAATATTTTAGAAAATGTCTTAATTCTAGAAAAAGAAGTAATTTTAAATACATTAGAAAAAGGCAGTTTTTTAATTGTCAGTGGATTACTTCGAGATCAAGTTGATAATATTAAAGATAAGTATAGCTGCTTAAAAACGGAGAAGGTTATTTATAAGAATGACTGGGCGGCGATTCTTTTTGTTAAGGAAGATTAATGAGAGCGGTCTATCTGAAAGAGATCAATAATGAAGATAAAACGGTTAAACTCTCGGGTTCTCAGAATACTCACCTTGTTAAGGTCTCTAGAACAAAGGTTGGAGACGAAGTTTTAGTCCTGAATGGAAAAGGCCTTATCTTATATACAAATGTTGCAAATATAGAAAAAAATCACACAGAACTAGATATTTTAAAAAGTGAAACTATATCTGATGAGAGGTGGATTTCTCTTCTTGTTGGTGTACCTAAAAAAGACGCCTTAGAAGAAGTTTTAAAGAAAAGCTCAGAGCTCGGTATAAAAAAAATCATTCTTTATGAATCTGAATACTCTCAAAAATTTAACTTAAAAGAAGAGAGAATTAATAGCCTCCTAGAGTCTGGTTATATCCAGTCAAATAATCCATGGGATGTTGAAATTATAGGACCCATTAAAAAAGATGAACTCGAAAAGAATCTTGATTATTTCCCAAATAAGTTTGTTATGAGTGTTGAGCCCGGCTCAGTTGATAACGTGAACAAAGAAGAATCCTTACTAATGATTGGACCTGAGGCGGGATTTAGTAAGGAAGAAGAAATCTTCTTTGAAGGTCTTGGCTCAAAATCCATAAACCTGAATACACCAATACTACGTACTCCAACAGCAGTTGTGGCCGCTGTTGGTTTCTTGCACGGCGCAGTGAAAATTTAATCTGTTTGATGCCTTGTATCTAATATGAGACTCTATAATCACATGAAATTCGGAGTTAATAATTATGATTAATGAAACGCAAAACAATGATGTAGAAAATAAAGAAGCTATTGTATTTGATTTTGATGACAATGATTTTGACTTCAAACCAATAACAAAAGGCCTTGGTTTTCATAAAGATAAAAAAGAAGAAAAAAGAACTCGAGTAAAGCCGAAAAAATCTCCTTCTGTTATAAATAATTTCACAAACTCGGAAGCACCAACAGCTCCACAAGCTCAAAATACTGAACTAGAGGCATTTTATTCAAATAGCCAGCCTGCAATGAGAAGCGATTTTGATCAAATCAAATCAAAACCAATATCAAAGCAAAGAAAAGCGAAGAAAAAAATAAAGCTTCAAGAAGCTCCTGCTTTTAATCAATTTTGTGCATTTGCGATAGATTTTATCATGATCTCAATGGCCACAGGTCTTACCCTGGGTTTATTAATCGCGATATCTGGATTTGAGTATAGCCTTCTTGTTAAGTCTCTTGGAGAATTGGAAGTGACTAAATATGTTCTTTCACTCTTTATGATCTTTTATATGAGTTACTTCACAATTCTTGATATTGCTGGAACCGTTGGTAAGTCTGCAATGGGGATTAAGCTAGTGAGCTCAGATGGTCAAAAGCTTAAAATGAAACACACTTTTGTAAGGGCCTTTGTTTCACTATTGAGTTTTGTTGCTCTTGGTTTGCCAAACCTTGTCGATTTCCAAGGGAAATTAAGTGATACAAAACTGGTTAAATAAATGTTTGAGCTAAGTAGCGAAGCCAAAAAATTTCTCTCAGAAAACAAATCTAAAAAAATAGTTTTCACTAACGGGTGTTTTGATATTCTTCACTCAGGTCATGTTTCTTATTTAAATGAAGCACGAGCGCAGGGTGATCTCTTATTTGTAGGACTGAATTCAGATAGCTCAGTTAAAAGACTAAAAGGTGAAGAGCGACCTATAAACTCTGAACTTGATAGAAAGTTTGTTTTGGAAAACTTAAAGGCCATCGACTTTGTCGAAATATTTTCTGAAGACACACCTCTAGAATTAATAAAGTCTGTAAATCCTCAGCTTTTGGTAAAGGGTGGAGACTGGACACCTGATCAAATTGTAGGGTCAGAGCATGTTTTATCAAATGGCGGACAAGTAAAATCCCTCTCTTTTAAAAAAGGTTACTCAACCACAAATATAATTGAAAAAATTAATACCTGATCATTTTCCTGTGAACAGAAAGCTTCTCAATACTTAACTAATACCCGACTAAAAAAGTACCCTAACTACCGGAAAAAATTGCCTTTTTTTGGAAAATAATACTCAAGTATCAAGGGACATTCCCGAGAAGTTCACTGCAACAAGTTTTGGGGACGAGTTGCACATTGGAAGGAAAATAACACGGCTGTTGTTTTCATTTATCAAATCACAAGGAGGTCACACTATGTATCGAGGAGATTAATTATGGGTTTACGAGTAGGAACTAACGTTCAATCATTACAAGCACAGAGATCATTAAAAAACTCTGTTCGCTCACAAGACAAAGCACTAGCTAAACTATCATCTGGTAGTCGGATTAACACAGCAGGAGACGATGCTGCAGGTTTAGCAATCAGTGAAAATTTAAAATCAAACATTAGAGGATCACAACAGGCCAGTAGAAACGCCGGTGATGGTATCTCTATGGTTCAGACGGCTGAAGGCGGGATGAACGAAGTATCAAATATCTTGATCAGGCTAAGAGAACTATCAGTTCAAGCTGCATCAGATACACTTGGTGATCAGGAAAGAAAATTTACTGATCTTGAATTTCAACAGTTAACAACTGAGATTGACAGGATTGCACAATCAACAACTTTTAACGGAAAGGAACTCATCACCGGTGAAGGTGAACAACTAGATTTTCAAGTTGGTGTTCAAAATAATGGTGACATTGACAGAGTTAGTTTTGATCCAAGCTCAAGTTCAGCTACTACAGATTCCCTAGGGATCGCAGGTGTTGGAGTTGCAAACAAAGCTGACGCTCAAGAAAATCTTTCAAAAATTGATTCAGCTATGAATAGCGTAAACGCTAGTAGAGCCTCTCTTGGAGCCCTACAAAATAGACTGCAATCAACAATTAATAACTTGGAAGTTAAGGTAGAAAACCTATCGGCTGCGAACTCTAGAATTAGAGATACAGATGTGGCCCAAGAGTCGAGTGCGCTTTCAAAGGCTAACATTCTGACTAATGCTGGTACTACTGTTTTGGCCCAGGCCAACGTTTCCAAGCAAGCTGCATTGAAGTTACTCTAATAAAAGAGTATTACCCAATATATTGATCTTCCAATCAATAGCAAAACTCACCCACCTGGAGCCTCCTTACAAACGGGGCTCCTTTTTTTTTCTAAAAAAAATTGTATACCAGCGCTCCAAGCGCCATCAAAAGTTCTCACAACTATTTAAAAAATCTATATAAAGGATACAAAGACGTCGGCTTTACAACGTTTTTGGCAATTCTTAGGCCAATTATTTTTAACTCTAACCTATCGAAAATATTTAAATTAAGAACATTTTTTAATAATACCTGAGTGAAAAGCTAAAGTGAAAACCTGAGTGCGACGATAGGTTTTGTAGCTGACATAAAAGGTCAGGATTACGGAACCCTTAAACAGGAGAAAAAAATGGGCTTACGAATTGCGACAAACATTGCCTCTGAATCAGTTCAAAAGAACTTGAAGCAGGTTTCAAACAAGGCAGAACAAAGTTTGTCAAAACTATCATCAGGTAAAAGAATTGTTAAAGCTGCAGACGATGCTGCGGGTTTGGCCATCGCCAAAAACTTAGAAGCACAAACTAAAGGTCTAAGGCAAGCAGCAAGAAACGCCAACAACGGTATTTCGCTTGTTCAAACAGCTGAAGGTGGCTTGAACGAATCAACACAGATTCTGACAAGATTAAGAGAACTAACAATCCAAGCTTCTTCGGATACTGTTGGTGAAACAGAAAGAGGCTTTTTGAATGAAGAATATCAACAACTCGTTCAAGAAGCAGATAGAATCGCACAATCCACAACTTTTAATGGGACTCAACTCATTAATGGTGAAGGTGAAGGCGAGATGGAGTTCCAGGTGGGTGCCTATGGAGGAGATATCAATAGAATCTCTTTCGACTCTTCAGTTACAAATGCTGGTGTTGATAACCTAGGGGTAGGTGGATCAACAATCGAAACAAAAGCAGATGCAAGAGATGCGATTGAAAACATCGACGTTGCAATCGAGTCAGTCAACGGATTTAGGGCGACTCTAGGTTCAGTACAATCAAGACTTCAGTCTACTGTATCAAACTTAGAAACAATGGCCGTGAACCAAGAGGCTGCTAGATCAACAATCGAAGATGTAGATGTTGCAGAAGAATCTTCAAAACTTGCTGCTAACAACATTGTTAAGCAAGCAGGTATTTCAACTTTAGCCCAAGCAAATGGGCTACCAAATGCCGCAATGAGATTACTTGGATAATAAATCCAAAAAAACCAAGGGGAGACTGAGAATTTAGTCTCCCCTCTATAAAAAAAGAAAAAACAGCAAAAAGCTTAAAATATATTTGGGGCCAGTATTCGCAATGCTCGCCTCAGTAAGCCCATCCCCTCTGGGGAAATGTTTTCTTCAGAGGGGTTTCTTGGGGCTTTTATGAATAAAGATGAACTTGATAAAATTTTAATTGAATCGAGTAAAAAGAGTGAGAAAGTCATTATCTGGAATTTCTCGCTCGGATCCTTCCACTTCATTGAATATTCTTTCAAAACAATCAGAAGAGATAGAAACGAAATAATCTTTTCTCCTTCTGGTGGAATGTCTGTAGAAATGATTAAAAGTGTGATTAGTGGTTCTGGAATTCTTAATGTTCTTCTAACTGATAGTGGAATATTTTTAAAAACACATTTCAGCAGTATTGATGATGCCTTTAATATAACAACGACTTTACCTGAGCTGTCTTTTAGAGATGAAAGAAGGAAAGGTGAAAGATTCCTTATTGATGATATTGATTTAAAGATCGTTAGAAATGAAAAAGAAGAAGTCGCCAAGCTTGGAGATATTTCAGAGGGCGGAGCCTCTCTTTATATTATCAAAAAAGTTTCGGGGATACCTAAAGTTGAAGAGAAGTTAACATCGATAAAACTTCAGGCCGGTGGAGAAGTAGAAATCGGTGAAGCTAAAGTACTCTTTGTTCAGAAGATACCTCCTTATCAAGAGATATTTCCTTATAGTGTATGGAAGATTTCTGTAGAATTTGACAAACCATTCGCTGAACTTGTGAAATTAAAGGAACTCGGATAAGACTACTTATTCACAGGTTAAAAAAGTATGAAAATAGTATCAATTTCAGATGTTCACATAAAAGAGCAAGGGGATGAAGCATCCCAATTGTTTGAGAAGTTTCTGACACATGAAAAAGTAGTAAACTCAGAAGAGATTTTTCTCTTGGGAGATATCTTTGACCTAATGGTTGGAAATAAAGATGAATATATTGAAAAATATAGAGAGACATTCACTCTTTTAGAAAAACTGTTAATAAGTGGAAAAAATATTTTCTACTTTGAAGGAAATCATGATTTTCATGTGAAAAACTTATTTGAAAATTGGTCAAAGAATATAGAGACGAAAGGTGAGTTTCGATTCCATAAAAAAGGATTAATAAGAGAGTACTCTGGGAAGAAGGTACATTTTTCTCACGGTGATGATATAGAACTTGGAAACTACTCCTATAAAATCTATAAATATCTAATAAATAATTATCCACTCGAATTACTTGCTGACTTTGTTGTCCCCTACTCATTGATTGAGCGGATTGGCATCAGTGCGAGTGCAAAAAGCCGGGCAAGAAATAAAGATCGCTACTCTGATAAAAAAGAAATGGGATCGTTCGTATTTGAAAAATTTCGAGAATCTGCAAAGAGAGCAGCAGCATTGAAAAACGTTGAACTAGTTGTGTGTGGCCACAGTCATGTCAAAGATATGTTTGAGGGAGACAACTTCAAATATGTTAACTCTGGATTTACGCCAATTGAAAAATCATTTATCTCTTTTGATGAAGAGATGAATCCACGTTTCGAGTCAATTATTTAAAGTCAGCCATACTTGTCACAAAAGATTCTCTGTCATTCTTTTTACTAATTCCAAGAATTTTTGTAGTTGTTCTGTTGTTTGAGTCAGTGAACATTTTATTTACATGTATCAAATTTTTAGAAAAGTTAGCAATTTGAGGTAAGTGAGTAATAGCGATTACTTGTCCATTTTCACTTACTTCATCAAGTGCCTTACCAACTAACTTCGCTGTTTTTCCACCGATACCAGTATCAATCTCATCAAAAAGAAAAATACTGATGCTGTCTTTTGAGGAAAGAATAGTTCTTAAACTTAAGAGCATCCTTGAGAGCTCTCCGCCCGAAGCAATCTCCTTAAATTCGTGATGACCCTCACCTGCATTAGTTTCCGCTAGAAAGGTTAATGAGGTTACACCCGTAGATGTTAGTGTTTCTAGATTGTTTATAACTAACTTAACGCTAGCACCTTTCATATTTAGAGATTGAATTTTTTGTGTAATTTCGCTAGCAAGCTGAGTTGAGCCAGCGAGCCTATTTTTATGAAGAAGCTCAGCTTTTTGATGTAATGAGGCCTTGTAAGATGAAATTTCTACTTCTAATTGGCTGATCTTAAGCTCAAGAGTTGAGAGGTCTTCTAGCTCATCATTAAGATCTGATCTCATTTTGAGAACAAAGGAAATATCCCCACCAAATTTTCGTTTTAACTTCTGATAAGAATCGAGTCTATCAGTAACCTTTTCGTACTCAACACTATCAAATCCGGTTAATGATTTTGAAACCTCATAGCTTAGAACTTCAAGCTTTTCAATAGAACCAAGAAGGAGATCGTCAAACTCTGATGAAAAGCCGATTAAAGATTTCTTAAGCCCGTTTAACCTCGAAAGAATATCATTATCTGACTCTGACAACTCAAGTAGAGTTCCTTGGAGTCTTTCTTGATTTTCAAGAGAAGACCTTAATAAGTTTTTTTTCTCAGTTAACTCAATCTCGTCATCAGCATCGGGTGAAACTTTATCTATTTCGTTTAATTGAAAACGGATGTAGTCCATACGAGTTTGGGACTCGTTTAATTTAACTTTAGAAGATTCAAGTAGGTTAAGACGAGACTTATAATCTGAATATTCAATTGAATAAATTTTTAATAACTCTTTATTTCCACAATAGTCATCGAGAAGCATTAATTGGTAATCAGGGCTTAATAGTTTTTGGTTATCAAATTGACCAACAAGATCAACAAACCTCTTGCTGAAATTTGTTAAAATTGAATTTGGACAACTTTGGAAATTAAGAAAGCTTCGACTATTGTCTTTAGAAATTATTCTTTTAACAACAATTTGGTCATCCTCAAAGGGAAACCCTAGGTTGTTAAAGTATTCATGTATTTCAGGATCTTTAGTCGTGAAGATGGCCTCAACGACTGCTGAGTCAGAACCCTTTCTAATAATTTTCTTATCGGCCCTGCCTCCAAAAACTAATTGAAGAGCATCAAGAATAAGTGATTTTCCAGACCCCGTTTCGCCTACAATACAGTTAAGTGCCGGAAGGAAAGTTATTTGTTCATTGACAATAGTAGCAAAATTTCGAATTTGTAATTCGTTCAGGAGTATGCGTGACATGAAACCTCTCTCTAGAGAAATTAATAATTTCTCTTTCCGTGTGTGAACTTTTCTTTGAGTGTTAAAAAGTAACTTCGATCTGTATTTTCAATCAACTTTACCTTCAGGCTAGATCTTTTTATGTGTATGGACTGAAGTGAGTCGACAGTAATATTTTGTTGCCCATCAAGGGTCAAATTAATTGGTGAATTTCGTCTGTCTACTTTAATTTTAACAATACTTCTGTCCGGGATAACAAGTGGCCGATGAGTAAGGCTATGTGCACAGATGGGAGTTAAAACCATTCCGTTGACCGAGCTATGAATAATTGGACCACCAGCGGCTAGGCTATAGGCCGTACTTCCAGTTGGCGATGAAATTATTATTCCGTCTCCACTGAGGTCGTAGACATGATCTTCATCTACTTCAACTGATAAAGTAAACATTCTACTTATGTCGTTTTTGTTAACAACAGCATCGTTTACAAAGTGACCTTTAAATACTCTTTTATCAGAAGACATGACTTCTACATTATAAATACTTAAGTTTCTTGTAACGTAATCACCTTTAAGGACCTTACTTAACTCATCAAAAAGTTCTACTTTATTAAACTCAGTGATAAATCCAAGCCGTCCAAGGTTGACTCCGAATATTGGAGGTGTATTTCTGTTGGCGCTTCGGCAGACACCAATAAGAGTTCCATCCCCACCCATGGATATAATTAGATCTGATGAGTTACTCAGATCTTTCTCTTCTATGAAAGAAATATTTTTAAGCTTCCCCTTAAAGATTTTGCTAACTCTTTCTTCTTCAAATGAAAAAAACTGAGGGTTGCATTTTCTCCTTCGAAGCCAATCTACGAGATTTGGGAGGATATTTGAGAAGTCGCTAACGACTTTGGGCTTGAGTACGATTGTTATATTCAATTCTTGTCACTCTTCTATGGTTAAAAAAACCTTTAATGCCTCTTCATTGTCCTGGAAAGGTTTGCTTAGTACTTTGCATCCGTACTCTTCAGCCTTGGCGTGAACTTGAGGCGAACTGTATGCTGTGATTATAATAAATTTTTTCCTGATTTGACCAATGGGATAACGCTGTTTACTTTCCTCAATAACATCGAACCCGCTGAAGTTATCTTGAAGCATAAGGTCACAAATTATTCTATCGTAATTACAGGCCTTTATTCTCTCAATCGCTCCATTTCCAGAACTCTCGACATCTACCGAGGCCCCTTTCTTTTCAAGGAGTTTCTTCAATGATTTTTGAATTAATGGCTCATCTTCAACGAGTAAGACTTTAATCATGACTCAATCCTAGCCAAGGGAATGATAAGTGTAAACTTGGCTCCACCGAGTTTACTCTTTCCATGATTGAGTCTACCTCCAAGTTTATGACATAAGTTATTACAAATCGAAAGTCCCAAACCGGTCCCCTTGTCCTTGGTTGTATAAAATGGAGTGAAGATATTTTCTTTGTTAACTTCTGGTATACCAGGTCCAGAATCACTAACAGAAATTTCAAGTTCTTTTGCATCTGAATTATGAACCAAATCAATAATGATTTTATGACTTTTAAAATCATCACCCAGTGTTTTAATGGCCTGGCTGGAATTAACAATGAGATTAAATAAAACCTGACTCAGCCAGGTAGGATTTGTTTCAATTGTAAAGTCTTCTGGAAGATTATGTTTATTGATCTCTTTTAAAATTTGTCTACTTTCACTTTTTGTTAAAGTGAGAGTTTCTTTGACTAGACTGTGAACCTCAACATGATCTGTAAAACTCTCGTCTTGATAGAGATAGCTAAAGTTTCTAATAATCCCCTGGCAACGTGAACAATTGTTTGCAATATCACTAAGAGTTTCTGCAACTTCACTATCGTCTTGTTCTCCCTCAAGCAGATCAGCAGTGAGTTTAAGTCCGAAGAGGGGGTTACTAAGTTCGTGTTGTAAAGTATTTAGCAATTCCCCCAGTAGGGAGACCCGCTGATAATGGTATATGTCACTTATGTTTTTAGCGGTGTCTGGCTTTTTAATTAAGAGTTGATGATCTTTGATCAGTTTCCAAGATATAAACTTCTCTGGAAAGTTTATATAGTCATAGAAAGTTTCTTCATCAAAAAGACGATTCTTGAACAGGATCTGGTCTTTGTTCGTTAGTATTGCAGCGGCATATGGGTAATTCATTAAAAAAATATTTATATTTTGGCTTTTTTCGCTGACTTGATTCCTTTCTAATAAGAAATTAAAAACACTCCCCATTCGAGAGCAAAACTTATCAAATAGACCAATTTCACTTTTTGTAGGAGGCAAAAAACCATTTTGTGAAACGATAAAAACGATATCATGATTTTTAATGCTAAAAACATTTGCCATAAAGGTACCTAAAACTCCGAGGTCATCCTTTAACAAACTGCTTTGGTTAAACTTCTTGCTTTTACTTTTCTTCACAAGACTGAAGATAGTGTTAAATCCTTCAACGGGTATAATTTTGTGCTGTTCCCCTACTCCTGATTGATAAACATAAGTATCGCAGAACATTTTTCCTTTTTGATGGACAATTAACTGACTTGACTCAAATCCGTTAAAGAGGTCCATTTCAATAATGGATCTTGGCAAAGTGTGCAAACTATCAAAGTGACTATAAAAATCATCTATTTCTCGTATTTCATCAGTTAGTTTACAAACATCTTCAAAACCCGAAGGGTGCAAATGCTTTTTATTAATATTTTTAAGAAGTCTTCTTTGCTGATTAGTTAAATTCTTCTTTAAGAGATTTGTTTTTTCTTCAGATGGAGAAACTTCTCCCAAATGGCTTTCAATGAGCTTAAGTAGAGCGAGTAGGTTGGACCTGTTGCATGGGAGACCTGAGCTGAAGAGGTTCATGCTGCTTGAATCATTTAATAAAAAAAGCCTCCCATTCTGATACTTAAGAGTATGGGAGGCTTCACTTTTATTTTTTGTTACTTCATATTTAGTATTACTAAGGATTTCCTCTACGGGTAAAGGACAATCATCCTCAATAAAAATTATGCTTCTGTTTGTCTCAGCTTTTTGAGCTCTGGAATAGCTTTGATTTTCCATTGTGTTAGGTTATCTACCAACTCGTATTCGAGCAAGTCACAAAGCATGATTATGTCTTCCTTCTCTTTGGCGGGAATAAGTGCCTTTAATATTGAAAGCAGGTGAATCTCCAACTGAGCAATAGTTTCAGTTTTTGGACCTTTTACTAGGCCACCTTTCTTAAAGGTTCTTTGAACTCTAGTCATGAGCTGGATGAAGAGATCAATAATCTCAATAGTTTCACCGAAAAGTTTGTTTGCTTCTGTAACTTGATTCTGGTGATAGAGCTGAGTAAGTTGCTGTATTTTATCTGTCATTATATCAATATAAGCACCACTGCTGTCGAGGGCATCAAATGCGAGATCAACACTCTTGGTAACTGTAAATTCAATCTCATTGAATTCAGAAACAGATGTATTCATAATATCTTCTTGGTCTGGCCCAATTTCTTGTCCGTTTACAGTGACATTAGAAACAACTTCTTCTTCATTCGCAAGATCTTGAAGAATGAAATCCATGACTGCGTTAACAGACTGTTTCTTGTCGATTTCTTTTTTAACTTCTTTCTGATTTATCTTAATTAGTGTCATACATCCTTCCTTGGATTAAACATTGATTTGCTTATTTGGTGATTTAACTCCGCTTTTAATCTTGTATTCAGCGATTACTTTTTCCACGAGCTCATACATCACGCTACAAACAGAACTACACTCGTCATAAACGAGGTATGAACTTTCTGTTAATTGAACAATGTTTTCACCTTTAATATTCCCCTTTTTCATTCGATAGAAATCAGTAATTGGGGAAAGAAAAGGGTTTGTCGTGGCAAGCATTTGCTTGAGATGATCGATTTCATCAATTTTTTTACTAAACTCTTTAATCTTTGCAATGTCTGGAGTTTCAGCAGTTACTTCTTGAAGAATATATTTGGTATATTTCTTTCCAAACTCACTAAGTTCAAACAAATGTTGAAAACTTTGAATAGAGTTTAATAAAGTTTGATGAGAGGCCTGATTGAGGTGAGGATAAGGGGCAGACTCATCCTTGTCTTCAAGTAGAAAGGCCCATGTGATTCTATACATTTCTCTAAAAACATCTTTAACATCTGGAACATTTTGAGTCATAGACTCAAGTCTGTAGTAACCATTTGATGAGAAACAGGCTCGGTGAATATTTACTGAGCTCAGGTGAAAACTAGAAATATTCTTTGAAAGAACATTCATATCAACTTCACCATTATTAATAATTTGTTCTACAACGGAGTATGCTACTTGATAACTAATATCACTGTGACATTGAAATAATTCACACTTCTCAGTTGGTTGGCATGGGAAACATTTTGTCCTTGGAGATAAAACGTAGGCACCAGCCTGATATGGGGTAGTCTCTCCCGGTCTTACTGACCCAAGAGATACTGTAATTGTTTGAACTTGCTTTAGACTTGCAAGGTGACCAACCATACTGTCGTGGCCAATAAAAAGATCAATATTGTCTAGAAGATCGTAAATGTTTTCAATGCTCTTCGTTCCGACATGATTTTTTATTCTAGGAGAAAACTCCTTTAGAATTGGGTTTTTTAACAGTACATGTACGTCAGAGACATCTTCCTTTCCGCCGACAATATTAACAGTTACTTCAGGATCATCTTTTAGTAATTTATAAATCAGCTCAGACCACTTCGATATTTTCCATCTCTTTCTTGAAAGACTTGCAAATGGATGGATCAGAATTCTTTTCTGAGTTCCTTTCTTTGCGAGAGGAAGATCGCTTTCTTTTTCTACACCAATAATATTTGAATAGAGATCAATCAAATTGAAAGGATTTAGATTATTACCAAGAACATTACTATAAACAAACTGAGACCAGTTATCATCAACAATCAAATTGCTATTGTTGTCGTAATGAACACCTAGCTTAAACTCTGCTTTAATTAGTGTAGATAAATATCCAGATGGTTTACTGAAACTAAGATTAACCAATGCTGAGATTGGCTTTTCGGAAACTTTGTTTAGAAAACTGTCAATATTATCAAGAGTTCCGTCGAGTGTACTTGATTCATTGTTGGTTAAAAGATTGTAATCAATAGTAAAGATCTCATCGAATACATTCTCTAATATAAACCTTAAAGGATCAGCAAACCTCTTGCGGGCCACTAAAGTAACTCTGATATCTTTACGAGAGGCTTTAAGCTTCTTTGCAACCTGCATAGTTTGAATGAGGTCGCCAAGTCTTGTTAGCTGAACCAGGCAGATTGTCTTTTCGGCCGGCTCTGGACTATGAGTTGTTTCTTTATTTTTTGCTTCCATGACCTTCCTCTTCCATGAGTGAAGCCAACAATAGGGCCTTGAGGTCCTTGTCGTCGGGAGTCTCACCTTTTCCCGCTTTGTCACGGATTTCGTTGATCTTTGCTAAGACTTCCTGTCTAAGACTGTTCATACATTATATCCATTAGTAACTGGTTGGCTTTTGTCGATAGTGGTGCTTTTGTCACTTTCAACTGATTTCGTTATTTCATAGGCCTTTTGAACGTAGCCCTTTAACTCAAAAAGAAGTTTCTCTGTTTGATTCACAGAATCTTTTCTATCTTCTGCTTGAATATTTTCAACTTTGGCCCTAAAAAAGAGGACTGGAAGTGCCATAAGGTCATCATTCTTACAGTGGGTTAGAAGTTTATCTAGGTTAGTAATAAACTCATTGCTTACGCCTGAATTATTTCTAAGTATTGCAAGAGTTCTAACAGTAGAAAGGATGTCCTTTAAAGTCGCAGATGCTCTTTCTTTTTGTTCTCTGGCCCAAGCTCTTCTGGCCTCAACGGGAAAAGAAGCAAGTAGCTGTTTGATTTCTTGAAGTTGGAACTTTCTCGTTGTCTGACCAATAAAATAACGAGAAGCATGTCTGTCAATTTCTTGGGTCCAAGGGATGTCCCCTGCAACGATATCGAAACGAGTCCCAACTTGATCTCTTGAGACTTTGTAAAATGAAATACCTGGATCAAGCTTTGGAGTCTCAGTTTTTTCTAGAGAGAATCTAACGGCCTCATAAACATCTTTTGCCTTAATTCTAGTTTTTAAAATACTGCCTTTATAATGGTCAGTACGAAAGTTTCGATCTGAAATTCGATCTGTAATAACAAAGTTTCCAACTGATACCGGGCCTTGCTTTAAAAAGGGGCTAGGTCCAAGACTGATTTCAAGAGTTCTTGTGTCTACGAGGTCAGCAATATGCTTGATCACTGTGTCTGGAGTTACAAGTAAATCTACGTTTTTTAAAACAGAGGTAACGGCCGTTAGGTCAGCCTCAACGGTTACTAGAGTATTTCCAAACTCTTTATTTAAACGAATCGCTAGTTCTCTTTCTTCTTTAATTGGAGCAAATAAAATTAAAGGATAAAGGCTTTTATCCTC
>JAGSHI010000133.1 GCA_023954635.1 Bacteriovoracaceae bacterium
ATTTAACTGTACTGCAGATCTCCACAGAGGAAATGGATCTATTGTGAGAACGTTTAGGAGTTCTGGAGTTAACAGAGGTCAAGCGTGTAAAACTGCAAGACAATTATGTGAAAGAGAAGCCTCGAGGATGAGAAGAAGAGGAAGGACTGCCGTTTATTGTACTACTGAGCCAAGAGGTGGCAACAGACCAGGTACTTTAGTTACACGTTCGTGTTCTGTAGAGATGGTTTCCCCTAGGTTTGGAGTCCAGCAAATCTTTCAAGGGTATGCAACAGGAACAGCTGGAAGTGGTGTAAGAATGAAGGCATGTTACAATGCAATGGATCAATGTCTTGTGAATATATTCAGAAGACAAGCCTGTAGAATAAAGCAATAACAAACCTAAATTACGATAGGCCCTTTTCAAAAGGGCCTTATTTTTTGCCTGCTTTGAATTAATCTCATAATATAGACCGGTACTAAGTCGAAATATGAGGAAAAATGGAATCAACGAGTTATAAAGAAAGACGTTCAAGATTAATGGAAAATCTTAACGATGGAATGGCCATTATCAAAGCTCAAGGTCATAAACAACGAAGTCACGATACCGAATATCCATTTAGACAAGACTCTAACTTTAAATACCTAACGGGTTTTAATGAACCCGAGTCTATTCTGGTACTGACTCCAAACTCTGAAACTAAAACTACCTTATTCGTTAGACCTAAAGATGAACTTGCAGAGCTTTGGTCTGGAAAAAGAATGGGTGTAGAAAAAGCATCAGAACTTTTAGAGATAGATCAGGTTTTTCCAATAAATGATTATGAGAAAAAAATTGCTGAATTAATGGTTGGCCATAAAACTATTTACATGGATATTTTCAACAACTCAAAAGAAGTAAACGATATTCTTTCTAAGTGCCAAAATCTTCAATTCGCAAAAAGAAAATCAAAGTCTCAAGTTCCACAAGGACTATCAAATTTAAGAATTGAAGTCGGAAAAATGCGACTAATAAAAGATCAAAATGAAATAAGAGCTATGAAAATGGCCGCTCAAGCAACAACTCTTGCCCATAAAGGGGCCATGGCCTTTGCAGCTCCAGGAAAAAATGAAAATGAAGTCCAAGCATTTCTAGAATTTCTTTTTAAATTAAAAGGAGCAGAGGGAACAGCATATGAAAGCATAGTTGCAGGCGGTAATAATGCTAACACTCTTCACTATGTGAATAATAATATGGTCTTAAATGATGGAGACTTATTGTTAATCGATGCAGGGGCCGAGTTCAACCTTTATGCCGCAGATGTAACACGAACTTTCCCTGTAAATGGTACGTTCACAGCTGCACAACGAGATGTATATCAGTTAGTCTTAGAGGCGCAAAAAGCTAGCTTGGCCCAAGCCAAACCTGGAAAAACATTAACGGACGTACATAAAGAAAGTGTAAAAGTACTTACAGATGGTCTTATTCATTTAAGAGTTCTTGAAGGTACCCTTGAAGAAAACCTAGAAAATGAAAACTACAGACGTTTTTATCCACATGGCACAAGTCATTGGCTCGGACTTGATGTTCATGATGAAAGTCCTTATATAAATGAAAAATTTGAAGAGTTTACATTCGAAGCAGGAATGGCCTTTACAATAGAGCCTGGCCTCTACTTCCCGGCAACAGATGCTACACTTAGAAATGAACTACAAGGAATTGGTATTAGAATTGAAGATGATATACTAATTACTGAAAGTGGACATGAAGTAATCACCTCAGGGATACCTAAAGAAATAAAAGAAGTAGAGGAAGCATGCAAAGCAGACTACAAAACATTTTTATAATAGTATTTTTATCTCTCTCTACTTTTGATGCACTTTCATCTGAAAAGGCCAAAACGGACTATCACTCTATCAATGATCCGACTTGCCAATTGTCACTTAAGAAAATGGATAGTGATGATAAAAAGTATAACAAAATATTCTACAGCAAATTAAAAGAGAGAAATTATAAATTAAACGAATCTGACAAGGTCATCCCCGGAAGATTGTACTTACTTTCCGACAAAAGAAGAATTGGTCATGGCCTCTATAAGGACTGTAGTGTTCAGCTCGTATTAAAAAGAGCAGAGAATAACTTCAAAAGCAAAAGAGACAAAGTTGTTGATCAAAGAAAAGTTAAAAGAAAATATCCTCGAATCACACGACAAGGTGATGAGCGATGTAGAAGAGCTCTAAAAGAGGCCTTCATCAACATCCCTACCTGCAAAATACCTGGGCAATAAAAATTAGAATTTTCTTCCACCCATATAATCTATAATCAATTCGATTGGACGGATGGAGTTTTTATGAACTTCAGAATTTTGAACTTCCAAAGGAAGTTCTTCTTTCATAATAGATAAAACGTTTTTAGCTTGTTCCAAATGCCAGAAAGCTTGTTTCTGTACAACACTAACAGCATTTTCAAGATTTTCTTCACCGACAAGATTTAAAATATCTTCACCATCTTTAAATTTAGTAAAGACTTCCTCTTTCATAGAAAACCATTCATAAACAACGGAGTTAACAACACCATTTTTCAAGTCTAAAAGGTGGTCTTTTTTACTCTGCCCTGAAAAGTCCAAAGTATCGTCCATCATTTGAAATGCAAGTCCCAAATGACTTCCAAAGGACCGAGCGTATTCAACAATATTATCAGATAAATCACTCATACAAGCAGGAGCTAAGCAGCACCAACTCATAACAGAAGCCGTTTTTAATTTTGCTATTTTTTGGATTGTCTCTTTGGTGTATTCTCTAGACTCACAAGCATCAGACTGAATCCACTCACCTTCAGCTAAATCCTGAATGACCAAACTCATTTCTTTTACTAATCTTAAGTGACCAGTATTTGTTAGAGATACAATAACATCAGCAAGTAAATAATCTCCCGCAAGTATTGCTTTTTTATTACTTCCTGCGATGTTGATCGAAGGAACACCTCTTCTACTGGTAGCATTATCTATAACATCATCATGGGCCAGAGAGGCAGCATGAACGAGCTCAATTGCCCTTGCAAAAGGTTTAAGTTCGTCAACATTCTTCCCAAAAAAAGCTCCCATTAACTGAGTGAGCATTGGTCTTAAGCGCTTTCCACCTACTAGGACAGTTTTTTGAAGAAGTTGGTTAACTTCACGATTACAATTTTCAGACTCAATACCAAGGTCCATTTCATTGATGGATTCTATTATTTTTGGATCAATAGAAGTGAGTAGTTCTGTAAGCATAAGTTCCTGTTTTCGTTTGAAAGCGTTGTAACATCTGTATGCAGCAAAGTAAATGTATTCTCTCAGCTTCAAGTAGTGAGTATTAGCTATTTTAAACAATCCAGAATATTGAAACATTGTGTAAAAAACTGTAAATAGAGCTTACGAAACACCGCAACACAACACGGAGCATCAATTATGGCATCTGGCCTTCAAGCAAGAAAGAAAGAGTCGTGGAAAATCTTTGACGATATTGCAAAAACCTATGACCCTCTAAACAGGCTGCTCTCTATGGGAATTGATGTTTACTGGAGACATAAACTTTTAAAACATCTACCAAATAAAAAAAACATGATCACATTAGACCTAGCAACTGGAACAGGAGATGTACCCGTTGTTTTAGTCAAATCTCCTGATATTACAAAAGTAATTGGGATGGATTTATCTAAAGGAATGGTTGAAATCGGCCAACAAAAAATGAAGAAGCATGGCCTAGACCATATTGTAGATTTAAGAATTGGTGATGGGACGGATATTTCCCTACCCGACTCAAGTGTTGATATGGTCACGATTAGTTTTGGGATAAGAAATTTCTCTGATCCAAAAAAGTCATTAAAAGAAATTCTTAGAGTGTTAAGACCAGGTGGAAGAGTACAAATAATGGAGTTTTCAATTCCAAAGAATTGGTTTTTCAGGAAAGTATACTTCTTTTACTTTAGAAACTTATTACCATTTATAGGAAACATTATAAGCGGACATAAAGACGCTTATACTTACTTAAACGAAACTGTAGAAGACTTCGCCTACGGAGAAGAGTTTAAGGGGTGGCTTGAAGAGGCAGGGTTTAAAAACTCTACTTATGATGTCCTCACTTTTGGTATAGCTACGCTTTATAGAGGTGATAAAGCATGACAATTGCTTTGCACCATCTTTCAAAAAAAATCATAGGTGAATTGAAGAAAATCAATTCTCCACTTTTTGATCAAAGGTCAAAGCATTTTACTATAGAGTTCGAACTTGATGAAAAAATCGATCTTAAAAATATCACTACATGCATTAAGACATCACCAATTGCATTTTATAAAGATGCCAAGAGCAAGAATACACATTTAGGATATGGTACTTGCACTACTATAAGAACAAAAGATCAATACGAACAAATAGATTCATTATTAATGGATGAAAACGTTTTCCTTTTTGGAGGAAAAAGATTTGACTCTGAAAGACCTATTTCTAATGAATGGAGAGCTTTAGGAGATGTGTATTTCTTTATTCCAAGAATACATTTCTGGAGCGATAGACTCAATACGAAACTTTTAATCTCTTTTAGTGAATTTGATTTTACAATTGAGAAGAATATCAAACCTGAAGTCATTTTCGATATCTTCGAGTTATTAAACTTCCAAAATACATATTCAAATTCACCTGTTTATAAATATGATCATCAAGTCCCTGGAAAAGAAGATTGGAACAAAGGCCTTAAGAACTGTCTTGATTCCTTTGAGTCAAACAATATGACTAAAGTTGTTCTCTCTAGGAAGCAAGTATACAAATCTTCAATAAACTCAGATATGAGATCCTGGCTAAACAAACATGATGATACCAAAAGTGAAAGTAATACTTTCTATTTTAAATTTAGCGACACCGATGCTTTCATTTCACTCTCCCCTGAAAAACTATTTTCGATAAAGGACAATAAGATTGAGATCGATGCAATTGCAGGCTCCACAACCAGGAGCCAAGATCTAAGTGAAGACCAGTTACTCGGCAACAACCTTCTTAGTAACGAAAAAGAGCTAAATGAACATCGAATAGTAAGTGATTCTGTAAAAAACTCTATGATTGAACTCGGTCTTGATCCAGAAAAAACAAAAGATGAAACACTTTTAAAGTTACATTATATTCAACATATATACTCTCTCTTTAAATCAAATCTCGACCCAAATATAAAGATATCTAACATTATTGAAAACCTACACCCGACACCAGCAGTAGGAGGCAGACCAAAATCAATAGCTCTTGAGGTCATTAGAAACTTTGAAGAGTTTGATAGAGGTTTATATGCTGCTCCAGTTGGTATGCTTAATAAAAATAATACGAAGTTGATTGTTGGAATACGTTCTGCCCTAATGAATGGAACAGATCTTCATATTTTTGGTGGTGCTGGAATTGTTCCTGGATCTATCGCTATTAATGAATGGAATGAAACACAGAACAAGATGAAGGCCATTTCGGAGTTATTCATATGAAACTCCTAGTGGAAAATCATAATAGACTAACGAGCTCTCTTCTCGTTTCAGAGCTCGTTAAACTTGGTGCAACCAATTATTATGTTTCACCTGGAATGAGGAATGCACCTCTTCTCTCAGCTTTAAAGAATAACTCTAAAGCAAAGATCTATTTAGGTATTGATGAAAGGGCGCAAGCATATCGTGCGATGGGAAGTTCTAAAGCATCAGGTAGGCCAAGTGTTCTAGTATGTACGAGCGGAACGGCCCTTTTGAATTACTCTCCTGCGATTGCAGAAGCAAAGAAAAGTGGATCATCTATTATAATTCTCAGTGCTGATCGTCCTGACGAACTTGTTTGGTCAAATGCGAATCAGACTATGGAGCAAAATGATGTTTTTAAACATTTAAATATACCATTTTGGAAGCTACCTACTACAGACGAGAACTTTCCTTTAAAAGACTTTCTACACAGAGTCGATAGAATGATCGAAACTTGTAAAACAGGAACACCAATTCATTTCAATATTCCATTTAGAGAGCCATTAGATGGTACAGATACTTCACTTCCCTCCAAACGAATCGAAGAGGCAAAACAATTGTTTGCAAGTGAAAAGCCACTAACCTCATTTGTTAAAAATTTAGTTCCTACAATCTCTGAATCAGAAATAAAATTCTTTAATAAAAGAGGATTACTTGTCGTTGGTGAACTATCACCCAATACAAACAAAATGCCTCTTAATCAACTTATTCAAAAAATGAATTGGCCCGTATTGCTTGATGTTCTAAGTGGTCACAAATACAGTTTTTCAATGAAAGATGGCATTATTCCAAGTTTTGATCATCCCGAAATTTTAGACTATTTCAAAAACAATAAACCTGAAGTTATTATTCACATCGGTGGACGATTAACATCAAAACATTATCATCAATACTTAAATGACAATCAAGATATTGACGTTTTACATATTACACCAAAAGTAGAAAATAACCTCTCTCCACATAATGCCAATCTTGTTAGAGAAGCATCTCCAGATCTTTGGGCCGAGCAATTATTAACGAAAATTGAAAAGTTTCCAAATAATAACGACGTCGACACAAAACGTTGGAATGACTTTGTTGAAAAAAAGAGAACTCTAATTGAAAATAGCAAATTTTGTTATCCGCTAATTAGTAAAACTTTGGTTGAGTCTCTTACTTCTCCTTGTGACCTTTACCTTGGAAATTCAACAGTAATAAGATCTTTTGATTCTTTTGCTGGTTTTGAATCCTTAGGTGACATCCGTACAATTGGGCATCGAGGAGTTAGTGGAATAGAGGGTTTCATTGCAGCAGTACAAGGACATAGAGAAAGCTCAGACCATGGTCCAGCAGTCCTTGTCCTAGGTGATATTTCCTTTTTACATGACTTGAACTCATTGGCCTTATTAAATGAAAATGAGCGTCCATTGATGATTATCGTTGTGAATAATTTTGGGGGCGGCATCTTTAGCTTACTTCCGATGGAAAAAGGTGATGAGATTCTTCCTATGATGAGCACGCCACATGAGATCGTATTTGAAAATGTTATAAAGAGTTTTCATCTAGAATACGAAAAATGTACAGATAACAGTCAGTTTAAGTCCGCTATAGAAAGTTTTAAAACAAAAACAACAGGTGTAAAAGTTGTAGAATTGATAATTGATAACAATAGTAATACCGAAGTTTATAAAAAACTTAAGACAGTAAGGCTGTAATATGAAAACTTGGTTAATTGCGGTTCGACCTAAAACATTATTCGCAAGTATTGGTCCAGTTCTTCTAGGTCTAGCGCTAGCGTGGGATCAAACACAACTTATAAACCCTTTGACAGCAACCTTAACCCTCTTATGTGCCGTTTTTTTACAAATAGGTACAAACTTAGTGAATGACTATTATGACCATGTAAATGGAGTAGATGATCATAACAGACTAGGGCCTACAAGAGTAACCTCTGAAGGACTCTTGTCTCCAAGGAAAGTTAAAGCTGCTTTTATACTTACTTTTATACTGTCGTTTTTATTTGGCATCATTCTTATGTACTTTGGAGGCTGGCCAATAGTTATTATTGGTTTATCAAGTATATTATTCGCTTGGGCCTATACTGGTGGACCAATTCCACTCTCTTACTTTGGGCTCGGTGAATTTCTCGCCTTAATTTATTTTGGCCCAATAGCTGTATGGGGAACTTGGTACATTCAAACAGGTAATCCATCCATAAATGCGGCATTATTAGGATTAGGACCTGGACTATTTTCAGCAACATTAATGGCCGTTAACAATCTTAGAGATAGAGAGAACGACGAAGGTAAGGGCAAGGTAACCTTGGCCGTTATTTTAGGAGAGCAAGGAGCACGAAGCTTACCACTACTATTTGTTCTTTTAAGTTTAATTCTCCCCATACTCTTAGCTGTTGGAATGAATAAACCAAGCCTATTTTTGGCCATATTGGTTCCATTTATATTCTTCAAGGACTGGTTAAACCTAGCTAAAGGTCCAATAGACCAATCCTTAAATATGACACTCGCTAGAACAGGAAAATGTCTATTCCTTTATTGTCTAGCGCTATCTTTTGGCCTTATTCTTTAATGTTTGAATTTAAAAAATTCAAACTTCAAACAAAGAAACCTCTACCTTTACCTAATGGAGAACTCCAAGTTCGTGAAGGATATTATGTTATATGGAAAGGACATAAAGCAGAACTCTCACCATTAACTTCTCTCTCAGGAGAATCTCTAAAACTAGCATTTGAAGAGTTACAAGATTACGAAAACTTACTTAATTCACTTCCTGAAATAGATTCTATTAACTGGTCTAAACCTTTTCTTGGGCATGAACTAAAACTCCCTTTATATAACTCTGTGTTGTTTTGTTTAGAATCTTTACTGATGGCCAAGTACTACAATCACGCTGGTAAAATAAATGTTAATACTCTAATCAGCTGCAATGAGAATGAAAAATTTCAGAGTTTATATAAGAAGGGATATAAAACATTTAAAATTAAAATAGCAAAGTATGATTTTGAACTAGAAACTAAGTTTTTAGACTCACTACCTAGCGATATTAAATTGCGACTAGATGCTAATCAAAATCTAAATAAGAAGTTGTTAAATTATTTAGAAGACTCTCACTTTGTAGAACAAATAGAATATCTTGAAGAGCCATTTAAAGAACTAGAAGAATATAAACAACTAACTATTCCCTTTGCTTTAGATGAGAGTCGCCATAAATGGGAATACTTTAAGGGATCATCTCTACTTAAAGCAATTATCTCTAAGCCATCAATTAAAGACTCCATCAGTGGAACCTATAAGCTTGCAAAAGAGTTATCTGAACAAAATATCAAGGTCGTTGTAAGCTCTGCTTATGACTCACCTGTGGCCCTAAATTACTTATCCGCTCTAGCTAATTTGATAAATAACGACTTTTCTCCATGTACGCATGGACTAGATGGATTAGATTATTACAAAGAAGTAAATAACTCTTCTTTGTCAATAAATGGTCAAGTTTTGTCATATGACTTGAGTAATATCTAATAATCTCCGAAAATAATACATATACTTATTTACGGAGGTTTCATGAAACGCATTCTCTACTTAATTTCAGTTCTATTAATAACAATTTCTTTTTCATCATGTAGTCACTTCTCTAGTAAGAAACATTGTAATATGGAGTGTGATAAGCAATGTATGGAAAAATGTAAGGCTGAAGGTCTTGATTGCAAAAGCGGAGAACAATGCAAACTAAAGAAAAAAGACTGTAAAGATAAGAAGCAATGTCATCTTAAAAAGAAAGATTGTAAGGATAAAAAACAATGCAAACTTAAGAAGAAAGACTGTAAAGACAAAAAGAAATGTCA
>JAGSHI010000198.1 GCA_023954635.1 Bacteriovoracaceae bacterium
CAAGGTGGCGAGGGACTCGGAAGAGACAGAAAGCTTGGAACAGGATCTATCATCCCAAGAAATGCTCCTCACCTTTTTAACCTAGGAATGGTTGGACTAAAAACAATGTTTTGGGATGGTCGAGTTTCTTATGACCCAGCAACAAAGGTTTTTACGACTCCTGAAAGTGGGATCAATGGGACTAACCCAGCCCACCCAGAATATTGTGAACCACTAAGTTCAGCACTTTCTGCACAGGCCATGTTCCCACCTCTAAGCCATGACGAAATGCGAGGCCAACCTGGAAGCAACGAAGTCGCTGATGCCAAAACAAACTTTGAAGCATGGGCCCTTCTCACAAAAAGAATCACTAGCAAAAAAGACTATATGAATCTTTTTAGACAAGCGATGCCAGGGACACCAAAAGACAAAATTAACTTTGCTCATATTGGTGAGGCCCTAGGGCACTTCCAAGCAAATCGATTTGCTGTAACTCAAACCCCTTTTGATAAGTATCTTGCTGGTGATAACTCATCTATGTCTGATGCTGCAAAAAGAGGAGCTTCTCTTTTCTTAGGACAGGCCAGATGTGTTCTTTGTCATAGCGGAAGCAATTTTACAGACGATGACTTTCATAATGTTGCCTTCCCACAAGTTGGACCTGGAAAGGAAGAAAGTGGAGACGATAGAGGTTTATTCTTAGAAACAGGAAAACAGGAAGACCTTTATAAATTCAAAACTCCATCTCTTAGAAACATCGCTTTATCTGCTCCCTATGGACACAGTGGCTCTCTTAAAAGTTTGATTAAAGTTATTCAACACTATCAACACCCTATGAGAAGTAATCATCACTATGACGGTGGTTTTAGAGGGCTTCCTTATGCCCTAGACGTTGACTGGGATAATATGAATACCAGACTTCGTTTAATTGATCCTCAAATTGGCAGAATGGGAATTCCAATGAACATGATGCAAATGCAGGATATTGCCACTTTCCTTAAAGAAGGATTGACTGACCAGAACTTCAAATAGATCATCTTTACTAGATGAAAAAAAATGAAGTTATCGATTTTCACGTTCACGTTTACCCAGCATTTAACGACTTGCTGGGTAAGATCAAAGAGGCCTACCCAGACCTCCCCATTAAAGACGATTTAGATTTTTCTAAACTAAAAAAACTACTTCCCCTATTTCATAAAGCTGGATCTGCAGCTCAAGGTGTTTTCGGATTGGGAAAAAGACTTCCTGGCTTTCTAAACAAAGTGAATGATAAATATGTTGCACTTCTTACGTTTTATTCAATTATTATTGAGTCGAGTATAAATGATCTTTTAAAAGAAATGGAGAGGTTGAATGTAACCAAAGCAGTTCTTATCGCTCACCCGCCGATGATATCAAATGAATTTATATTGGATCTCACTGAAAAGTACCCAGACAAATTTATTCCCTATATCAATGTCTCTTTAGAAGAAAACCCTGCTGAGAAAATCGATGAGTTTGTTGAAAAAGGTGCAATGGGATTAAAAATTCATCATGCTGCTGATGGCATTAACCCTATGGATCAGTTTTACACTCCCCTTTTAGACAAAGCAAAGGAACATAAACTTCCCGTTATTTTACATACGGGATGTTTCCACATGAAACCTATCCATAAATGCCCAGAATATTCCCATGCAAAAGAAATAGAACCTTATTTCAAAAAATATCCAGAGCTTACTTTTATTCTGGCCCATATGAATTATAAAGATCCAAAGCTTGCCATGGAGTATGCCAAAACCTACGACAATGTGTTTGTCGATATCTCTTGGCAAGACACAGAAATTATTTTTGAGGCCTTAAACAAAGTACCAACTGAAAAAATCCTTTTTGGAAGTGATTGGCCTCTCGTTGGAAATAATATCGAAGTTACCCTGAATCGTGTTTTAAAGCTTCATCATGAGAAGGCCATTACCGACTCACAATTGCGTAAGATCTTAAGGGAAAATGCCCTTCAGATTCACCCTTAAGTCTGCAAATATTACATTCAACCAGCTATTTTAGTGAAATTTTTCATGAGTTTGATACCTTGAATTTGTAAAGACATTACTTGGGGGTACCTTTTGAACACGATCAAACTCTTGATTGCTATCGTTTTAGTTACATTTCAATTCACAACAAACGCTAATGAATGGATTGTTGAAGAATCAACAGAAAATCCAAGCGAAATTCAAATCCAAAGATTTATGGATAACGTTGATCGAATTTCTACTGATTTTCCGGAAGAACTTATTCAAGTAGAGTTTTTAGGTGGAAAGAAGAATAAGTCTGCTTATCCTGCAGGAGATCTTTATATTCTTTTGGCCATTGGAAAAAAAGATGAGCAAATGACTAAAAAAGAGTACACAGAAATGTGGAAAATCATGAATTACCTTTCAGACAAAGGTTTTAGAGTCATGATGAATGTAAAGTCAAAAGTTGCTCATATCGAAGAGGCCGTAAAGAGTGCTGATACAAGTCTTATTATGTGGTCAAGTCATGGTAATAAATCGGCATTCTATGATTATGATTCAAAAAAAGTTCCTTTTGGGATCTTTAATAATGCTCATAAAAACCTTTATCAATTTGTTCTAAGTGCTTGTCACGGTAGAGTTGCCTTAAATAAAAACTACTCTGTTCCATCTCATATCAAAACTTGGGCATGGTCAGAACTGACTAATTCAACTGAATTCATTAAGTTCTTAGTTTCAGATAAATGGTCGGCATTTGACGGTAAAAAATAGATCTTTCGGCCGGTTAAAAGCCGGCCTTTTTAATACCCTTAACTTCTCTCTTTAGGGAAGCTTATAGTAAAACAAGCCCCCCCTAACTCTTCACTTTGATTTAAGTCTATTGTTCCCTCAAAGTTTTCGATGATAGATTTACAAATAGAAAGACCAATTCCTGTTCCAACTCCAACAGGCTTCGTAGTAAAAAAAGAGTCAAAAACCCTACTCTTATTCTTTTCTTCAACACCCGATCCATTGTCCTCAATACTTAAAAAAACTCTTGTTCTTGAAGACCACGATTTAATTGATATTTTCTTTTCCATTTGATCTTTTATTTCATCTCGTGCATTCGCAAGTAGGTTCATCAAGACTTGTTGAACTTGGCCAAAATTAACTTTTATATAATTTAGCTTGCTTGGAAAACTCTCTATTAACTGAATATTTTCTTTAGAATAAATTTCTCTAAGAAGTAAAAGTGTTTGGTCGGCGATAGTTTCAACTGAGTGTTTCTCTAAATCATATTCACTGGATCGAGCATATACTTTCAATCCCCTAACAATATCACTCATACGACTTACGGCTATTTCTTGATTACCTAAAACCCTGAGTAATTCGTCTGTATCAAGTTCGCCTTTTTTGTTTTTTATTTTTAAAATCTCAATCATTCCTTTCACTATTGTAAGAGGATTATTAATTTCATGACCAATATTTGATGTTAACTCACCTAAAGTAGCTAATTTAGAGTTTATCATCACAAGCTTTTGCTGATCTTTTGTTTCCGTCAGGTTTACAATTAATCCCATGAATCGAAGTTCATTATTAGATTCTATTTTATTAATTCTAAGATAACCTGGAAACTCTTCCCCACTTTTTTTAACAATAGGAATCTCTCTAGGCTGACCTATGATTCTAGAGATTCCGGTTTTCATATATTTTTCTAAATATGAATCATGTTCTTCTCTGTAGGGACTCGGCATAATAATATTTATATTTTGACCAACTAACTCTTCTACAGCGTAACCTAGTTCACTTGCGCCATGCGGGTTAATAGATTCAATAGTTCCATTTGGTTTAATGACGATTAAGATATCTTGAAGTGTTTCAAACAATGTTCCATATTTTGATTCGTACTGACTCAATTCATTGATTACTCTTATCTTATCTATCTCAGACTCAATTCGCCCTCGAAGAAGGTACATAAGCTGCTTAAGCATTACACTTTCTTCAATTGCCAGTGTCTCAGAGGAAAGAAAAACAAATATACCTCTTACAGAATTTTTTTGGGATATCAAAGGAGTTCCTATATATGACTTGATTCCCATATCAATTAATAATTGGTCCTTAGGAAATTTCTCACAAACATTTCCAAGGTATTCACATACTCCGAGATCAAAAACAACAGAGCAGGGTGTATCAACTAAGTCATAACTGAAGTTATCAATTGGTTTTCCATTATTTGAAATAGAAATTGTATTAACGGAAGAATCATCAATCATTTCGCCAATAAAAGAATAATCGATTGGAAAAGAAGATGTTATTAAGTTATTTACTAATTTTAACCACTCTTTGCCTTTTAGTTCACTATGAGAGCAGTTTTCCAAAATACTTAACACAAGGGATGAATTATTAACTTCAGTTTCCATTTAAGCCTTTCTTGTTCCATCTGGTTCAGAAGAGTTGAGAGTATAAACAGAACCTCCAGGAACCATTGTATTCTCAGGTATTTTTGTTCCGGGGCCTAGCATTGAAAATGCACCAATAAATGTATTTGAACCAATTTTTACATCTTTTACATAGACGTACATTTTTCCATTTTTATTCATGGCCACATGAGGTGATATATAAGTTTTGTTACCAATAAAAACACCATCCCCTAGGTCTAGATTTCCTCTATCAACAATTTCAACTCCAGGAAGAATATAAAC
>JAGSHI010000106.1 GCA_023954635.1 Bacteriovoracaceae bacterium
CGTTATATTTTATCTTCTTTTGATTTGCAATCGAATGAAAATCAAGCTTTTTACATGATTTAGATGAACCTTTCTTACAATCGGTGATGTACTTCTTTTGAGAACTTAAGTAGTCAAATTCATAAAAAGCTAATACTGATTGTACACAGAAAACAATCATTCCTGCAGCAAAGGTCCTCTTTAAATTTTTGAGGTTGGCCCTGTTTGCAAAAAAGAAGAATTTTGCATATTTATCACTGAAGTAACAAAGTAAAGAAAGTGAAAACAAAATGATGTAAACAGACAGTTCAACTAATATGTTTGTCGTCAGGTCCAAGTTTATAACGAGAGGTTCATAGTAAAAGTACAGTACGGAAATTAACATAAAAACAAAAAAAGAAAAAATTTGGAAAGGAACTTCACTTTGTTTAAATTTATCGGGATAGTTCTTCTTAAAAAAAGATAATAACTTATCATAATTTTTTAGTTTATTAATTTTAAATCTACTATCATGAGCAACAATAACCATACCACCATATGTTTCAAATATATTATCTATATCTGAAAAAAGAATTGACATGTTTTAATCGGGATAATGAATAGTTAACCCCTGGTCTCCAATAAGTATTTCTGAAATGAGAAGTTTATTTGACTTTGAAAGATTTGATAAAAATGAACCGATCATTGCACAAAAAAAAGCAAAAATAGTGCTGAATAAAATCTGCGAAAAGGCAATTTTTCCTTTTTCTATTAACAATAATGCTATTGATATAGAGAAGATAATAAAGAAAAGAGTCCAAAAGCTATTAGTCTTTTTTAAGTTTTTAAATCTTCTTACCGTTTCAAACTGACCATCTTCACATGTAAGTGAGAATTTTAACTCTCTTTTCCCTAAAGTAATTGTGTCCTCTTGGGAAATTGTAACTAACTTGTTTGGTATAATTTTTTTTCCGTTAACATATGTTCCCGTTTCAGACCCCAAATCTTTAATGTAGTATTTTTGGCCTTTCTTTAGGATTTTTGCATGGGCTCTCGAAATATCTTTACACGATAACAAATTTTCGAATGGTGAGCCTCGTCCAATAATAACTTGGTTCCCAATTTTTAATGTTTTGCCTTCGATATTTATATAGAAACTCATTCTTCCGTATCGGGTGTAAATTGATTTAACTTAATTGTCGAAAACCCTAATTTTGTAGGCAGTACTATTTAATCTTTTTAGTTAGTGCCGCCTTCTAAGTTTACGAAATTACTAGATTTCCCTGCTTTCTAAATAGTTCTTATCTGAATTCCGATTAGTATAGAAGATACTTCAATATTATTCTTAGTTGCTCTAGGGGATTGCTGTGTTGAAAACCGTCCTATTTTCATTTTTTATAACCTTAAATCTTTATGCAAAAGAGCAGTGCGATCTGAACGATGAAGTTGCACAATCCATAATCGCAAATTTTGAAAACTTTAAAGAGTCTGCTACACGCTGGTGGGACTCACCTGTTCCTTGCCGAAATAATACTACACATGAATATCGAGGTTGCCCTGACTACTTAAAACAGAAGTTGGGAGACAATAACTCTACTGACGAGTGGTATCAATGTAATCCATTAGCTAATCCAACTGAAAAAATATCAAACTGGTGGCAGGGTAGTTTCAAAATTAGCAATCCCAATAGTTATTGTAAGGGACAGTTTCCTGCTCCAAAACTTCTTGGAGATAACGTCATATTTAATGGAGCTCCCGAAGTTCAAGAGAATATTCACAAGAGTCTAGGTGGAAAAATTAAAAAAGAAATCGGATTAGATTTTAATCCGAAAGATATTAAAAAGTGTCTTCAGGGTGTTGATCCCAATGCTGGAATGCTTGCTCTTTCTCAAACCTATCTTGAAGCTTACAAGTATGGAAAATTTAATCGAGAAGCATTAGAAACTCTCTATCATCACGATGCTATTTTAGGAAAACCATCGAGTGAAATCCTTAAAGATGTCTGTTCGAAAGAAGATCTGGTTGGAATGCCTGAAAAGGAAGTAAAGCTTTGTAAAAAGCTTGGTATGTGTTCACAAAATCTAAAAGAGCAAACTCTAGGTGGCTTGAAGAAGCACATGGAAGAAAGGCAAAAATCATTAAATGCTATTCGAGCTGTCTCAATGTCTGTTCCCGCAAGTAAAGCAGCTTGTGGTCTTAAAGACAAACAAAAGAAAAAAGTAAAGAGTCGTAGTTGGAATCCTTTTACCCGTTTCTTCAATCAAACATTAGGTCCAACAAATGATTATATCCAAAAATCTCGAGTAGCTGGTCCAGATAAACGAACACAGATCCAAATGTTGGCCAGCGTGGATATGAATAAACTTCAAAAGCAGCATCCTGGATATAAGTCAGGTCTAGGACTTTTAAAGAAGATTAAAACAGGGAAACCTATTAGTAGAGAAGTAGAAAAAGAAATCCAAAGTTTCTATGAGAAGTTTCTAGTTACGAAAGGGAAAGGGGTTTCTGATAAAGATCAAATAAATTTTAAGAATTGGTTTGAACTTAATTATGGTGATGCTCTCTCGTGCAATCGTTATATGGCGACAGGAGAAGATGGTTCAGCTGATCCAGCTCTTAGAACAAAAGCAATGAATCAATTAATGGAGGCACAAGCAAGTTATGTCACCACTAAAGCTCAAGGCGAAGGTGCCATGCCTTGGATCAATAGAAAAGAGTTCAAGTCGAAAATACAAAAAGATGGTAAGCAGCTTGATGTCGATGATCTGTTGCTTTCCTCAAAGTTAGATGACGTTGATCTTGAGGGAGCGATGAAGAATCACTTTGAGGCTGAGAGAGCTCGAGTTGCTTCTAGACTTTGTATGTCGAGAAATATTTTGGAAAGAGACTTTCTCTCGGGAACTGGGAATAGAAAGTGTCATAATCATTTAAATGTTCTTTCTCGAAATCTTCCTGGTTTTGTTAGACCACAAACAACGGAAAATGACTTTAAGGCAGAGGTTCCCGATGTGAACCCTCTGAGTTTAGATGATCCTGATCAAAAGACAGGTGAAAATCTTCATGCTTGGATGTTTGCACAGGCCGGTATGTGTGCCAAAAAGAATAAAGAAACAAATGATAAGATTAATCAAAAGTCTTTTGAATTAGGTATTGATGTAGGGTTAACAATAGCCTCTGCTGGTGTTGGAGTTCTCGCTGCTGAGGCCAAGGCAGGGCTTCAAATAAAAGAACTGACTACGGCCGCTGAAATCAGATCTGCTGTTTCGGTGGCAAGTTCTTATAACCATTTTACAAAGGCCCACATCGCTTATGGTATAGCGACTGGAGCAAAAGGGTTGGCGACAACCATGCGCGATATGGTGAATACTTGTTATCCTAGCGAAAAAGATGAAGTGAAAAAAGTGATCTCAGGTAAAGGTGGTGATGGACCGAAATGTTCTAAACCTGGATATCTCAAGTTTCAATACAATAAAGCTTATGGCAAGGGATGTTCGACATCTTTCTTGGTTAGTAAATCTATTAGTGCAACTCTAGGGATTTATGGACTTAAACAAAACGTTGCCTCTTTCAGAAATACTTCAGGACTTACTGAAGAGCTAAAACAGAAACAAGCAGAGCTCATAAGACTATCAAAGGGTGTTCCAAGGGGAGAATCTTGGGAAGGTTTATCGCAAGCTGATAACTTGAATATTGCTAACTTTCATAAAAAGGCTGAGGAATACAATGAGGCCTTAGCAGCTTTTGAAGCCTCAAAGAAGGCTGGTGAAGATGCCAGAATGGTTCTTGGACAGACTGGTGATGTTTTTGAAGTCATTGATGAAATCAAGCAAAAGGGAGCAACCTCTGAGACTGTTGGTAAAGCCTTACAAAAAGCTAATGGAATAGTTACAGATCATATAAAAGCTGGACTATAAATTTTGATCCCGAATCCTTATCTTAAACATTGTACTAAAGAAGAGTTTAGCTTCATGAAGATTGTAAAACTAAACTCAAGTTCTGTTGCTAATCAATGTGAAGGACTATATGTCTGTATTGTAGCAGCTGGTTTATTTAGAGTTACACTTCCTAATTCTATCTAAAAAATGATTTGAATTATTCCATTCACTACACAAAATAATATTCTTTTCGAGTTTGGAGACAATCCTAATTTTGCCTTTTCTTTTTGCCCAAGGGCAATCTCGAGAAGATTGTCGAATTATGTAAGCCATTTCATTATCGAAAACTTTCTCAAGGCACTTCGAGGTCTCCAAAGTCATCGATTGTTTTCCCATTGTAATGTGTGTCTTACCTCCATCGATACTCATTTCAGCTAAAGCGTGATTACTGTTATTTCGATATGAAATAACTCTTGAGTTAGCAAAGATTTCTCCTGCCAGTAGAAGAGCTAATATGATTATTTTCTTGGCCATATTATTCCTCCGCAGTCTTCTCCGTGCTTGATATTTGCATCAAACTCGGGGTAGGCCTTTTTGAAAAGAGGATGTGAAAAAAATTGTTGTTCTCTAACATAGGAACTATGATGTTCTTCAAAGGAATTTATCTTCTTTTCACATGAATTACTTAAAGAATCATAAATGAGATCATTCCTCTGAATAGGGTCTAGATCATTACTTTGAAGAAATGGGAGTATCGCTTCGTAACTCAATAAATCTGCAAAATTCTCTCCTCTTTTGTTCAAAACTTTAAACTTACCATCTACACACCTTTGAAAACTTTCGAGTTTAATTTTTGAAATACGACTAATTTTAATACTATTATTGAAGTTTGGGTCTAAAGAATGTCCTAACTCATGAAGCATGATCTGTAGCATTTTCAAACTATGATTCTTCTCGACTTTTTCTGTCGCAAAGGAGCAATGTAAGTGAACGGTATGTTTTTCTGTCTCATATTGAGCATTCCCACCTGCAATACTCGATAAATTATCAATATCATAATCTTTAAACTCAGGTTCTTCTTTTAAATCCATTCCAGCGATATTGAGAGCTTCAGCAAATGGCATCTTTTCTGGCCCACTTTCTTTTACAATCTTTTCAGCTCTATCAGTCAATGTTTGTATATAACTTTTCAATCCTGACGGAGAAACTTCAGGTACTCCTACTTTTAATTTCTTGATACTTTCTAAAAATTGTTTTTGAGTCTTTTTCGAATATGAACTCTGCTTCATCCTGTTACTCATGATTTTTTTTGAGTCATTAAATACTTTTTGGATGTAACTTTTTCGTTTTTGATCGCCAAAAAAATTGGCTGTATAATCAGCGCTGGCAAACTTTTCGATTTCACGGAACTTTTGTTCCTTGCAAACTGGGTGATAATTTTCACAATGAGGGGAGGTTTCTTCTTCTGCATCATAATAACTTTCAAGAACTCTATTTTTTTCTTTATATCCTGCAGCCTTTATCGAGTTAGCAATATCACTTTGAATACTTAAGATATCGTCTTTTTTATTTTTAATTTTTGGAATCAATTTTCTCGAAATTACAGAATCAAGTTCTTTAGGCTTTGTGAGGGCCATCTCCATAATAAGTTTTCTTTCTTCCTTGGAGTAGCCTTCCATCGAATTTTTAATCATCAACTTGACTTCTTTAATGAACAACCTTTCTATCTTTTCCTCAGTCTCACCTGAATCTTCTTCATCATGAAAGTCTTCTAGAATATTAGATCGAATTTCATTTACCTTTATTCCAAACTCTACATAGAACTTAATTTTGTCATCAACATTTTTATTCGAAAACTCATCAAACAATTCCTCCTTTATGTAGGAAGAGATGTAAGGAACAGCTTTCTTAGGATCTTTCATTTCTGGAGGAATATCTTGAATCATTCCCTGTACAGATTTTCGTATCATTAGATCTCTGATTCCTGGATCTGTTGTGATTATCTCTGTTCTAATCTTTTTTAAACCATCTATTTTCTGATGAATCTTAAAGGCTTCCTTTGAAGAAATGTTTTTGTCACTCATTAACTGAAGGTCAAATTCATTTATTCTTTTTTTAAATGAGTTGTATGAAAAACTCACCGACTTATTATCTTCTAAGATAGGGAAAACGATATTCTCTTTGATATTCTTGCTTTTTAGTAATTGTAATATCTCTTTCTTTTTTGGAAGACTTTCTGGTGATTCATCTTCCATATCAATTTGCTCGAGATGACAAGATTCTAGAGAGGACTTTATCAATTTAACGATGCTTATATATGGTGCTTTAACAGAAGAGATATCTTTAGGAATACAGTCTAGCTTCTTCTCATATTCAACTCTGGTTTTATTTAGTTTCTCATTATTTAATATTTCACTTATAAAGTTCGCTTGATTGTCTGTTCCTGCATTTTCACACAATTCCTTCTTCTCCTTATCCAATGAAAAGAGATGACATTGAAAATGACTGTTGATGATGGTGTTCAATTTTTTTATTGAATAAGTGGTGTACCTTCCTACTGAACTAGAGATTTCTTCTCCAAAGGCTGGTCCTGTTAATAACATTATTGCGATAATAATGGACTTCAATACAAACTCCTTTAAACCTTATCGGGATATCGATACTTTTATTTCAGTATCCGAACTTTTTCCTCGGGATTATGGAATTACATGCTTTAGGGCCAGGGCACAAATTTTAGAATTCCAGGCCTATTCTCGCCTGAAGTAGCATTAAGTCTCTCTTTTCAAAAGCAATAGAAAGAGCTGAAGTGTTTGCATTATTTGGCATACGATAGGTAGCAAATGGCTCATCTATTTTGACCAGTACTCCGAGATCTAAATATTGAGGGAAAACGGCCCGAAGCCATTCGGACTTGCCTCCTTTTACGTGCAGGACATCTTCTAATTAGGTAAGTCTAGGATAAAAGAAATTTCAGTGTTTTCAGTGATTTAGTCGTACTTTTTTGAGATGTATTTTCCCCCACAATAAAGAGTAGAGTGTTTTAGTTTATAATTAACGAAGTGTTCATTTGAGGTAGTTATATGCGCTTTCTTGTTTTCGTTTTATCAGTTGGTTGGATCACTTCAGCTCATAGTCTTGAGAGATATATTTCTAAAGAAGAATGTACCGAAATTGATATTAGGGATAAACATCCTCACTTAAGAGGGTACTTCTCTAAACCAAGAGAGCAGAAATCTCTCGGGTGGTGTTATGCTCACACGGCGGCCGATCTTCTCTCTGTTGAGGTTGGAAAACCCGTTTCTTCTCCTCAAATGGCGGCAGTTCATAATCAATGGAAAATGAAGAAGCATCGAGAAGGAAAACTAAAAGATCTTGGAAGGAGAAATCTTTCTTGGCACAGTTTTAAATCTGATATTTTAGTAGGTGGAGATTCTCGAGAAGTACTCGAAAACTTTAAGGGTGAAAAAGTAGTCTGCACTGAAGAAGAATTTCCTTACTCTGCCGCAAGTCCTTTTGGAAGAGGCCTCGAGGGCATCATCGACAATATTGAAGCTAATAAAGATTCGTATCGGGCTGGAGAATTTCACGTCTCTCTAGCATGTGAAAATATTGTCTCAGAGCTTGAAAAACTTAAAATGTTTGGAAAAGAAGTTGTTCACATCGCCTCAATGATACTCACAGATGATATCAACAATGCTCTCTATAATATTACGCAAAACTATTGTGGCAAAACAAAAGAAGTCGTTCCGGATTATAAGGTACAAAGTATGATGAATCCTCTAGCAAGAAATGGGGGATCATTTTCCGATGACGAAACTTTTAAAAACATTGAAAAACAAAAAGCCAAAAAATTCTTGGATCATATTAGTAACACCCTAAAGAAAGGGAAACCTCTCGTTGTTGACTATTGGTCACCCAACTTTTGGAAAGGTGATTCTACCGGTCACTCAAGTACGATCATTGCTCGAAAATGGGGTGGGGGACGTTGTCACTTCAAAGTGAGAAATTCATTTGGTCAAAAATGTAATTATAAGAAGCTCATTGAGTGTAACGAGTCTGAGGGTGCCTTCTGGGTCTCTGATCGAGAAATGATCGAGAAAACCTGGCGGATCTCAAATATCGAGAACTGATTCCTATTTAAATAATAATTCTCTTATTTTAAGTGAGTATCTAAAAAAACTATTTTACCTTCACTTGCGTCTGACTTTGTTTTCTCGTCCCAGTCTGTAACTACAATTGAGCTTCATATTGTGAAAATGAAGATCAAGAAATGGTCGGGATGACTGGTGTTCTGTTGTAATTGAAGACTATCCAAATATTTTCACACCTAGAATAGGCAAAATATTTCAGACAATTAGCAAGTCTGTTGATTGGGACTTCTGAAGCTCCATATGTAACAAGTATATCAAAATTTAAAAGCGGTAAGTTCTTGAAACTATTTGATTTTTGAGCTCTTCAGGGAGGAGAGGAAATATTACATAGCTAATGACTGACCGTGTCATTTGTTGTATTATCCACCATACTAAGGGATGAAATGATGAAACTAATTTGGTGGACACTCGCTGTACTTTTTTCTTTAACTGCTTACTCACAAGAACTTCCAGTGAACTTGAATTTTATTAAAAATAAAAATGACTTTAATCGTTTGCAAGGAATAGTTCATAATCAGATGAAGGAAAAAATCCTAAAAGACTATTCTTCAGCGGCATATACTTTCGATCAGAAAACACAAGCTTTAGAATACCTTGCTAATAATAAACCTGAAATTTTGAGTTACGAAGTAGAGTTTAAAAAAGAAGAAAATCAAAATGATAATAAAAAGATTAAGGCACGAAGTATTTATTTCGTCTGGGGTTATAATCGGGCTTGGCATGGCAACTCTGATATGACGTTTAGAACTGATGAAGGTTCTTTTACAATACATGATGCTCAAGGAGTTGATCGTCCATCTCCATTTGATCCAAATGTTTACTTTAGTCCAACTAAACTTAGTATTCCACAATATGTAATGAAAATCGGTTATATGTTTGATGAAAATTTTGGTATTGAATTAGCTCAAGATCATATGAAATGGGTTTTCGTAAATGATATTCCTTATGAGATAACGGGAGATTTTTCTCCTGTACTTTATACAGACGAAGATGATGCTGATTGGCCAGTGGCGAATACGTTTGAAGAAGTCACAGAGTCTGGCAATGCTACTTGGTTAGCTGCTGAACACTCTGATGGTTATAATTATGTTAATGCTAGTGCCGTTTTTAATATCAATGTCATTGCTACAAAAAACGAAGTATTTAAACTTGATTTTCGTCCAGCGGTGGGTGCAGGTCTAATGATACCTAAGACGAAGGTTATGATGCACAGAGATCAAATGTGGAATTGGGAAGGGTTAGATAATAGGTTTCATATTGCTGGTTATGGTGTGCATGCTGAAGCTAAGGTTAGAATTACTCTTTACAATAGATTCTTTGTTGAAGCGGCTGCACGAGGAACATATATCAAAGTTGAAAATGCTTTGGTGGATGGGTCAAATGCTCGACTTGAGCATACAGCAATTCCTTCTCTTCAAGTATATGGAGCGGCCGGTATCTCAATTCCAATTGGGAAAAAGAAGAAAAAGAGAAAGAAACCAGTCTTTTAGTAGAGGAAGTTTTACTCCTTTGTACTTTTATCCATAGAGCAAACTAGCTATCACTAGATAAGCTGTTAATTTCAGGAATTGAATAATTTTCCTGTGTTTTTCTTGAATAGGAGTAGATATTTCCTTATCAGATTCTTAAATTATAAAAACCCAAATGTTCGTACACTTGTAGTCATCTGTAGTTCTTTTGAAAAATTATCCAATGAATTATGTCAGTTAGAAAGTTCCCTCCACCTCCACCACTGTTAACGCAAGGGGTTGTATTTTTTTCATTTTTCTAGAGTAAAAAGTTGTTAAAATTAAATTATAAAAGGTGCTTCATGAAAGATTTCTTATTTATTTTGTTTTTGATTATTTTTTCTAGTTGCGGGAGTCTAGCTCCAACAACTTATACATATCCGGTAGACATGGTGAAGGCCAAAGTTACATGGGATAAAACTATAAAAGAACTAGAAGACAAATGTTTAAATACAACGGGAGTCAGAGTTGATCCTGCTTCTGCACCTCCAGGAAAAAACTATAGATACTTTTGTGAATTAAGGAAATTCCCAAATACGAGAGATAAAAAACTGCTACTTTCAGACCCTTATTTTGGCTACAGCAAAAGGTCATCGAGGGGGGGCGGCTCAATGATTTGGTTTGATGCGAATAAGTATTACCTTGATAAGACTGGCATTGAAACTATTTGGAAAGAAAAATTTGCTTATGTTTCGTGGATGTATTCTTACGTACTCAAAAATGGATATACATTTTTAACCTTGGGGTTGCGAGAACCTTGGGCAGATACTAAATATAAGGGAGATCCATCCTACTTAATTAGAATCGAAGGATTTTCTCAAAATCCAAGCCCTAATTTAGATGAAATTTACGGTAAAAAAGTAGACGTTGCACTAGCAAGTACTGAAAGTATAAGTAGCAAGTTCAAAAAGTTTGTAAAAAGTAATCATAGCAGAGAGAAGCGGATACAAGAGGGGCATAACCAAGTTGTTTATAGAGAAAGAGCTAGGGATAAGGCTAGGCGAAGAAGTCAAAACAGAAAACAAAATAGTGCTTGGGATACAGACTATATTAATTTTAGAAATAAAATGCTTAACAATAAGCAAGATAAGAAATTTTTTAAGGCCCTCAATAGTGTTTCTTCAAGACCTAAGAGGGCTAAATCTTATTCAAGACCGAGTCTTCGCTACAAGAAGTCTTCTCGTTCGTATGCTCCAAGTACAGCAACAACAAAGAGAAGTTTTTCTAAGTCATATAATAAAAAAACAATAGCGAAGTCCTTTCCTGGACGGAGTGGCAAATTAAATTCTAAAAAAGTTGATATCTCAAAAATCTCTTGTGTTACTCCTTATGCAAGTCCAGTAAAGGGAGTTCATGATTTTTATCTTATAAGAGGGGGCTCGGTAGCTGCAGGAGGACCTTATTGCGAACATTTTCGACCTCGCCAAGGAGTGCGTGATTGTTCAGGTCATAAAAAAAGACATGCTGAAGACTTTAAACTTCGCGGAAAAAAGCATTGTGAGAAACTGAGAAATGGTATGACATATGTGAGTA
>JAGSHI010000175.1 GCA_023954635.1 Bacteriovoracaceae bacterium
GATGTTCCCGGAATTGTAAAAAGTTTTATTAAACCTGAAATTTTTTGTTGGAAAGATGATGCCAACTGGGATGATGATAGTCACTCTGTGGACTACTCTCTAGAAAGTTTCTTGGCAAATGACCGATTCGATGCAAAAGGTAAGAATAGTTTTACTTCTGTTAGTGAAAATGAAACTGAATTAACAATCTCATGTAAAGTTACTATATACCCTGAAAAAGTTCCTGGAGTCCCTAGGCTTTTGGCAAAAAAAGTTGCACCGGCCATAGAAGGTTTGATTGAAAAGTTACTTGCTCCTAACCTTTCCAGTTTAGGGGATGGACTTAATCAATATTTAGAAAAGAATTCCTAACTACATTTTCTTAGGAGGGGTTATACCGATCAGGTTTAATCCCTCTTTTAAAACCTTTGCAAATGTTTCAATCAAAGCAAGTCTCGCTGCCACCTTATCTTTGTTCTCTTCTTTAAGGACATTCACCTGAACATAAAATTGAGAAAAAGTCTTACAGAGTTCGTATAGATAGGTACAAACATTACTTGGCTTCATTTGCTCAAGAGAGTTTGAAACAATACTATTAAATTTAAACATGCTAAAAATAAGTTGTCCTTCAACTTCAGTTTCAAGAAACTCTAAGTTGTCATTAGAAGGACTTATCCCCATACTTTTAGCTTTTTCTAATATCGATTGGCATCTTGTGTAAGAATACATGAGATATGGACCAGAGTTACCATCAAATCGCGTCCAGTTCTCCGGTTCAAAGACAATATCCCTTTTTGGATCTGTAGAAAGCATTCCATATTTAATGGCCCCTACAGCAAGCAGCCTTTTCGTATCTGTTATTTGTTCTTCAGACCATTCGCCTTGATATTTCTCGAGATACCCATCTAGTTTCTCTTGAACAATTGAGATTAAATCAAAAAATGTAAAACTATTTCCAAGTCTTGATGACATCTTTCCATCTGGCCTCTTTACCATTCCATAAGATAGATGATCACACTTATCTGCATTTTCAAACTTTGCAAGGTTTAGAAAGTGAAAAAGTTGCTTAAAGTGAAAGTCCTGCTCATTACCTACTACATAAATATTATGATCTATTTTAAATTGCTCAAACTTTTGTTTAGCGAGTGCGATATCTTTTGTTATGTATAAGGTATTTCCATCAGACTTTCGAACCATTAAAAAGCCAAGTTTAGCATCACTCATATCTCGGCCAATAGCGCCTTGATCTTCATAAAGAAGTCCTTCTTTCATGTAGTGAGCGACGGCCTCTTGAGCAGCTTCAGAAACTTCAGATTCATAAAAGAAGTGATCGAAATGAACATCTAGCCAATTATAAATATCCATAAAGTCGTCCATGCAATATGAACGAGTCTCTTTCCAAAGATTATAAGTTTCACCTTCCTTACTTTCGATATCAGAAAGAATTTGAGAAATTTCCTTATGATACTCAGTCTTCTCTTCTTCAGATGCTTCTTCTAGAATTCTATTGGCCTCTACATATCTCTGACCTAGCCACTCAGCTCGTCCAGTAGCAGGAATATCTTCACTACTTCTTCTAACAGCAAATAAACATTTTGCAATGTGAGTCCCTTCATCGCCGATATAGTTTGCTCCAATAGTATTAAAGCCAACATATCGATAGAGCCGACAAATACTATCACCAAGGCAAACATTTCTTCCGTGCCCAACATGAAACTCTTTATGTGTATTTGGCTGCGAATATTCTACCATTACTCTTTTTTGAGCATTTGGTCCTCGCTTCCCTACAGTAAAATAACTCTCATCTTCTACAGAATTAAAAAATTCAGATGCTAAGTTTTTCTTATTCACAAAAAGATTTAAAAATCCAGCAACTGAGACGACTTCGCTAACCATCTTGTTATCTGAGTTATCAAGCTCGGCTTTAATTGAATCAGCAATTTCCAAAGGTTTTTTTCGAAAGACCTTAGCAAGTCTAAAACATGGAAAAGCGTAATCACCCTTTGAAGAATCTTGGGGAAATTCTATTAAGTCTCTCACAAATTCCAATGTAAAATCTGAGCTATCTGGGGCTAAAGATTTAATTATCCCATGGAGAGAGGTGGCTATTTCATTTTTTAGGGCATCTTCTTGCATATCTACATCCTGCTTTAAGTGCATTTAATCTAAATGAGACGAGAGTATTTGGCAACGTGACCACACGCAAAAAACTTTCAATTAATGATCTTTTCGTTTATTTTATTACCATGAGTGAAAATATCCAGGGAACAGGCGAAAAATTTAATATTGAGAAACTTCTTAAGGCCAGAGAGCTGTCTATAAAGGCCGTAAAAGAGTGCTCTCAAAAAATGGAAATAGGAATGAGTGAAGACGATGGAAGATCGCTCATTGAGTCTATTCTAAAAGAGAAGGGAGTCGAAAGACTTTGGCATCCTACAAAGTTTCGAATTGGGAAAAACACTTTAAAAAGTTTTTCGGAGAAGTCAGATGACTCTATCCGCTTAAGTGATAACGACATTTACTTTATGGATATTGGTACTGTTTTCGATGGCCATGAAGGTGATTATGGAGAAACCTTTACAACAGGGACAGACCCAGTAATGGAAGATACCAAGAAGGCGGCCCGGGAAGTATTTTGGCAGACTCAACTGTACTGGAGAGAGTCTGGAATAAATGGAAAACATCTCTATATTCACGCTCAAGAGCATGCAAAGAAGCATGGGGTTGAATTAAATATGAAAATGGATGGACATAGACTGGGAGACTTCCCTCATGGTCTATTCTACAAGGGCTCATTGGCCGAAGTAAAAGAAGTTCCTATGGAGAATCTCTGGGTTTTAGAAATTCTGATAAGACATCCAGAGAAAGAATACGGAGCTTTTTTCGAAGATATTATCAGATAAAAAAAGCTCCTTTCGGAGCTCTTAATTATTTAATTATTTGTTTGGATCTTCGTCACTACACCAAGTTTCTTTTAAACCAACTGTACAAACTCTTACCCATTTTTGTTCCCAATCACCTGTAGAAGGGTTGCGACAAGTTACGCTACTATGCTCTACCCACTCACTACATACTGATTGAAAAGTCTTAGGACTTTCAGGAGAACATACTCTCTCCATGTCACAATTTGGTCCCCAGTTACCTCTACCAAATCGACCTCTCCAACAATTGTTTTCACACTGTCTTTCAAAAACATCTGCTGAACTTCCAGCGAAGACACATGAGACTCCACTTTTTCTTGTCCATTCAGAGCACTTGTAATCTGCTGCAGACACGCTTAACGAAAGCATTAAGATCGCTACGATCCCCATAATTCTGTTCATAATCTCCTCCTCAATATGAGAAAGTTTTAACAAAATGCGTCTAAATTGAAAAGGAGTATTAGAAAAACTACATGAGCTAAGCAATTGAAAGTACTTTAGTTTTGACTCTTAGAGAATTTAACTCTTGATTCAAACAATCGTTTGAACTATATTCAAACAAATGTTTAGATTCAAACGAACGTTTGAATAAATAGGATATCTTTATGAGACTCACACTTTTTGTCATATCAACACTCTTAAGCTTCCCTGCTAGCTCCAATGACTTTTCACTTTCAGAGAAGACCCTTGGCGAACTCGCTAAAAATGTTCCGAGTTACAAACAAATTGAAATGATTAAAGATTCATCAGAGTTGGCCCATTTAAAAATGAAAGACACTTTTACTACCAAGGCTACACTTTCTGGCTTCTATAGTGAAAATAAAGAAAAGCAATTAAACAATTTTGTTCCAGTAACATCACCTATAAAAGATTTCAGTATTGGCTTTGAAAAAGATTCTAAATTTGGAATGAGTGTTAATGGAAAAGTCTTTGCAACACAAACGACAAATAATTTTGTAACATCTTCAACTACAACTGGAGTATCTGCTGCAATTGCAATGGATCTTCACAGAAATTTTCTAGGTAAAACAACAAAAACAGAATTAAGTAATAAAAAACTTGAGTTTGAGAAATCAAAATTAGAAGAGAAAATTTCTAAAAAGGTATTCATTCAGAACCTAAGAAAGTTGTATTGGGCCCTCATCGCTAATAATGAAGCTCAACTCATAACGAATGAACTTCTCTCCACAGCAAAGAAGCAAGTCAAACAAGCTGAAGCAAGATTCAAAAACAAAGTTGCTGACTCTGGAGAGGTTGCGAGATACAGGTCGCAGGTTGCCGCAAGAAGTGCAAGTCTTATCTCTTTACAATATCAGCAATCAAGTCTAACGCAATCTCTTAAAGAGTTGATTCCAGAACTTGGCAACAAAAATATTATTTTAGCTAAATACAATCTAGATGAGACAGTACAAAATGTTTTAAGTTGCTCAACGATGTTAGAGTCGAAGAAAGAATCTCCCCTTGATTACACTTACTATGATGACATTATAAATATCTTAAAATCTCAGAATCATAATGAATCAAAAGTTGATAAATTATATGACACTTGGGACCTGTCACTTCAATCAGAGTTTAAAAAGACTGGAAAAGAGTTTGCTTATAGTGACTCCTTCTCAGATCTTCGAAGTGACTCAAGAAATGCTTATCAAGTTGGCTTAAAGCTTACCATTCCACTAGGTGCGAGTAAGAAGAAAACAAAAACTGTTAAGCAAATTGTAACAAAAAAGAAATATCAAGCCCAACAAGAGAGTCACATGGCAAAGATTGAAGCGTTTCATACTCAAATGATCCGCTCAGTTTCCCTATTAAAAGAAGTTGTTAAAAATCAAAAAATAAATTCTTTTAACCTATCTAAGAGTTTAAAAGTATCACAACGGAAATACAGACAAGCAAGAATAAGTGTTGAGCAATTAGTTCAAGAGCAAGATGTTTTTTTAAATTCTAATCTTGCAGAAATTGATACGAAATTAAGTATTATCTACTCACTTTTAGATTATTTTACGATTTACACTGAAACACCATGCAACTTAAATAGGATATAGAATGAAGTCCATAGCAAAATTTTTTATTGATAATGATAAACTCACAGTTGTTCTTTCAATTGGTCTGATTGTTCTTGGTTTAATGGGACTTGGGAGAATGAACTCAGAGTCTTTTCCTGCAGTAAGTATGGCCACTGCGACAATCATCACATCTTATGATGGTGCTACAGCAAGTGATATTGAAACAAAAATTACGAAACCTCTTGAAGACGAAATCCGTGGAGTATCAGGACTTAAGGATGTTAAGTCCACTAGCCAATCTGGCTTATCAACTATCGTCGTTAGAGTTGATATGGATGATCCAAAAGTAAATGTGCAAGAATCAATGAGCGATATTCAAAAAGCAATTGATAGAGTTACAGATCTCCCTAAAGACCTAAGGGAAGCTCCAACATTTACAGAGATAAAGTCAGAAGAGATGCCTGTTCTCGAGATGGCCATTGTTGGATCAAATAAAAATAGAAAAAGAGACATCATTTCTGATCAGCTAAAAGAAGAAATGGAAGATGATAAAAACTTAAAAGGTGTTCGACTATCTGGTTTTGCGAAAAGGGCCTTCCATGTCCGTTTAAATTTAAAGGCAATGAGAAACGCACATATTTCGATAGATGAAGTACTTGCACAAGTTGGAAATCGTAATACAAACACCCCAGGTGGAGCCATTAAATCTACAGATGAGCAGAAGCTTGTCAGAATTGAAGGGAAGGTTAAAGACTATAAAGAACTTGAAAACCTCGTCATCAGGTCAAATTTTTCAGGAAAAACTATATTTTTAAAAGACATCGCAACTGTTGAAGACAGTTTAGAAGAAATCAAAACACGTGCGAGACATAATGGAATTGAATCGACACTGCTAATTGCCACGAAAAAAGGCGGTGCAGATACTTTGGCCCTCGTAAAGTCTATCAACGAAAAAATTGAATCAGCAAAAAAACGATATCCTGAATATCAATTTTATGTTTATCACAATGAAGGAGATAAAGTTCAAAACAGGCTTAATGTATTAACTAGTAATGCATTTTCAGGTCTTATATTAGTCATACTTTTTCTTTTCTTTTTTCTTCCAGGAAAAATTGGATTAGCAGCTTCTCTGTCTCTCCCTTTAGCCATAATGGGAACAACGGGTCTGATGCCTAGCTTCGGAATGAATTTAGACACTATTACAATCCTTGCCCTTGTTATTGCATTAGGGATGTTGGTTGATAACTCCGTTGTTATATCTGAAAACTTTACCCGACTTAGACAAGCAGGCATGGACCCCAAAGAAGCTGCGACAGAATCTGTTTCCAGTCTTTGGCTTCCTATTACAGCGACAGCATTTACAACAA
>JAGSHI010000085.1 GCA_023954635.1 Bacteriovoracaceae bacterium
AATTACAAAAGGAAATGAAAAAAGTAGCTTAATCTTGAACTTTGATCATAATTTTACAAGTTGAGTTCAAGTCACTAGTTGTTTCGTAGGCCGCCTCAACTTCATCGAATTCATATTCGTGAGTTATGAGATGAGGTTCCCACTTTACAATATCTTCTTTCCATTCATCGACAACGGATTGTAGTGCAGAAATTGGTGTTCCTCTCATAAACGATAAAGTAGCTCCCATATTATTTAAAATAGAGAACTCAAACTTTGGATCAGTGAGATACTTTCCAACGACTACCATTTTGAACCGATAACATCCAAGCATAGGTGCATACCTAAAAGCACCGGCCCCATGAACATCCCCGGTCGCATCAATGATGAAATTAAACTTATGATGATGATCTTTTGACATCAAAACTTCGGGAAGAAGTAAGCACTTAAATCCTAAGTCTGTTGCCTTTTTAGCTCGTGTGGAAACCTTTTCGAGTAAGGTGACTTCATAACCAAGCTTTTCTGCTGCTAGCGCACAAAAGAGACCAACTGGACCAGCTCCACATATTAAAATTTCTTTTGTTGAAGACTGTACAATGGGATCACATTCGCATTCCATAATTTTTATCAAATTAGCAGCTTGGTAACCAATAGAAGCAACTTCAAATAAGGAAGCCTGCTTTAGTGAAATATCTTTTGGGAGTTTTACGAGGTGATGGTCTTTAAATTTTACGAGCGTACTCAATGCACCAGTATTTTCAAATCCTAACCAGTCTCTATTTTCACAAAAGTTAGTGAAGCCAGCTTCACACTGTTTACATTCATTACAATGGAGACAGGCAGTACTTGTTATCAAATCACCAATCGAGAGAGAAGCAGAGTCTCCAACTTGAGTTACTCTTCCTACGTACTCATGACCTAAGACAATTGGTGTATCTTTTTGGGATCTCATGTGGTGAAGATCTGAGGCACAGATAAGCATCCGTAGAGGCTTCACAAGAACTTCATTTGAATCCAATTTAGAGTCTAACTCGTAACTCTCTTTTGAAAATTTCCCATTATTGTAGATATATTTTTGTTCACTCATAGATCACCCTAGAGCAACATTGTAGCGTATAAAGGAAAATTGTACGAATTAATGGATATAAATTGGGGTAACAAACGTTACCCCCTGTGTAATTAAAACTAATGAAATTAGATTATTTTGATACGATATTTGAAATACCTACAGTTCCTACTAGTGGAACTGTTTTAGACTTAAGGTGTAAATTTTTAACAGCATCACCATTTTTGAGAAGTTCCCAGTGAGACCCTGCTCTAACTAGCTCAAAGTCATACTGCTTTCTCTTACCAGAGATACCATTGTAAAGTGTATCAACAGTAAAGTTACCACCATTGTGTGTTGCAAAGTTGTCAGACTTAAAAGCAGCAATGATTCTTCCGTCTCTTTCTTCAACTACAACACCTGTGCGTGTGTAGACACCTTCAACATCTTTAAGTCTCGTTTTTATAATGGCCCCATGCTCATCTAACGTGATCATCGTGAATCCAGTGATTTCTTCATTTGCATCATCTGTGTTTAATACAAATCGTGTTGTTTCTCTGTCTTCATCATTAGTGATATCAGCAATTTTGTGATCCATCGCGAAAGATGAACCTGTGATTAGAAAACTTAGTAATAGCGATGTCAGCTTAAGGTTTTTCTTTATTGTTTTCATTTCTCTCTCCTAAATAATCGATGAACTGAAAGCTCTCACTCTTTCAAGGCATCCTCATTTTTCCAATGGCCAGCTTGAGATATTTTGTTGTGTCACTTAACACAAAGCAGCCAAGACTAAACGTTGTACGATTTTTAGCAGGCCGAATCCATCAGGTCAAAAATCAAAGACAGGTGCGAAATGACACCGGTTTTTGATGGTTTTTACTCAAATGTTCCATTTGAAAACGTATAAAAGTTACACATTTCTGGGCAAGGTGCACTCATTGAAATAGGCATTTCTTTAAGTGATTTCAGAGCTTTATCTTGTTCATAAGTCAGAAACTAGAAAATAACCTTAGATGTCGGAGAGCTTTTGAACTTAGATGATTTAGGACAACTGTGTCATTTCTCATGCGCCTTGCGTAGTCTCATCGACCTTCAAGCAATAACTTAGAGGAGTGCAAAGCCAATGACACAGTGAAAATACGTTCAGGTGACACAATTAGTAATAAAGATTTTTACTATTAGAATGGTTTTGTTGATTCAAAGAGCTAAGCGCTTAGCCTCGCCCTTTTAATCTTGGATCGAGGGCATCTCTTAATCCATCGCCAAAGAGGTTGAAACCGAGAACGACTACTGAAATACAGACTCCTGGAAGAGTCACCATCCACGGACTTGATTCAATAAAAGGCCTGGCATCAGATAACATGATTCCCCATTCTGGTGTTGGTGGCTGAGCGCCAAGTCCTAAAAAACCAAGTGCGGCTGCATTTAAGATTCCATCAGAAAAACCTAATGTTGCTTGAACAATTAATGGGGCCATACAATTGGGGAGAACTTCTTTAAACATTGTTCGAAGACTTGATGCCCCGAGAGACCTTGAGGCCTGAACATATTCTTTTTCTTTTTCCGAAAGAACTGATGCCCTTACAATTCTTGTAAAGCTAGGAATAGCGACAATCGCCACAGCGATCACTGCATTTCGAAGACCTGGTCCAAGAATTGCTACCACAACAATGGCCAGTAGGATTGAAGGTAGGGCCATGATTATATCAGTTATACGCATGACAATCTTGTCTATCCATCCACCGTAATAACCAGCAAATAAACCTAGTAGAGTTCCCACAAACATAGCAAGAAAGACTACCGCTAAACCAATAGACATAGAGATTCTGGCACCATAAATGAGACGACTTAAAATATCTCTACCAACATCATCTGTTCCAAATATGTAAGATGAACTTCCTGTTTCAGTCCAAACCGGAGAAACTCTTAGAAAGTCATTATATAAATGGCTAGGTTCGTGAGGTGAGAAGAAAGGAGCAAAAAGAGCGAGAATAACAAAAGCTATAATTAAAATCATTCCAAATAGGGCGCCTTTGTTCTTTTTGAACTGACGCCAAAATTCGAAAAAGAGTCCATGTTCTCTGTAAACACTCAACCCTAACTCCTAAGTTTGGGATTTACCCAAATATATAAAACATCAACAACTGCATTAATAACAACGATCATGGTTGCAATAAATAGAACTCCACCTTGGATGACTGGATAATCGAGAGCATTAATACTCGCCACTAGCCATTTTCCAATACCAGGCCAACTAAAGATCGTTTCAGTCAGAATGGCCCCCGTTATAATTGAACCAAACATTAATCCCGCTACAGTTACGATTGGAATCAAAGCATTTCTTAAAGCATGATGCCAAATAACAATATAAGGGGAAGCACCTTTCGCTTTTGCTGTACGAATAAAGTCTTCACCGAGAACCTCTAACATACTTGATCTTGTCATTCGTCCCATGACTGCGAGCGGAATCGTTCCCATCGCAATGGCCGGAAGAATCATATGTTTAAAAGCTGAAATAAAAGGAGCAAAACCCTCTTCCTTAATAACTTCTGGCTGAAGGGTATCGATTAACAAAAATCCAGTCCATGTATCGATATCATACATAACTGACATTCTTCCTGAGACCGGAGTCCAACCAAGTGTTACAGAAAATATCAGGATTAAAATCAAACCCCACCAAAAAATAGGCATGGAGTACCCAATGAGGGAACCTCCCATTAGGAAGTAATCCCAAAATGAGTTTCTCCTGACAGCTGCAAAAATACCAAAGGGAATCCCGATGGTAAAAGCAAAGGCCAATGCCGCAATCCCAAGTTCAAGAGTCGCAGGGAAACGGTCAAAAAATTCACTTGTTACAGTTCTCTTAGAGATAATACTTTTTCCCATGTCTCCAGAGACAGCGTTCTTCATAAAAGTGAAATACTGCTTGTACATTGGCTGATCTAATCCAAGGGAAGCCTGCATTTCTTTATAAACTTTTGGGTCCGCTCCTCTCTCTCCGAGCAGTAACATGACTGGATCACCAGGAACAAGTCGAGGGAGAACAAAAGCAAGAATAGAGACCCCTACAAGAGTAGGGATCAGATGAGTCATTTTTTGAAGAAAAATTTTCAGCATTATTTTAATTCAACCTTGCTGAAGATATCTCCACCTAGAGGATCAATTTTATAACCTTTAACATTCTTAGACATTGCTCTGTAAATTGTTGAGTGAGCAATAGGGGCCCAAGGAACCTCACTTCTAAAGATCTTTTGAGCTCTTTGGTAAAGTTTTGTTCTTTGTTTAGTACTAGTAATTCTTTTTGCATCAGTGATGAGTTTGTTAAATTTCTTATCACACCATCTCGCAACATTTGATCCGGCCTTAACTGAAGTACATCCTAGAAGAACATTTAAAAAGTTATCAGGATCTCCGTTGTCTCCAGTCCAGCCAAGTTGGATCATAGAGTGTTCACCATTTCTTGATTTAGAAAGGTAAGTCGGCCAATCGTAAGAAATAAGTTTTACTTTAATTCCAATCTTAGCAAGATCCGCTTGCATCATCTCACCCATTTTCTTCCCATTCGGATTGTATGGTCTAGTAACAGGAAGAGTCCAAAGCTCAGTTTCAAATCCATTTGGAAAACCAGCTTTTTTCAAAAGAGCTTTAGCTTTTTTCACATTGTATGCGAAAGGTTTGATCCCTTTGTTATAGGACCAGATTGTTGGAGGAAGTGGATTTTTAGCGATCTTTGCATTCCCCAGGTAAATCGCATCGATGTAGGCCTGTCTGTTAAGGGCCATATTAATAGCACGTCTAACGTTTACATTATCAAAAGGTTTCTTTTGAGTATTTAGGGCCAGGTAACCTACGTTAAGTCCAGCACCTTCAAGTACTGTAAGCTTAGTGTTCTTTTTCATCGCTGCTACATCAGCAGGACTTGGTTCGATAATTAAGTGGCACTCACCAGTTTTGAGTTTTTGATATCTAACAGAAGGATCTGGGGTGATTGAAAATACAAGATTGGCTACTTTTGGAGCTCCACCAAAATACTTCTCGTTTGAGGTAAATCTAATCAGTGTGTCTTTTTTGTATTTTTTATAAACATAAGGACCAGTTCCAACTGGGTAGTTGTCAATATTCTCTTTCTTATTTTGCTTAACAAGAGTGTCTGCATACTCTTTTGAAAGAATAGACATAAAACTCATGGCCATATTGGCGAGAAATGGTGCCTCAGGTTGATTGAGAACAATTCTTAAAGTGTAGTCATCAAGTTTTTTGATATCCTTGATAAGTTTACCCATATCCATTGCATTCCAGTACTCGTAGTGACCACCATTAACTGTATGGTAAGGATGATCTTTTAGTCTTTGTCTGTTGAGAGAAAAGATAACGTCATCAGCATTGAAGTCTCTGGTTGGGGTAAAGTATTTTGTTGTGTGGTACTTCACACCTTTTCTAAGTTTAAAAGTATAAGTCTTTCTATCTTTAGATACTTTCCAACTTTTAGCTAAAGAAGGGACAACTTTTGTTGTTCCATATTTAAAGTCTACAAGTCTGTCATAAACAGTGTGTCCTGAGGCATTGTTAGATGTTCCATCAGTTGTAATCTGTGGATTAAAAGCACTAGGACTTCCTTCACTACAATAGACAAAAGTTTTGGCACTAGCACTTAAGCTAAGTGTGAAAGTAATAATAAGGGTTAATAGTTTGAACATTTCGAACTCCTTCAGTGGATATATGAAATCTTTTAAATACAATAAGTTGTAGTCAAAATAATTTAGACTGCTGGCAACATTAGTGAAAGACAATAGGCATTAATAAAGAGTGTTCTATTAATGCTTTAAGTTATTGAAACTGTTGGATTTCTTGATGATATTTCTAGTTTAGAGCTCTACTGGCAGAGATCTTTTTACTGATATTCCATCAGGGGTCAGATGACACTGGTAGCAAAGTACTTCAACTCCGCTGTCGTGGGCCTCTCTTAAGAGTTTTCCGTACTCAGGATCTATCTCGTCAGCAGGGGAGAAAACATCAACATCTTCCCTTTGAACAATGTAAAGCATGGCGGATCGGATCCCATCTTTTTTAAGTTTTGTTAGCTCTCTTAAGTGTTTTTGTCCTCGAGTACTTACTGAATCTGGAAAGAGAACTTTTCTATTCTCTCCAAGAAGAGTGACGTTTTTAACTTCGACATAACATTGGTGACCATCTTCAGTCGTTAGCAGGATATCGATTCTGCTATCTCCGATTTTTGCTTCAGGTTTGATATGGTTGTAGCCTTGGAGCTCTTTGATCGTTCCGTTCTCAATTGCTTCGATGGCCATTTTGTTTGGAAGAGAAGTATTTATTCCTATCCAGGTATCAGAGTTATGGATCATTTCTAGGCTGTATTTTAGTTTTCTTTTTGGGTTGTCATGGTAGCTCATTAAAACTTTCCAGCCAGGCTCCCAACAGGTTTTCATACTTCCTGTGTTTGCTGTATGGGCAGTGATCACTTCTCCATCTGGAAGTTCGACATCCGCTAAAAAACGTTTGTATCGCTTAAGAATAGTTCCTTCTATAAGGGGATTTTGAAATTCCATTTGTCCTCCAGACTGATGGAGGAATGATAACTAAGATTGGAGTTCTTTTACAAGTCCATAAAACCAGTGATATTCAGGTTTCAAGGCGTTAAGAGACTTTTGAAACTTAGAAAGTAGCACAGGATCTACTTTTTTCTTTTTTGCAACATGACTTAAAATTTCACACATTAAGTTTTCAGGTGAAAGATCTTTTTTCTTATGAAAGCTAGTACAGTGCAATTTTTTACCTAATTGTGAGCTGCTTAAATTGATTAGGTCAAATTTTAACTTCATCCAATTTGAAGAGTTCTCGATTTTCTTTTTCTTAACTAATGCCTGCGCCTTATTCCAGTTTTTACTTTTAAGGTAGCGATCAAAACTTATCCATATATATTCGCTCTTGAAAAAGCTTTTCTTAAGTGAACTAATTTCAGCTAGAGAGAGTATCTCTTCTGGTGGCTTATCAGAGGTAACAAAGGAATAAAAACTAATAGAATTCTTAAGTGAGGTTGATGATTTCTCCTTAGACCTTTGTTGATATTTTTTAAAAAGGTCGAGAGATACTTTTAGGGTTTTTGTTCTGTTTTGAGAGTAATAAATTCCAAGTAATTTAACCCATGCTTGATTCTTAGATTGTTTGACATCTAATTTGAGGGCCTTCTCTAAGTACTTAACGGCGTAGTCATTAAAATAAAACCGATGAAGTTCTCTCGCTGCATCTACATACAATGTATAACGTTTTTCTATACTGAGACTCGGAATATCTCTTTGAATTTTATCTTCAATTCCCTTAATAAACTCTAATCTTTCTTTTCTCATTTCACTTGAGAGTGTAAGGGTAGGAATAAAAACCAAGGTAAAAAGGAAAACTTTTATACTTTTAAAATTTAAATTATTCATAACTGTCCTCCCTTATCTACTAAAACCTGCCGGATATCTTCTTCCTGTCTCAAGACTTGGTGAATTCTCATTAATAAATTTGTGAATTGTAGCTGAGTCAATAGCAAATCCCTCTTTTTTGTCTGGGCTTCCGCCAAAGTTCATTCCAAGAGCTTTGTGGTCAGTGCTCGAAAAAACCATACTTCCACCTGAGCCTTGATCAATTAATAAATCAGATCGAATGAGAGATGCTTGTGGAGTCGACTTTGTTACTTTTCCTGTTGTGAAAGACTTCTCTCCACCTTTAGGGTGGTGAATGGTGTAAACTTCTTCATTTTGATTCGGTTCATCTTTTGAAAACTCAGTGACTCCAAAATGGTCACCAGGTCTCCCATCACATTGAAGAAGAACTAAGTGTTTTTTGGTGTCCATAGAAATAACTCTAGAACAGTTAACCTTTATTCTCTCTGACATTGGTGTCCCTTTTTGAGAATTGAAAAGTACATGTGCACCTGTCGCGTCAGGTTTGTCGTCAAGGCAAGCTGAACTTGTTAAAACTACAGAAGGAGCAACAATCGTTGCTGTACATGTTTGAAACTCTAATTGGCCATTAATCATCTTGGGTCTTCTAAAAAGACCTGTTGAAGTGGTATTTAATTTCTCTCCTGAGCCATCCTTGAGATTAGAGACATCAGTATTCTTACGATGACTTTTAACGCCACTTGAAGGAAGGGGAGAGTTATTATCAGAAGCAACATTCCTTTCAGAAGGCTCCTTTATGTTTGGAACAAAACCTGTCTCCTTGTAAACAACCATTGCTCTTTTGGCATCTTCTTTTGATCCAAAAGTTTTCTCAAGAGCACAAAGGGGACTGACAGGTGAGTTACATGTTAAAACTCTATTTAATGTAATTGGAGATGGACTATTTCCAAGAATCGCGGCTACAGCTTGAACCTGATCTTTAGGTCCTTCAATCTTAGCATCTACAGAGCTAGAACTGCCACTTGGAGACGCAGAAAGAGTAATTGATGAACTTTCACTTTCGCTGAATAAGCGGTCAAAGTTTTCATCTAGGGATTTTGGCTGGCAGGCCACCATTTTTTCTTTACAAGTTTTTGAATGTGCATGGACTGCCAATAGATAATCCGCATCCTCTTGTGGACTAAGCCCTGCTCCTTGAAGCTCACTCATTCTTTGCATATCAATTTCCTGATTCTGGGCGACACCAGCTTCTGAAATTAATTTACCTTCAGGGTTCTCATTAGACTTTAATAAGAATTGTCCATTTTGGGTCATGGTTAAACTATTTTTACACTGAGAATTATCCTCATACGATTTTGAAGGATTGTGAAGACAAACAATTCTTTGTCCGTTCTCATCTTTAGTCGAAGAGGCAAGATAGGCCTTTGCATCACCAGATATAGGGTCTGGAAAAGTAACAATAGGCCTTTGATTGCGTTTAAGATTTTTAACGACTTGATTGAATAGGAAGTTATTTCTCTCTTTTTCAGATGTAAACTCATCATACACATCTAATGAATTTAAAGTATTTAATCTAAAATTTTGCTCTTTTCGAATCGTAGTATTAAGAACGTCTTTATAGTCTTGATACTGAACTAACTCTGAAAGATTTTTGAAGCCTTTGATATTTACTAATTCTCCGGCCATTGCTTTTTTGAGAAGAGGTAGTAGTTCTTCTTTAGAGGGTTTTGCTCCATTTGAGTAGGTTGCAAAATTATTCATCTTTTTTATAAATCCAAGCTTTCCTAAATCAAAGTCACTTCCGTTTAAAGAAAAATCGAGGTTCGGGACATTATCTGGACTATATTCAAGACTTCCTTGGTGAGGGCCTAGAATTTTATTGGAAAGTGGACAGACATCCTTACAGGCACAAATACTATTGTCTTTAAAAGGCTCACATTGAGTCATTTGTCTGGCAATGTCTTCTAAGTTTGTAGGAAGCTTTGGTTTACCATTTCTAATTTCACATGTGACTTGATTTGGAAGAGTTCCAAATCCGTCACTGGTAATTGCTCCATCTATAGGTGAGCCGTTCGGTGGTAACATATGAACATAACCGTTACAGATCGACGTTAAGCACGGAGGCGGGTCATCCTTGCAGCCTATGATCACCAATAAAGAAAGAAATAATAAGGTCTTTAAAACCATTTTCACATATAACCTCGTGTCTATTAATCGGTTATTTAGTGGGTTTACTTGAGTGAAATGGTCGAGATAAGCATAAAAAAATCCATCTGATGGCCTCTTAGATTTGACAATTTTCATGCACTTTCGGACACTTGTATTATTGGGAGGACATTTGATGAAAACTGTCAAAATATTAGGACTATTGGCCACACTATTAGGGTTATTTTCCTGTTCAAGTATAAACAAGAGTCACAAAAACACAGGTATTGGGATTTCTATCTCAGCTCCAATGCGAGCTAAAGTAGATGTCGATCTTACAACTAAGCTAACTGGATATGCTTATGGTGGTTACTTATTTAACGTTCTTAAAGTAAGTGGCGATAGTAAGTTTGCAGATGGAATTTCATATAATGGTTCTGAAACTGGTTTTTTTGATGCCCTATCAAAAGTTGAAGAAATTAAATCAGCGGCAGCCTACAATGCAATCAGACAGAGTAAGGCAGATGTTCTTATAAATGCACAATATGTAGTTGAAGAAAGTCATTGGAATCCGTTTTGGAAAACGATCAAAGTAAAAGTTACTGGTTGGCCAGGTAAGGTAGTTAGTATAAAGAATGCGAACTAATAAAAAGATTGCTCTTCTATTTATTCTTTTAATGCCCTTTCAATCTTTTGGATTGGAGAAAGATAAAAGATTAATTGTACGAATGCTTGGACTAAGTAGTTCTAAAAAAACAATCCTGATAAATAAAGGTCGAGAAGAGGGGATTAAAATTGGCGACCATGCTAAATTTTCAAACCCTGTTAATGGTTACTTTGCGAGAGGGACAGTTGCTCGTGTTTCTCCAACTCGATCTGTTTGGTCACTCTATAGAGTAATTAAAGCAGAGGCCTTAGTTGAAAATACCGTAATTACTTTAAAGTCTGCCACTCCTGTGAAATTAACTCGAGATGAATCAAGAGCTCTTGGAATTCTGGCAAGGTCATTTGAAAAGAGTGAAGATGATCCTACTGCTGATGATGGCGAAACAAATAAACTAGAGGGTCACCTGATACAATCAGTTGTGAGAGATTCTTCAGCTTTCAAAGGTGTCGACTACACAGGGTTATTTGAGAACTCTGCTGAAGAACGCGAAGATGCTATTGACTGGAGGGGGGTTGATGGGGAGTTCGATACTATCAAGACATATGAGGGAATTAACTTTAATACTTTAAATGAAAAGTTTAGAGAGCTTTAATATTTAATTTTCTTAATCTTTCAATCAAACCGACACGTTCTTTCTCACGCTTTTCTTCTTTTTCTTGCTCTTCTTTTTCTTTTTGTTGTCTTCTACGTTCTCTAAGTTCTGCATTTAGCTCTTCTCTTTCCTCTTTACTCGGTCTAATTCTGAACCTTCTCGAAGCGACAGGACCCCAGGCCGCATCTTTCGCTGAGATTGACATCATAAGAGTATTGTATTGATTGTTAAAAACTGCAGTCTTAAAAAGTTTACTTAAAAGGTCTGTACCATTTTTCTTAACGATAAACTTATTTTTCCCTTTCTTAAGAAAACCTGTGTTTTTAATAATATATTTAGCTAGGACCTTGTATGATCTCCAAGATGCAGACCTATCAACTCTCACGTAAACTAATTTTGGATCTTGAGACAAGTCAAAAGAGACTTCTACTTCACCTTTTCCAATCTTCTTAACGGCCAGGCCATTTATATTTGCCGTTGTATCGACATTGGTTCGTGATCCCAGTCGGTCAAATTCAATTAATTCAGAGGCCCTTGTCGAAATTGTATCAACAGCATCGACTGTATTTCCTTGTTTTGAAATTGTTCCAAAAAGAAGCTTTGCATCTGCTGAAACATAATAACTTATTTCTTCTCCAAGTAGAGCAAGTTTTAAGACCTTCAAAAAGTTAACTGAGTGCCATCTTGTGTGAAACATTTTAGCTAGAATCTTAGTCATGTCTTCGTGATCTTCAGTTCTTTTAAGCTCCATCCAGCGATTGTAAAATGTCTTGGCTTCCCAAACTCTACTTCCTCTATCAATGTGTAGATCCAATACAGTAAGAGGAATGTTCAAAAGGCTTGCGTAACTATTTGCGATTGCGCTACCAACTCTGTTTCCAACAGAACTAAATCGCTCAGGGGCCACTCCAAATGCTACTGCTAGTATCTCCCACATTTGATCAACGGGTGTATGAATGAATTTTTCTACTTGTTCTCTGGTAAACCCTAAACGATAGAAAAACCTAGTCTTGCCATAACTGGCGCGACGACGGTGATTATTACAAGGGTTACTAACTCTTCCCCTAGGATCGTTTCGTCTTGGGTTTCGAGAAGACCATCTTGTTAGTCCAACATGAGAGCATTTAACGTCAGGGTCGAATTTCGGTAGTACTGGAAACAAATCAGTTTGTCCTGTGGCAACCATCATTTCTGTCATGTATTCATGCGCTTCATCGCCAGTTGTGTACTGGTCTTCCATTGTCCCTTCAACTTTTAAGGCCATACCTTTATCAAAAGTTGTATCAAAATCTTCTTGGGCAATTGTTGTACTAAAAGAATATCTTCTACTTTCTCCGTCTTCCCAGAGAGTGTCATATCCTCGGCTATTTACACTAGTGGCCCTAAAGATATGATGGACATTGTCCCCAAGGGTAATTCTCGCTTGAGAAGTCGTTCGAGATGTCACATGACCTCTTTGAAGAAAGACACTTAGTTTCATTCTATAGTTTGTGGAAACTGACTGAGAAGTTTGTTCTCTAGTGAATACTTTTGTAACACCACTATCTTCTTTTAAAGATAAATCATCAGAATATTTTAGCCTTCCAAAAGCTGCCTTAAAATATGCTTTTTTGGCTTCTGGCTTTTTTAAATCATAACGGTATCCAACATCAAATGACTTCGCTAAAGGTCTATTGATACTTATATTGAATGGAATAACTTGTTCGGTGATTCTTCCTACATTACTTCCAAGAACCATGACTCCTGAAAAGATTTCATGTTTGGGAGCACCAACTCCAATACTTCCTGCATAACCTTTAGTGTGTCTTCGACTCACTTTTAACTGAACTTGTTCTTCAGCTTCTTTCATAATAGAAATTTTGAAACCACCATGAAGGTAAGTTGATAAGCTTAGTCCTACAGACATTCCTTCAACGCCTAACATTTCAAGTCCTGACCACCCAACTGATCCTCCTAATTGGATTGAACCATCTAGAGAGTAAGAAGCTATTTCACTTACTTTCATTCTCTTAAATGCTTTATTGGTTAAAGGAAGTCTAAAAGGATGGGTAAGAAGATTAAATATTTTTCCATACCGTGCTCTGGTAAGTGGGTTTTCACTTCTCCAGACAAGTACTTGTCCAAGATTTTCAAGAAGAAACCCTCCTGCTGAAGGTCTATCTTGATTTTCAGGATTAAGATCAGAATCAGATGGTGTTAATGTTGTAACAGGGTTTATTTCACCATCTTCAACAGAAGCATTACCTTCTTCAATATCATCATTATTTCTGGAGTCATCTAGGTTGATAGCTTCTTCCGCTCTTTGATTTAATTCTGTAATACTAGGAAGTTTTTCAAGTCCTTTAGGGAGAACTTGTCTAATGTTCATAGTGTTAATACTCATGTTTAGGCCGAGACTTAAACCAATGTTTCCTGTCCCAAGATCTAATCCATCGTCTAGTGGAATAGGAATTGGGATAGAGAGAGGAATCTTCATGAAATCAATAACTGTAAATGTGTCTAAGATATCGTGATTGTCGTAAACTTTTCTTTGAACTCTAATCCCCAAGTTGGCCGGTCCAATTCCAAAGTTATAAAGCTCAACATCTGTTAATGATTCAAAAATGGAGGCAGT
>JAGSHI010000113.1 GCA_023954635.1 Bacteriovoracaceae bacterium
GGCAGAGCAAACTCCACTTATTGCTCAAAAACTTGTCGATATCTTGTATGCTGCTGGAGTACCTGAAAATGTTCTTATACATTTACCTGGAATGGGTGAGGTAGTGGGACAATCCTTAGTCGAAAATAATGATGTCTCACAAATTATTTTTACTGGTTCAAAACAAGTCGGAATGATGATCGCTCATCATGCTGGTCGAAAAGTAGTAAACAATAAAAAAATTAATCAAACATACCCTTGTAAAGTTATTACTGAAATGGGTGGAAAAAATGCCATAATTGTAACTGCGAATGCTGAACTGGATGAGACAGTAGCTGGAATTCTTTACTCCTCATTTGCTCACGCTGGGCAGAAGTGTTCAGCCGCAAGTCGAATAATTGTTGATAACTCTGTGAAGGAAAAATTGATTGTACGCTTAAAGGAAGCCCTTAGAGATATTGAGGTCGGGCAGGCATGGAATATGTCGACTACTATAAATCCACTTATTAGCAAAGAAGATCAAGAAAGAATTAGAAGGCAAGTGACTGAAGCACATACGGAAGTTGAAAATTATGGGGGAAAAGTCATAATTGATCGATCTACAGAAAACCTTCCGGGTTTCTGTATTGGACCTGTTCTAATTGAACTTCCAAAATCTAGAGCTTTAAATGAAGATTCATTTGCAGTAAGAGAGCTTTTTGGCCCCGTTGTACACCTTATAGGTTTTGACAATTTAGATGAAGCACTAAAAATATATAATGGAACTGGGTATGCTCTGACTGGTGGAGTGTTTAGTCAGTCTCAAGACGATATTGATTATCTTTCTGAGAGAATGGAGTCTGGAAATATTTATGTAAATCGCTCTATCACTGGGGCCCGTGTTGGAATTGAACCATTTGGTGGCTTTAAATTAAGTGGAACAGGACCTAAGGCAGGAGGGAAGGCCTATCTCTCTTCTTTTCATGTCATCCCTTTTTCTGAATTTGTTCCTGGAGGATTAAAAGCACCCCAGGAAGAAGAGGGTTCAGAATACGATTTTGATTTAGCTCATGGAAGTCGTTTAACTGCTGAAATGCGTATGGAAAGAATTTCAGAAGCTTTAGAAAACTTTATAGATCAATTTGAAGTTCTTTATCATGGTATTTACGTAGAGAATAAAGATTTACTAAGAAAATTTAAGAGATGGTTAGAGAAACATCTCGTTTCATTCCAAGAAAAACCTCACAGCAATGTGGTAATTCCAGGTCAAATTTCTATAAATGACTTAAATATTTCTAGGGAATATACAGTCGTCGTAGCTTATGAAAAAAGACCATTCTTTAATATCTTATTGCAGACTTTTTCTGCTCTCGCGATGGGAAGTGGAGTGACTGTATTATGTCGAAATCAAGAAACTTATGAGTGGTGGGGACAGTTTAAGTCTATTTTAAGTAGGTCTGGATTTAGTAGAGAAAACTTTGATGTTTATTTTCCTACTCAAAAGCTTTTAAGTAATTCCTTACGTCAAGCTGAGCTTAGTACCATCCTAATTGATGGGGATTCAGAAAAAGTAGAAAGTTTATTAAAAGAAATTTTTACAGGCCATTATAATGAGACGAGACTAAAGCAAATTTTAACTCCACACGATTCACCAAGCCCTGAGGACTTTAAGCAGATGTTAGCTAATTTCTCATGGGTAAGGGCCTTTGCCGTCAATACGATGAGGCATGGAGCTCCTCTCGATTTAGGTCTATGATGAAGAGTTTAACTGTTTTTGGTTGTGGGAATATGGCGAGTGCTTTAGTTCGCGGAATTTTTGAAACAAATAGAGACTTAAAAATTTCAACCTATACTCCTACTAAAACGAGGGCCACTGAATTGGCCAATGTCGTTTCTGGTATTGTTTTAGACTCTCTTGATGAGATCCCTCACACAGATGCTTATCTTATTGCATGTAAACCTCAGCAATTTGATGAATTATCAGAAAACCTAAAATTAAAACTGCCACCTGAAAGTTTTGTTATTTCTATCATGGCGGGAGTACCTACTTCAGTCATAAAAGCTAAGTTGGGTGCTGAAAAGTTGGTTCGTGTTATGCCTAATACTCCGACACTTGTTGGAGAAGGTATTTCTCTTATGTATTTTAATGAGTCTATTACAGTTTCTGAGAAAGAAGGCCTTACAAAATTATTCTCTGATACATCTAAGGTCTATACATTTTCTGATGAAGAGATGATTGAAAAGTTGTCTGGACTTACTGCTAGTGGGCCAGCCTATGTTTTTGAGATCGCAAGAATAGTAGCTGCAATAGCCGAAAATTATGGAGTAGATAAAGACTCCTCAAATGAAATGGCTAAGCAACTTCTTTTTGGATCTTCTAAAATGATGTCTACATCTGAATTCAATCCAGAAGAATTGAGAGAGCAAGTAACGAGTAAAAATGGCATAACTTACGAGGCACTAAAAGTATTTCAAAATGAAGGGCTAGAGCCTTTATTTTCTAAGGCCATAGGTTCAGCTTATAAACGTGCTAAAGAACTAGGTAAGTGATAGAATATTATTTCGTAAAAAAATATTTCAACAAAGAATAAGGAATTAGAAAATGTTAAAAAGTGTTACTACAACAATTGAAAATATTATTCCTCAGTCTGTTCGAGATACTGCACTTGTGAGGTTATTTGGTTTTACAAAAATTCCACTTCTTTGGTACATCAAACCTATCGTTACTTATATGGATGAAAAAGAATGTACAATCAAAATACCTTTAAATAGAAGAACAAAAAATCACCTTAATAGTATGTATTTTGGAGTACTCTCTGCTGGTGCCGATTGCGCTGGTGGATTTTTTGCCATGAAACAAATTATGAAGTCTGGGAAAAATGTTTCACTTTCGTTTAAAGAATTTCATGCAGAATTTTTAAAACGTGCAGAAGGTGACACTTATTTTAAATGTACTCAAGGGGAAGAGATTACTGCTTTCGTAGACAAAGTCCTAGAGTCAGGAGAAAGAGAAAATATGCCTCTCCATATCATCGCAACTTGCCCAGATAAGCTTGGTGATGAACCTGTTGCTAAATTTACTCTGACATTATCTTTGAAGAAAAAAGAAAAGAAATAAAGAAAGACCTACTACCACAATTCAGGGACGGGAGAATTTGAACACACACAGGTAGCAGGTCTTAATATAATTATCTATGGCACTCACCCATATGAACAAATGCTGCTTTTGAAGCATTAAGTTCACAAAGGTTACCAAAGGTTCTTTTTTTAGGCATAACTTGAATGCAGGCCATTCCAGAAGCACAGTCATTCATTTTTGGTTGTCCACAAACTGGCATCCAAATTTCAGGACAAAAAATCATTCCATCTTTTAACTCACCAGAAAGCGTATCATCTAAACACTCATTCATTTCTAAAAGAGTATAAGTTCCTTCAGGGACTATATTGTTAACAACAGTATATCTTCCATAAGTACATCCTGATCCATAAGGAGTATGGACATTTGATAAGTTAAGAGTTCCTTCATCTGTTTCAATAAACATTTTTAAAGGAGATCCAATTGTTTCCTGTACTCGAAGTGTACCTTCTACTTCAAAAGCAACAGAGGCCTGTCCTATTTGAGTCCAAAGTCCGATAATCATCATTAGTAAAATTAGTTTTTTCATAGTTATCCCTCATTTCTTAATTCGTTAAATTAAAGGGTTTATATGCTAGTTTTTTACTCAGAAAAAATTATGTTTTCTAATTCAAGGTCATAAGCTATACTTATTAAGTAAGTATCATTCTCATCATGATATCCTCTAAGGTATTGAAATTATGATTATTGACCAAATTAATCTTAACCTAATCAGAGTTTTCGAAGTTGTTTATAGAACAAAGAGTATGACCAAGGCCGCTGGGGAGCTTTTCATGACCCAATCTGGTGTTAGTCAGAACATCAAAAACTTGGAAGAGATCTTGGATGTTGTCCTCTTTGATCGAATAAAACAAAGGACAGTACCAACTTATAAGGCCCAAGAGCTCTATAAATCAATATCCCATCACTTGAGTGGAATTGAAGAAGGTCTCGTAGAACTCAAAGAAGAACAAAGAACTCTAAAAGGAAATATTTCAATCGGTTTACCGATTGAATATGGAAACAATGTTATCTTGCCCTTACTTACAAAGTGGGGAAAAGGTCACCCCGGAATAAATTTCAAAATTAAATATGGTCATGCGACAGCAGTTAATCAGGCCTTACTTGAAGGGGAGTTAGATCTTGCGATCGTTGATTCATTTGGGATGGATAAACAGATCAAGCTAGAAAGGATAGGAGATGAAATTCTTTCTCTTTGCTCATCTAAGTCTTACATAAATAAAGTCTCTCCAATTAAGAACAATATGAAATTTTATGAAAAATTAGACTATATCGATTATGTTGAAGATGCACCGATTCTTAGGCAGTGGTTTAACCATCATTTTGGAGTAAAGAACTTTGCACCAAAAATTCGAGCAAGTCTTATGAATGTACAAGGGATGAGTAAGATGATCGTTGAAGGAATGGGGATAGGAATCCTACCTAATCACGTCGTTGAAAAATTGAAAGAGCAAGGTGAGAAGATTCATATTTTTAAGGGGAGTGATTCACCTCTTCATAACGCAATTTCTTTGGCCCGACTTGAAGGGAGAACAGGAAGTCCTGTTTTAGAAGAGACGATTAGTTATTTGGTTCATTCACTTAGGTAAATTAAGCAGGATTACTTGAATCAATATAAATGCATTCGACATCGTAAGTTTCTTGAACTTGCTTCATCAAAGACTGAATACCAAATTTCTCTGAAGCATGGTGTCCGCAAGCAAACATATGAACTCCGGCCTCTTTACTTTCGTGCCAGTCGTGTTCACTCATTTCTCCGGTGATGTAGGCATCAAGTCCATCTTTCATAGCAAGATACCAATCACTGTTAGCTCCACCTGTAATAATACCTACTGACTTTATTAACTTATCTTCATCAGGACTTGAGAGCAGAATATCTTTATTCAAAATTTTTGATAACTTAATTTTTAATTCTTTAGCAGAAATAGGAGTATCAAACGTGCCTTTTCGTCCAGTTGGCGAACCTTTGTAATCTCCAAAAGGAAGATGTTTTTCAACACCAATCAAAGAGGCCAAGCTAGCTGCATTACCAACAGTCTCGTGAGCATCTAATGGTAAATGATAACCAAATAAATTGATGTCATTTTTCACAAGTGGAAAAACTCTCTTAGCAAAAGATCCAGTGAGGGCCCTAGTTCCATGGAACTTCCAAAATAATCCGTGATGGACTATGAGGGCATCTGCATTGTTCTCAACTGCTTGTCTAGCAGAGTCCATAGTTGCAGAAACAGCAAAGGCCACTTTATATATTTTCTCTTTACCCTCAATTTGAAGACCATTGGGGCCATAATCGGAAAACTCCTCTGGAGAGAGGAGTTGGTTAAAAAACTGTTGAAGTTCTTGTCTGCTTGTTTTCATATTTATATTGGTGATGGCTCGGTTGGAAAAATTTCAGAGTCGTTGTTACGTAGTGACTTTTTCAATTTCTCAACTGTTTGATGTAGCTCTTCATGAAATGGAGCTAAGGTTAACGCCTTTGAGAATTCATCGAGGGCCTTTTCAAAGTTTTTCTTTGCCATCCATGCTCTACCACTATTGATATAAGGGTATTCTCTATTTTGATAATTAATGGCCTTCTTAGCTAGGTTGAACCACTTCAGTGATTCATCTACTTGACCTTCGCTCAAAAGATAAGTTCCAAGGTCATTATAAGGAGGGCCATAGTCTGGATCTTTTTGAATGGCCTTCAAACATAAACTTTTTGCTTTTTCGTACCCTTGTTTCATCGAGTGAACCCAAGCGACAAGAGTGAGAATTTCGGCAGTTTCTTTAAAGTTCATGGCCTTGGTAAATAACTCAAGTGCTTTATCTAGGTCTTTTTTGAAAACGGCTTCATGGCCATCTTGTAAAAGTTGATCATATTTTTTATTTCTCTGCCAATCAAGGTTTGAAATTGGAGAGTAGCTCGTACTGATGACTTCAAGAAGTGCAGTCTTATTAAGATGAAATCTTGGTACAGATTCTTCATCCTCCCAATTGTCTTCTTGATATGAGCTAAGATGCTCTTCAAACGAGTCATCATGGTCATAATGAATTTCAATTAGATTTACTCTTGGATATTGAATCTCTAAGTCAGCATTTTGCTCAATATATTGATGTAAATCGTGTGAGAAATCGTAAATAAAGTTAATGAACTTAACAGTAGAGTTAATGGTTTGCTCTTGGCCATGACCAAGCTTGATAATTGATTCTAGTAGGGTCTTAGTGTACTCAACGGTATTTTTGATTTGTTTTAAATCAGCATTTTGATTAAATCCGGAGAGAAATGACTTTTGAAGGATCTCTTCTTGGGTAAACTTATTCAGCTCAAAATTGAGATCACTTCCAATTTTCTTCGCTGTTGGTCCGTGTCCGAGGTTGGTTACATTGAGTAGAGTATGAAAAATTCTATCAATATAGGCCGATGCAGAATAGAGCTCTGCGAGCAGTATATTTTGAGTGGTTTGTTCCATAAGTCCCTGAAAATATAAGTTAAATTAATCCTATATGCTTTGACAGTGTGTGGCTAATCGCACTTAGTCAATTAGGCCATAATCAAAAGAAATAGGGTAGTTATGAGAAGAGCTTTAAGCCCTTTTAATGAAACTTCCCAAAGCCCAGATTGGGTTATGGTTTGTACTTGTGTGAAACTCGTCCGTGATTTCATTTTAACTCCAAAGAAGTGAGCGCTTTATGCGCCATATGATACTTATTAATACAAATCGGGTGCCAATTCTAAGGGAGCTAACTTATTGAAATTTCGAGGAGACTTAAAAGGAGTGGTGAATGTGGCACCAGATAATGGTGCCACTTAAATCATTACTTTATAGATTTATGGCCTTCATTATTAATCAACCATTTTAAAAACTTAGTATACTTCTTCGTCACAACTTCCAGCTTTTTAGGATAGATAGGGCAAGTAAATCTTCTTTCCTCTTTTAGTTCGAGAGTTCGGATGTACTTCTTTACAGATTTCGTCATTTTTTTAGTTCTAAACTTCGAACAGTTAATACCTTCATCCCAAGCGTGATCGATATACTTTATCCAATCGATGTCTTTAACTTTAACCCATTTATTATTGTCACAAGCTACGTATGGACCGTGATTATACTTTTCTTCACTTCCCATTACGTCTTCATTTTCAGCTAGAACATGGTTCCAAAATCGCATTCCATTAAAGTTGGCCACCATATCAGCATAGGCCATCACACCAGTCGTCATTGCACCCATATAACCAGTTTCACTTTTCCAACCAATCATAAAGGCATCTTTCAGATCTTTGTTTTTAAGATAGTACTTGTTGAAGTACATATAACCACTTCCAAGAAAGTGCTCAAACTTATCTGTCCCAACCATGAATTCACCCATTTTAACGAGCTTACCTGAAGGGTCATTTATTCTTCCAAGTAGACCTGGAACAAGGGCCTGGTACCATTTAAAATCTCTATAAATAGAGTCTTTAACACCGACAACGATCTTATCAATCTCATCTGATTCAAGTAGCCACGGATTAAGTTTTCCAAAGTAGTGATTTCGAAAAAACTTTCTCATAGACTTATAAAGAACTTTCTTACTACAGCCTTTATCTTTTTCATTGGCCATATTAAGAGCATCTTCTAAAAACTCATTTGTTTTCTTATTCATTGGCTCTAGAGAGTCTGATATTGGAGTATAACGTTTGTGAAAACTGTCTACTTCACTTGCCTGACTTGCAGACCAAAATGCCATAATCGTTAACATTGTAATAAGCCCAATAAACTTGGTCATAACTACCTCTTTTTGAAATGATATAAACGAGAGTATTTTACCGGACCTAGCCAATTTTTTGTAATATTTCAAAGACTTATGTAATTTTTACATGGCTTATAAACAAAAAGGCCCCGGAAATCCGAGGCCTTTTAGGTATGAATTTAACTGAGTTTTAGTTCTTAGCGTTTTCGTACTCTAGAAGTTGTTTCTTCTTAGAGATCACAGTGTATCTGTTTGAGATCATCTGGAAGAGACTTCCTTTTTTGCTTCCAATTGAAGCAGGATTTCTAAACTTCATTGTTCCACCTTTTTTGCCACCTTTCTTACCTAGAAGTTTAGCAAATGGGTTTCCAGATTTCTTTGCCTTAGATCTCCCACCTTTTCCAGATCCACCAAAAGAAAGTGATCCACCTCTATAACGAACTTTCTTAGCAGAGAGAGCACCTTTTCGGCCACCAACTCCACCGCCGCCACCTCGTGCGCCTCCGTTACCAGGAGCTGAAGCTCCTCCGGCTCCACCACCGCCGCCGCCACCAGCTGCAGGGTTTCCTCCGGCCTTAACTCCGGCCTTTCCAGCGATTCCGTCAAGTCCACCACCTTTATTAACTCCGGCAATAGACCTTCCGATCTTAGAGGCAACTTTACTTCTATCTGTTTTACTTCCATCTTTTGCATTTGAACTTGTCGAATCTCCATCGAGTTCTGCACCTGGACCTGATGTAGCTCTATTAGCTCCACCAAAACTGATGCTATTTCCGCCGTAACCGACACCTCTTCTGTTATCAATCTCAAGACACTCTGTTGACATTGGGTCTGCTTGACAGGCCGTTACTTCGGCATCTTCCTCAGCAAACATTGGAAGTTCACTTGGTTCAAACTTTTTGATTCCGTCTGCAACGTCGCCAATTCTGTCGGCTTGATTTGCAAGGATTTGACCTTTGGCCACGTTGGCTGCCATATCAACTCCGGCCTGAACCATGGCAGCTGTTGCCTGCTCGATAGCTTCTGAGTTCATGATGATATTAGTTCCATCATACATCGCATTTGCACAAACATTATTCATTGCTGAGTTAGCATCATTGGCACCTTCGCTGGCAACCCAACTCTCTTGCTCAGACGAGTCTTCAGGAAAGCCGTCACCATTAGCATCAAGTTTAGTTATTAAGGAAGCCACATCAATGGTTTCTCCAGCTTGAGCATCTGCAGGATATGACTCTTTAAAGTTTACAGGTGCTAGTACAATCATCTCACTACCGGACTCATTTGGAGTTGAACCTGTTTTAAAAGAGGCCTTCAATTTATTTCCAACGGTATTAGAGGCAAACTGTAAAAACGCGGTCGTGTAGGCATGATATTGAATTTGAAGTAGCTCGATACTTTTTTTCACATCATTATTTCCTGTACACTGGGACTCTACGCTTTCAGCTGTAGGCATTGCTTGTTGAGCAGCGAGAAGTGCTGCAAGTTTTGCCCCATGAAATGCTGCTCTTTGATTGGCAATGTCGGCCTGTTTCCTAACCATTCCTTCTTGTACTTCAAGTGCTTTGGTCGGATCTTTTCCACCATCGGCCATAAGTTCAGTTTGACCTTCAAGCTCTTTGTCCATGTAAGACAACTTTTGACCTTCTTGGACAACAACTTGTCCAACGGCGGCAGCATCGTAAGTCGTGACTAAAGTTTTACAAGCATCCCAGTCTTGAGTTTCAGCACCTGCTGCTTTACATTTAATTTTCCCGTCAATTGACTTTTTAGTCATATTATCAACAGCTCTTTTTAACTCTTCGTCTTGATAATTTTCTTTGTTAGTTGTTACTGAAGCGATCCCTACGCATCCAGATAATTTATTAAATAGAGAGCCACCTTCTTTTAAAGCTGTTGTTATAAGAGGACCAACTTGTTGCATGAACTGGCTTCCTTGGTCTCCTTCAACTTCTGTTCTAAGACTATTCAAACTATCGAGTTTGTCTTTACCTGCACTTTCAACAGCATCTCTGTGAACCTTAAATAATTCTTGCCAAGCTTTGGTATATGCAGAGAGCTTTCTCGAGTTATGTTTTGATTTAACGATATCGCTCCATTTAAAACTTGAAGTAGCTGACTTTTGGCACTTTACAAATTTATCTGTCCCAACCATTATTCCTGAAGTCATTAAGTCTCCGTCATTGGCATCTGGATCCGTTGTAATGACTGAAGGTTGGATAACTTTTATCGAAGCACTAGACATTGCAGTTTTTGGACCCTGGTAACCGGTTTGACCTGCATCAGGATTGTTTCCTGCAGCTACTTCAGCAACACGAGCATTGTGATCAGTGGATCCGTCGCAATCTGTGTGAATTTCACGGAGAACGCCATCATCACTTGCTTTGCAGTTTGCTGTATTCCATTCAGCAACTTTTCCTTCTAGGTCTGCATTATGTGCTGCCGCTCGTTCACAATCCTCAGGAATTGATCGAGGTTTTCCACCCTCAGTTGCAGATTCATTACATCTTGTTGGGTCTGCATCGACAACAGCAGCAGGAGTTCCTGTATATTCATCACATCCAGTAGTTGGATCTGGAAGCTTAGCTTGGTCACATGAAA
>JAGSHI010000058.1 GCA_023954635.1 Bacteriovoracaceae bacterium
AGCAGCAAGGGCAGATAAACTCTTAAATGCTCAAAAGGCAATGGTATCAAGTTTTAATAATCCAACAGGGGGAGGACTTGCCTCTCTTGGTTCTGGAAACCTCGCTGGAGGTCTTCTTAAAGGTGGAGGCTCTGGCCAAAATGCTTTGGCCAACGCTGGAAAGCGTGGTGACGGGAACGGATCTGGTAAAAATGGTGCTGGTTCAGGCTCCGGGGCCGGAGGTTTTAAAATACCTAAACCTAACTATGACATGAGTTACAACTCTGGATCTGGTGGTTCTGGAAGCGGCTCAGGCGGTGGTGGAATGAGTGCCGAACAAACTAAGGCCAATGATAGAATTGAAGAGGCCATTGAGTATAGAGACCAGAATCCAGAAGACTGGAAGAATAAAAATGGTGATACTCTTTGGAAAATTATCACTAGATCTTATATTAGGAACTACGACAAACTCCTAAGAAAAAGAAAGAAAAGGATTAGCCCATAATTAGAATTTAATTTAATTCAAACTCAAGCCTTCTTCCTGTAGAATATTAGATATCTACACTTCAAAGGGAGAAGGCTTTTTTGCGTCAGGATGACTCAAGAATAGAAAATTTTGATCTTCTTAGGGGATTTTTTATCTTCTTAGCATTGTGGCAACACTTTGCTTACTACCTCAATATTTGGTACGTCGACTACTTTCATGAATCAGGAGTACTTGAGAAAAATTATATGTCTCATAAACATATGATTGGCTACAATCTCCCAGTAGACTTTTTTTCTCATTGGGCCGCTTGGTTCTTTACCCCGTGGGTTAGTCAAGTCTATCTCACTTTAGCTGCCTTTAATCTCGCCAAAAGAACAAAAGAAGATTTTCAAGAGGTCTTTAAACCGAAGATGAAAATCTTTGGGCTACTCTATTTTTTCTTTGTGATGGAAAACTTAATCGTGGCCCCTAACTTTGGAGAAGGAATTAGCTTTTATCCTATTATGAGTTGGATGGTGATACTTATCTTGATTAGTGTCTTATTCAAATATTTTGGCTTAAAAGGTGTCATTGGCTTGATGGTACTTTCGTTTGGCAAATGGCTTCTTCCTGATAGCTTTTTAGAACAACCAATGTTTGAGTATTGGATGCAAGAGCACGTTCACGCTCAGTATGAGTTTGATGCTCAAGTAGACTACTTTCTGACAAGTGGCTGTCTTGGGTTCATTCTAGGCTATATTCATCATCATAAATCAGAATGGGGATTTAAGAGAGAAGCTTGGCAGTCTATTGTAGGATTTCTTCTTTTTCTCATTTGGTTTATTTGGGGTGATGCTTTCACCGTCAATTTCATGGATGTCTTTGAATCTGAACATGACCTAGCTGATGACCCAATAGGGCTCTTAAGTATACTAGGTGTTCAGTTGATGGTTCTTTCTGGATTCTTATTTATGGAGAAAAAGGGAATTCAACTGAAGCTTCCAATTCTTCATTGGGTGGGCGTTAATTCCTTAACTGTTTTTGCTTTTCACCGTGTTGTTTTTGTCTTTTTCTTAGTACCATTTATGATGATTATTGCGAATTGGAGCGGAACAACTTTACTTAATAATTGGTATGTATGCTGGGGAAGTGTTCTTCTCACATTTGGATTTACTTGGCTTATCCAAAAACTAAACCTTCATAACTTGATAGTAAGGTAGACATATGGATATACGTTCACAACATATGTTAGTTGATCTTTGGTTCGAAAATGAACTTAAAGAAAGTGATGTTGAGCATATATGTTCAGTTATTGAAGATAACTTAACAGTCATAAAAAAATCTAACCACAAGTTTGAACCAATGGGGGAAACGATTGTTTTCATTCTTGGTGAGTCACACTTTAGTTTACATACATACCCTGAACACAACTATATAACATTAGACGTATATATTTGTAGTATGGATGTCGACCTACATTCAATCTTGGAAAAAATAACTGATGGAGTAAATGTACTTCATATGGAAAGAAAGTTTCTAACTCGTGGAGAGTGGGAAGAGTTTGATGAGAAAAATGTAGATATTAGTGCTAGTCAAAAAAAATCGCTTAGCTTAATGGCCGTAACTTTTGTTGTTGCTGCATGTTCTATAATCTATGAACTATTAATGGCCCAAACTCTTTCGTCCACGATGGGAGATACGACCTATCGGTATAATATGACAATTGGTCTTTATATCGCTGCCATGGGTGTTGGTGCACTTTTTTATAGCAAGATTATTAAGGGCGAAAAACTTCTTCGTCTTGCACAACTTGAAGGTGTCATATCGGTAGTAGGGGGGCTCGCTCCTATTATGGTTCTCTTTGGTGATTTTTTTGCCCATTGGATTAGTAAAAAAACAGGGATGAATTATTTTGGCTTTTTCGTTCAAGGTTACTTATCACTTTTTTGTCATGGGATAATCGTTTTGATTGGATTCTTAACAGGGTTAGAACTGCCACTTCTAATGGACTTAGGTAAAGAATTAAAAGCAAAACTTTCATCTGTTGTTCTTTCTGTTGATTATCTAGGAACCCTCGCAGGTGTAGTCGCTTTCCCGCTTATCATTTTTCCAAACTTTCAATTATTTACAATAGGCTTCTTAGTCGCTTTTTTAAACTCTAGTGTCGCCCTTGTTTTATACTTTAGTAATGGAATGAAGAATATAAAGCTGTTGATTTTATTATCAATGGTTTCTGTCATCTATTTTATAGCTCTCCTTAATGGGGATAAGATAACTGAGATTATTTTAAACAAGATGTATTTTTTCAACTTGTAGGTTCTGAATGAAACTTGATAAACCAGTATTTGAAACTTTAGTTGTAACTCTTCTTTTGAGTTTCTGTAGTATTATTTATGAGTTAACTCTTGCTAATACACTTTCAATATTAACTGGTAATTATATTTGGTGGCATTCATGGACTATCGGTTTTTATATTGCAGGACTAGGTTTAGGTGCCTTAAAGGCTGGGAAAAAGCTTAACTCATGGAGAGAGCTCTTTTGGGTTGAGATCGGTCTGTCTGTTTTAGGTTCTGTCAGTGTTATCTATATTCATTTCCTATATCTCATTTTTTATAGTTATGATTATATGGCCTATATGGGGGGAGAGTTTTACACGGCCTCATATATTCAAAATAGCTTTTATATGAAAGTTTTCTTCTTTGTCTTTGCCCAGGCCGCTACATTTTTAATTGGTCTATTCTCAGGTTTTGAAATTCCTCTCTTAATCAAAATACTTAAAGAAAACACAAGTAAGGACTATGAGAATAGAGTTTTAGGTTTTAATTATATTGGTACATTGGTAGGTACTTTATTTTTTGCTTTAATTTTTCTCCCAAAACTAGATGTCTTTTTAACAGGAATCTTAGTCGCCGGTATAAACCTTATTATTTGTGTGTTTATTCTCGTTAAAAGAAGAATCAAGCGAGATATAAGTGTTATGACTCCTTGTGTACTTGTTTTGTGTTTATTGCTATTTCTTAGTTACAAAGAAGCAGGAATTCAGCAAACATATTTAAAAATTAGATACCATGCACATCGAATTATTACAGGTGACAAAACTCAATTTGGGCAATTCTTATCCCAATTAGATCGATTGAAACCAGTTGAAAGAATTAAAACTCTATACCAATACATAGATGTTTTTGAAGTTGATGAGAAAGATGGAGTAACTGAAACTATTGTTACTATGGATAGTAATTTTCAATTTAGTACACTAACTGAAAAGTTTTATCATGAAGGCTTTACTCATGTTGGCATTAACATAGTTGGAGTTGTTCCCAAGAATATCTTAGTTCTTGGTGCAGGAGATGGTTTTTTAATAAGAGAATTATTGAAGTACAAAGAAATTGAGACAATAACCCATATCGAACTAGATCCAGAAATTTTGAAATTAGCGAAAAGGCCAAAGTTTGCGGCCATTAATGAAAACAGCTTAGATGATCCGCGAGTTAATACTATTTTAGGAGATGGTTTCTTCTATCTAAGGAATTCAAATAAGAAATATGATGCAATCTTTATTGATTTTCCCTATCCGAAAAATTACAACTTAGCTCGACTTTACAGTGTTGAGTTCTATAAATATGTGAAGGCCCGATTAAAACCAGATGGTTTTGCAATACTAGATACGCCAATTTTTGAGAAGAAAAACTTTGATAAGAAAAAATATTATGGTCAATTAATAGACAAGCCAATCTTTACGACGAAGGACCTTCACAATAATTCAGTGATCCTCAGTACCATTCATTTTTCAGGCTTTAAGAAATATCTACCTTATAAAGTTGGGGGGGAGTCATTTGTTGTTATGCACAATTCTGATCGTCCTTTTAACTTTGATCTAGATAAATCAGACCGCTCAAAAATCCAAAAAGTAACAGATATCCAGCTCAGGACCATATCTGACCAGTATTTTCCTTACGAAATTGGGAAAAAGTTTGTTAACTCTATTTTTCACCCAACTATTCTTGGACTTTCAGAGTTCTGAACAAATTGCTACACTTAAGTAATTATAATTATTATTCAAGGATAACCCATGCGGGAATCAGTTTGTTTCTATATTAATGGAAAAAAACATGAAGTTGCAGGAGAGCACGCATTTTTAAATCTCTCCGATTATTTGAGATATCACGTCTCATTGCCAGGAACAAAAGTAGTATGCGCAGAGGGCGACTGTGGAGCCTGTACTGTCCTTATTTCATCATTACACAACATGAGTGATGGGAAGTTAAGGTATAGGTCTATCAACTCCTGCATTTCACAACTTTTTCAATTAGATCTCCATTCAATTATTACCGTAGAGGGAATAGAAGAAGAAGATAAACTTCATGAAGTACAGAGCTCTATGCAAAAGAATCATGGGGCCCAATGTGGTTATTGTACCCCAGGCTTTATCTGCGCCATGGCCGGAATGACTGATAATTTAATTCAAGAAAATCAAAAACTTGATGAGAAAAAAAGTAAAAACTACCTTACAGGAAACCTGTGTCGATGTACTGGTTATGACCCCATTCTAAAAGCATGTGAAGAGATAAACCTCTCAAAAATTAAACCACTTTATGAACGGTATCATAATGAGAGTATGTTGGAAGAATTCCAATCACTGTCTAAAAAACCCTTGAAAATTAATACAGACTCAAAAGATCTTTTTCTTCCTATTGATGAAGAGCAGGCTTTTTCTTTTTTCGATGAAAAGTCAAAGATTACAAGTGGTGCTACTGACTTAGGAGTATTAATTAATAAAGGAAAGCTTGAACAACAAAAAATTATCTCTTTTAACAATATTCAAAATTTTCATGATGTTTCAAAAATAAAAAATGAGTTTCATATTGGTCCAAGGGCAACTTGGAGTTCAATTGAAAATGCTATCGAAACAGATTTACCAGAGTATACAGGGATAATAAGAATTTTTGCTTCCCCCCAAATTAAAAATCAAGGGACTCTAGTTGGTAATATTGCAAATGCAAGTCCAATCGGAGATGGCATTCCGTATTTGATGGTCAATAACTCAACTCTTGAACTTAGTTCTAAGGGCGGAAGTCGAATTATTCCTGTAAGTGATTTTTATAAAGGTTATAAAAAACTCGACTTAAATACAGGAGAGTTTATAAAAAAAGTTATCTTGCCTATACCACAGGCAAATGAGTGGACAAAACTTTACAAAGTAAGTCTTCGAAGGGATCTCGATATTTCTGCAGTCACTTTCGCAGGTGTTGTAGAGCTAAAAGGTACTCAAATTAAATCTATTCGAATCGCTTTTGGTGGTGTTGGACCTATTGTTTTAAGAGTTCCAAAGACAGAGGACTTCCTAACCGGTAAAGAATTTAATCGTGAAAATATATTTAAGGCCCATACCATACTTGAATCAGAGATTACTCCTATGTCTGACCTTAGAGGCTCAAAAGAGTTTCGTATGACCGTGGCCAGAAATCTTCTTTTAAAATTTCATGATGAACTAGCGACTGAAAAACTTTCTCAGAAAGTAGAGGTTACTTTATGAGTATTGGAAAAAATATAATTCATGATTCTTCTAGAGGACACGTAACTGGAACAAGTGTGTTTGTCGATGATAGAGCAGCGATCACTGGTGAAATTCAAGTTGGTGTTGTAGGAGTTCCAGTCGCTGCAGGACGAATTAAAAGTATTAATTCGAAAAGAGCTGAACTTGTAGAAGGTATTATTGGTGTCTTTACAGCAGCAGACCTACAGCATAATCAATGGGGAGCGATTGTAAAAAATCAGCCGATACTTGTTAGTGATGTTATTGGATATATACATGAACCCGCAGTTGTTATTGCTGCAGAAAATAGAATTGCCCTAGAAAAGGCTAAAAAGTTAATTGAAATTGAATGCGATGAAGTTAAACCGACTTTCAGTATTGATGAAGCTATCAAAAATGAGGATTTCTTATATGAAGCAACACCTTTTGTTCAAGGTGATGTCGATAAGGCCCTATCTAATTCAGAGCATAGGCTAAAACAAAGTTTTGAATGTGGCGGACAGGAACACTTTTACTTAGAGAGTCAGGCGACGATCGCCATTCCACTAGAAAATGGTCAAATGGAACTTCACTCTTCAAGTCAGCACCCTTCTGAAACTCAGCATGTTGTTGCCCAGGCACTTGGACTTCCTTACCATCATGTAACTTGTATCGTTAAAAGAATGGGAGGTGGATTCGGAGGAAAAGAATCTCAAGCTGCTCCTTTTGCTGCTATGGCAGGGCTCGTGGCCCAAAAGTTTAATCGCCCAGCCAGAATAGCGTTATCAAAAGATGATGACATGATGATGACTGGAAAGAGGCATCCATTCAAAAACTTCTATGAAGTAGGCTTTGATAGCAAAGGTAAAATAACGGCATTAAAAGCAGATCTTTTTTCAGACGCGGGTGCATATGCAGACTTATCAAGCTCTATTATGGAAAGAGCAATGTTTCATATCGATAGTGCTTATTATATTCCTGATGTTTTGATTACAGGTAAGTGTTGCAAGACTAATAACCATTCAAATACTGCATTTCGTGGCTTCGGAGGTCCTCAAGGGGCCCTTACAATGGAAGATTTGATTGAAGATATCGCCAAGGTTGTTGGGATAGATGCTTCTGAGGTTAGGAAAATAAACCTCTATGGACAAGGTATCAATAATCGAACACCTTACGGGCAAATCATTGACCATAATCCATTAAAAGAAATGACTGAGAAAATACTCAAAGATTCTCAGTATTCAAAATTAAGAAAAGAAGTTGAAGAGTTTAATAAAATAAAGAATGGAAAGGTCCGTGGTTTAGCTTTGAGCTATACAAAATTTGGTATTGCTTTCACTGCAAAGTTTTTAAATCAAGGAAGTGCTCTCGTCAATTTACATCTTGATGGAACAATTCAGGCCTCTACAGGAGCTACTGAAATGGGCCAAGGTGTGAATACGAAAATTCAGCAAATAATAGCTCATGCGTTTGGAATTTCTCCAGAGTCTGTTCAACTTATGGCGACATCAACTGAGAAAAACCACAATACATCTCCTACTGCGGCTTCAAGCGGTTCTGATATTAATGGTGCTGCTGCCCTAAAGGCCTGTGAGAAAATAAAAAAAAGGTTATGTGTTTTTCTCCATAAACATTGGAGTGGTGAAGTTTTTAATGACGTCAAAGAAATTGAGTTAGATTTCGAGGGAGACTTATCTCATATTGAGTTTCGAGATGGTTTAGTTGTTGATACCAATTCAAAAAATGAAATTAAGCTAACCGAGGCCATCAAAATGGCCTATCTTAATCGAGTTTCGTTAGGTGGTTATGCTCACTTTAAAACAGAAAACCTTGGCTTTGATAAGAGCAAGTGTGAAGGGCGTGCATTCAATTATTTTACGAATGGCGCAGCAGTTTGTTTAGTCGAAATAGATGAATATACTGGTGAGCTAAAAGTTTTAAAAACAGATATTTTAATGGACCTCGGACGTCCATTAAATCCTGGGATTGATAAAGGGCAAGTCACTGGTGCATTTATTCAGGGAATGGGTTGGGTAACACATGAAAACTTGTTTTATTCTGACAAAGGTGTGCTTTTGTCTCATTCTCCTACAACATACAAAATCCCAAATATTCAAGATACTCCACGAGAGTTTAATGTTGAATTTATTGAAAATCACGAAAATCAGCAGGCTGTACATCGCTCTAAAGCAGTTGGTGAACCTCCTTTCTTGCTAGGTGGAACTGTATTTTGTGCCATTAAAGATGCTCTTCGCTATAGGGTAGCCGATAATCGAATTACTTCTCCTGCTACAAATGAAAAAATTATTATGAAACTTCAAAAAGCTACATAAGATATGGAAAAAAATTTTGAAGCCTTTATTGATGCCTGGAAAAACATAAAAAATGAATACAATTCATTTGTTTCAGTAACCTTAGTTCAGTCCAAAGGTTCGGCCCCTCAAGATATGGGGGCCCGTATGATTACAGATGGGGAGAGTGTGCTCTTTGGAACTGTTGGGGGAGGCAAAATCGAAGCTTATGCAATTAGAAAATCCTTAGAGCTTCTAAACCTTGAAGAAAAAAAATCAACTCACCATGAACAAATTAATCTTCAAAGAGATATTGGAATGTCTTGTGGGGGAGAAGTATCTCTATTCTTTGATGTTTATTCTCGAGAATCTCTTTGGAAAATTTATATTTTTGGCGCGGGACATGTTTCACAAGAATTGTGTCGTTGCTTAACAAGACTAAATTGTCACTTGGTTTGTATTGATCACAGACAAGAATGGTTAGATAAATTACCAGCTAATATTTCAACAGAATGTTTAAGCGAGCCAAAAGATTTTGTTAGTCAAATTGAAGAAGATAGTTTCGTCATTCTTATGACAATGGGACACGGGACTGATGGACCTATTTTAAATGAAATATTAAAACAAAAAGAACTTCCCTATGTTGGAGTCATCGGCAGTAACTCTAAGGCAAACTTGCTAAAAAAAGAGATGAAAGAGCAAGGCCATAATAGCTTAAAATGTGAGTCGTTTATATGTCCTATAGGTGACTCTATAGGAGATAATAGTCCTGCTGAGATTGCCATTAGTATTACCTCACAGCTGCTTAGAGCTAAAGATAAGGCCTTTAAAACCCCTAAACGTATGTCCTAATTCGGTTATTCGCTTTTCATTTTGATTTTTGCTGGGTAAAAGAATTCTATGAGTGGAAAAATAATCATATATCCAATTTCAGCTAATCCTCCGACATGGGGACATGCTGATATCATGATGAGGGCCTCAGAAAAGTTCGACAAACTTTACTGGGTTGCTGGCTCTAACCCTCATAAACCTGACCCTTTATTTGATGATCAATTTAGACTCGATATGATGCAGGAATATGTTGATTATTATAAGTTAAAAAATGTTGAAGTTGCTTCCCATCAAGGAACTATTATTCGCTTCGCAGAAGAGAAGGGTGCAGGCTTTCTTTTAAGAGGTCTTCGAAACACAACTGATTTTCAACATGAGCTTGAGCTAGCAGCAGGGAACAGAGGGATTAACAAAGAGATAGAAACAATCTGTATGTTTTCAAAGCCTCACTTTGCAACGATTAGCTCATCTCTAGTTCGTGAACTTGCTTTTTTAGGAGAGAAAATCGACCAGTATGTTCTTCCATCTTGGTCTGAAAAGATTCTTAAAAAATGTCAGGGAAATCTATAAGTTTAGAAAAAAAATCGACGCTCTCAAAATCCGTTTTTTAAACGCCGACAAAGTGTGTTCAACTAATGACCCGATGATTCAATTGTAAGAAAGACTACCTGTTTTTCTAAGTAAATTATTCTTACAATAAGTTACTTCAAATACTGTAAATGTCTGATATTGTTTAACTCACTGGAATTACGTAGAGGGTTAAATAAGCTTTCTTCAGAGGGGAAATTAAACTTATTGATGTGACTCGTCAGTACTGTAAGATACAACTCCCTTGAGAGTGTCTTCTAAAATTTTAATGTATTTTTCTAACAGTTTTGTATCACTTTTCTTAGCACGATATATTTCATTTTTTGTTGCAGTCAATGATGACTGAACGTCCTCTATCATAGAGTTCTTGAATAAACCGGCCAAAAAGTTTTTAGGATCAATAAATGATTTATAGACCCAAATCGTTGAGTCTTTTTGATAAGGAACAAAAATGGCCCCGCCTTTAGTTCTATCAGCAGCTGTCGACTTAACAAGGTACCAATCGATACTATATGAGCCTTCTTTTACAGGCCTGATGATTGTCCCATGAACATACCTACCATTGCTAAGTGGCCAAGGCATGTCCATTTCATAGGCCGTGTGAAGCTCAGTTGGGCTTACAAGCTTTACAACATAACTTTTCAATATCTTGGGTATGTAGTTTTTTTGATGATCAAATGCAGAGAATATGGCCATACTTTCTTTTGGCGAGGCGTTAATTTTCGTATAGATAGTCAGCTCTGGCCAAGCCGACTTATTAACCCCTCGTTTTTTGACTATAAATTCGCCGTTATTTAGCTTTGTCCACTCTTTATCATTCAGGTCATGTGGTAGCTTAGGCCTCGACCATGCAGGATCAATCAAAGTTAAAGCAAGTAGGCCTGTTAGGACTGTCATTTTGAACATAAAGGCATGTTAATCATAGCTATAATTAAAGAGCAACTTTAATTTACATCTTAGTCATTTTGATTTAATTTACCGCGATATGAGGTCAAATTTATGAAGAAACACGAGAGCTTAAAAGTTTTTCAAAATCCAATACTCGAAGCATGTACACATGTTCACCCAATTGTTCCACTTTTACTTTGGACTCCGATTATTGGTTATTGGCTTTATGATTCTCACGTTACTTACTCTTTGAGTTTAACTGAATTTGGAGTATTGGCATTTGTAGGTCTCATTCTTTGGACATTTACTGAATACGTTCTTCATCGCTATGTTTTTCATTATCCTGCAAAAAATAAGTTTAGTAGAAGATTGATTTTTCTTTTCCATGGTCTTCATCATGATGATCCAGATGACCCTACAAGGCTTGTTATGCCACCTGTTCCGGCACTTATTTATGTATTTTTTCTTTATCAGTTTTATGCACTCTTTTTTCCTGATCGATTCATTCAAGGCTTCATGGCTTTTTTTATGATTGGTTACCTTTGTTATGATTATATTCACTATGCAACTCATCACTTTAAAATGACGGGTAAGGTGTCACGTTATCTTAAAAAATATCATCTCGTTCATCACCATGCTCATGAATATGCAAAGTTTGGAGTAAGTAACCCTCTTTGGGATTACATATTTGGGACTGTTACTGGTCCAAAAGAAGAGAATCCTTGGCAGTAAAGTTTTTAAGCCTTTTTATTTTATTTCTATTCACAACTTCTCAAGTGATGGGGCAATCTTTTATTCAAAAAAAAGAGAATGTAGACTCAACATCACCTGATTATTTCCAACGGAAAGATAAGAAAGGGGTGGAAGATAAAACGCTATTAACTGATAAGAAAATTGAGTTAGATAATTCACTTGTCCCAAGAGATGGCCTAAATGACATAATCACCAGTTTTACTTGGATGGTTCAAGGTTCATACTTGCAATTTACAGAGATTAATAATCTTTACTATCTACCTCCTGCAATTGCATCAACTTGGTATTCTTTTGATCATGACAAAAGAGTGACTAATTACGCTAGATCAAGAGAGTTAAAAAAACATGTAGATCTTATTGGAGACTTAGGTGTTCCTCTCAATTTCCCTTTTATCCCAGTAGGACTTTATTATTATGGTGTTTATAATAATAATCATCACGCCGTTCAATTTGGAATGGAGTACTTTGCAGCTCTTTATTTGACTCTTGCAGAGACTGGAATACTAAGCTTTATAAGTGTTCATGAAAGACCTGAAACCCATAGACTAAGCCCTTGGGAAACAACCTTTCGAGGGGATAGCTCATGGCCTAGTGGGCATATTGTCCCTTATACAACTCTATTTTTTAAGACATTACAGTTCTATGGTCCTTGGTGGTCTATTGCTCCTTTGATTGGTTCAATATGGTCATCTCAGCAGAGGGTACAGGATGGTAAACATTGGTTCTCTGATGTCGTTGCAACTTTCTGGTTATCGGCCTTTGCATCTGAAGGTGTAAGAGTCGCTGGTAAGTATAAAAATAATCATCCTTTTTATAAATGGATATTTGAAAGAGACGCTAGAATCGGGATTATTCAACATCGTAATAAAGTTGGTCCTAGGGTTGTCTGGAACTTCTAGGAACAATACATGTTTAGTAAACTACCAATTCTTCTAATTTCATTCATTTTCTTTTCTTGCTCTAGTTCAAATAAAAATTCCATTAGAAACCAAAAAACGAATGTAGGAAAAGCCGTTTTGACTGTAGACCATATGTCTTCAGGTGATTATCAGAAGGCCAAAGTATACTTTAACAAGACAATGTCAAAGGCCCTTTCAGATAAAATGATCTCAAATGTTTGGGAACGTTTGCTAAAAAAGAATGGCAAGTATTTAAATCATCGATTTTCAAACGAAGATAAAAAAACAGTCTTCATAAGGGTAGAGTTTGAAAAGGCATTTCATCACTTTAGAATCAAGTTTGATAAAAATGATGAAGTATCGGGGCTATTTACTGGTGCTGCTAATAAAAAAGAAAAAAATATTGCATCATTTAAAAGCTTTGACGGCTTTGAACTGCCATACCTTATTGAACGGCCCTCAGGGAAGGTGAGAGGTGTCTTTATTTACTTACATGGAAGTGGTCCAAATGGAATGGATGGTACTGATACGAAACTCTTTGTACAAATCAGTAAGGTTTTAAAAGAAAAAGGATTCGCTAGTTTAAGATATAACAAAAGAAGTTATGAAATTAATAAACTCGCATCTATGGGAAGTTCTTATTTAGAATCTTCTGATTTTAAAAAATTTGATAAAGACTTTTATTTATATTTTCTAAAAGATGCGAATGCTGTTGTTGATTTTGCTACTAAAAAATTTCCTGGGACTCCTCTTTACATATATGGGTTAAGCCAAGGAGCAAATCTTGCTTTACAGTTAACAACAATGAATAAAAATATTAATGGTCTTGTCCTGACAGGTTTTAGTACAAGTAGGATAAATGAAACAATTCTGTACCAATATGTATTTAGAAACGATTACCTCTTCTATAAGAGCGATAAGAATAACGATCGGAAACTTTGTCATAGAGAGTTAAGTAAAAATCTAAAGGCACAACTCTCAATGCTTGATATGAATGACAACAAATGTTTGGATTTAGACGAGTACCGTGCCGGTAATTACTCAAATGTTTTAGCCCAACCAAAAGACATTTATGATAATTGGTTAAGAAATGAACTTTCTTTAAAGAGGCCAACTGAAATTCTAAAACAAATTAAAGTTCCCGTTCTTTTCTTTCATGGATCTTATGATCACCAAACACCAGTTTATCAATTGAAGTCATTACAAGTTTTAAATAATTTAAAATGGAAAAATGATAATTTGAATTTTACTTACCTTTCCAAAAGAGGACATATTCTTAACGATCAAAAAGAGCTTGTTGAATATAACTATACAGCGGCATCAAAGAAAACGTTGAACAAGTTAAGTGGAGATATTAGTAAAGTATTTAAAGCCAATTCCTCTGGCGATAATCTTCAAGAGTAATTGATATTGTTTTTTCAAGGTCCCATTTATAGTCAAAATTTAATTTCTCACAAGACTTTTCATGACAACAAACCCAAGCGTCTGGTTCGATTTCATTAATTTTATCGGGAGTTAAGGGGATAGAGTGTGGAAATACTTTTCTTACTAGATTGAGTAAATGTGCAAGTGCTGTAATTAAAAACATAGGCAGAGTAAAGTTAAAAACCCACTTTTTACCAGAGGACTTTTTAATGCCATTTACAATTTCTCTGAAAGTGACAGTTTGTGGATGTGTCGCAAAATAGACTTCTGAATCATTGGACTTATTTGTACTTTCCATTCCTCTTATAATGACATCAACTAAGTCGTGAACACAAATAAATGAATATCGCTTATCCATTCCATTTAAACCCGCAACAAGAATCGCACCATTTTTAACCATTTTGAAAATTTCTAGAACAGCAGGGTCTCTAGGTCCTATAACCATTGGGGGACGAATGATTACTTTATTCCATTTCGTAGGGGCCATTTGATTTATTGATACTTCTGCATCCCTCTTCGATTTTCCATAGTGGCTAACAGGTCTAGGCTCATGATGTTCCTTTACTTTTTCAGCAGAGGTTGCTGGTCCGGAAGCCGCGAGAGAAGAAATAAAGATAAAATTAAAATCTGTAGGAAACTTAACTTTTAAATCATTAATAAGTTTTTCGGTTGCCTTAGTGTTTATGGAGTAAAACTCAGACCAATCGAAGCTATGAACAATTCCTGCCGTATGAATAATGGCATCGAGGTCACTTGGAAGATCATTAATCCATTCATTTTCTTTATTAGGAGAGAGTGACCCTATGATCATCTTTCCCTTTACCTGGAACTCTTCAAATTTTTTGGGGTTTCTTGCAAGAGAATAAACATCGTGCCCAAGTTCTGTAAGCTTTTCACAAAGATGCGAGCCTACAAAACCTGTTGAACCTGTGACTAATACTTTCACCGTTTACGAAAGTCCTTTTTCGAAGATTCTATACTTCTTATAAGGAATTCCACCCATAGCGACGATTGGTTTATTCATATCTAAATTATCTTCAAGAACCCAAGACATTTCACATTCTTCAATTCCAGAATTAAAAGCATTTTCCCAACAGCGGTGATAAAGAACTGTTTCAATACCCATTTTTCGAAACTTCGTTTTTGTTCCAAGAGTAATGACTCTCATTCTGCGAATATCTTTTTTGCCAAATAGAAGTTTGAATATACCTGTAGGTAGTAACTTGCCATTAGGGATCTTTTTGAAAATCTGATTATAATCAGGAAGGGCCACAATAAATCCGGCCGGCTCTCCGTCAACTTCTGCAATGATGATTAATTTAGGCTCAACAATTTGTTTCATGTCTTTGGCAGTATGAGCAAATTCTTCTGGAGTCATTGGCACAAAACCCCAGTTCTTTTCCCAAGCATCATTGTAGATATCTTGAAGAATTTTTATGTCTCTATCCCAGTGCTTAGTGCTTATTTGTCTATATGTAACCTTCTTTGATTTTTCTACTCTTTCGGCAATCCTTACAATCTTAGAAGGCATACCTTTTGCCATTTCAAATTGATAGGCCAAAAGATCTTTGGCCTTGGCATACTTCATATCTTCAAAGAAGTGCAGATAGTATCTTGGATTATAAGTCATCATCAATTGAGGAGGATCATCAAAACCTTCTACAAGAAGGCCACATTCATAGTTTGTAGATGGATTAACAGGTCCTACAGACTTATCCATACCATTTGATTTAAGCCATAATTCTGCTTGTTGTATTAAGGAAATCGCTACTTCATCATTTTGAATGGTTTCAAAAAAACCGAAGAATCCCGTTTTTTCTTCTTGGTACTTATTATAGTTTTGGTTTACTACGGCCATGATACGGCCAGCAGGTTCTCCATTAAGTTCAGCAATCCAACACTTCACTTGTGCTGTTTCATAAAAAGGGTGTTTTTGATCAAGCATTTCTAAAAGGGATAGTTTTAACTGGGGAACCCAAGTCGCATCACCGCGATAAATTTTCCAAGGGAGGAATGCAAACTCTTTGACTTCTTTCTTATTAGAAAGATTTATTTCTTTTAACTTAATGGCCATAAAGTCCTCTAATCAGTGCATAATTGATGGAATTTCCATCTCTTTCTTAGCACGTTTGAAGACCTCTAGTACATATTCAAGATCTTCTTTTTTGTGACTGGCCATGTAACTGGTTCGTATGAGGGCCTCTCCTTTAGGAACTGCTGGAGGAAGTACAGGAGTAGCGAAGACACCATTTTCTGTTAGAAAATTTGTCACCTGCATGGCCTTGAGATCATCTCCAATGAAGATTGGTATGATCGGAGTTTTAGAGTCATATGTATAAAAACCGATATCCGCAAAGCCTTCTCTCATGAATCGGACATTTTCCCATAGCTTTTCATGGATTGTATTATCTTTTTCTATAACATCAAGACAGGCTGAAACAGTAGCTGTCGCAGATGGTGGCATACTGGCTGAGAACATAAAACTTCTTGCTGAGTGTTTAACAAAATCCATGTTTTCTCTAGTGCCGGACATGACTCCGCCAATAGAAGCAAAAGATTTTGAAAATGTTCCCATGTTAAAATCAACTTGGTCTGTTACACCAAAGTGATTCATTGTTCCACGCCCTTTGTCTCCCATCACGCCAATTCCATGAGCGTCATCTACGTAGACGTAGGCACCATATTTTTCAGCAAGTTCGACAACCTTAGGTAGGTTGAGAATATCTCCTGTCATTGAGAAAACACCGTCGGCAACAATTATTGTTCTTTGAAAACGACTACAATTTGATTGAAGTTGTTCCTCAAGAGATTCCATATCGTTGTGCTTAAACTTAAAAGTTGTTCCGAAGGCCAGTCTTGAAGCATCTAAAATTGAGGCATGGTTTTCAGAATCAAAAAGCATACAGTCTTTAGGTCCACAAATTGAAGCGAGGGTTCCAAGGTTTGTTTGCATTCCTGTTGAGAATACAATTGCTTGTTCGTGACCAAGATAGTCTGCGAGTTTTGCTTCTAGTTCTTCATGAAGAGTAAGATTTCCATTTAAAAACCTTGAACCGGTACAACCAGTCCCATATTTCTCAATGGCCTTTATCGCTGCTTCTTGAACTTCCGGCCTATGTGTTAAACCTAGGTAGTTGTTAGAGCCGATCATAACTTGTCTCTGGCCTTTAATGACAACAGATGACCCATCAGACTCTTCTATGGCCCTGAATAAGGGATAGAGGTTATGCTTTCTTAGCATATCAACTCTTTTAATAATTTTACTTCCGGCGTAAGACTTTTTCATCGCTAACTATCCGATATTACTGTGTTTTGTGTGTTTTTGCAGTGTAGAATACACTATAACTCTTGATATGAGTAGTCAATTATAGGGTAGCTTATAATATTTACGCCATAGCGCGTAGATATCCTAACTTAATTAGCTACCTTTCTTTGTATTAAGATTGAACTTAATTTTAACTTCTTCGGCCCTCGCTTCAGAATTGATGTGTTTAAATAGTTCCTCTTCAGTTTCTTTAGAAAGGCTTTCAAAAGCTATTCCAAGCTTAGTAAAGCCTGTTTCTTTGCCCTCTTCGTCTTTTGCTGGAAATATTCCCTTGATGATACATAGATTAATATCAAACTTTTTTCCATTAACCATGAGTTCATTTTTTTCAAATCTTTGATCTTTTGAATATTTTTCTTCATCACCTTTCTCTAGGGTGACTGAAGTTCCTCCCGCTGAGATATCATGGGCATTAAAGACTACGTTGTTCATTTTAAATTGAATTTTGACTAGCTCTGAGGCCACGAGCCTAAAGTTTGTTCTTTGCTGACTTTTGTAGAGATCGAGCTTTATTTCAATCTTGTATTCTTTTGCTTCTGGGTCAAACATGAGGTGGCAGAGAGTAAAATATTGAAAACGATCTACTCTAAATTTAACTAAAACATCTTTATCGATGAAGGATGAACCAGTTAGTTTGCTTAGGAGAGATCCTTTTTGTCTTAGGAAAAATGCTTTTTCAGAACGATCAAACTTTGAAAGCTCATAATCCTCAGAGTCGTCTTCTTTACCTTTAAGCCAAAGAACAATGTCTTCTTTATCTTCATCTTTGGAATACGCTTCCATGACGTTCGCAACTTCGCCTTTTGGTACTGTAGTAAAGTAGTGCTTTTTGTTAGCGTTTTTATCACCCATATTTTTTTAAATCCATTATTTCCACTACTTATAATACTGTATAACTGAAATATAGAAAATACTTTATGACTCTCTTTCACCAGATTTTGTGTAGTTAGGTGACTTATTCTTTATTTGAAGATAGACTGGGCATCTCATATTGAGTTGTAAATCAAATATATTTAGAGGTTTTTATGTACAAGAATGCTACTCCCAAAACAATCCATCTTAAAGATTATGTAAGACCAGATTATACAATCACTGATGTCCATCTCACATTTGACTTAAATGAAACTAAAACGATTGTGACGAACACAATGAAAGTTGTTCACCAAGGGGAAGCTGGAGCACCGCTTATTCTCAATGGTGAACATCAAAGACTACTCAAAGTCGAAGTTGGGACTCAAGAAATTACAGACTATGAATTAACTGAAGAGCTTTTGACTTTAAAAGATATTCCAAGCCAGTGTGAAATAACCATTACTAGTGAAATTGATCCTAAGGCCAACAAGGCCCTTGAAGGTCTTTATCAATCTGGGGGAATTTTCTGTACCCAAAATGAGCCAGAAGGATTTAGAAGGATTACTTATTATATTGATCGGCCAGATGTGATGGCCAAATTTAAGACAAAAGTCATAGGTGATAAAAACTCTTGTCCAATACTTCTTTCGAATGGAAACCCTGTTGGAAGTGGTGATCTTGAAGATGGAAGACATTGGATGGAGTGGGAAGATCCATTTCCAAAGCCGGCTTACCTTTATGCACTAGTCGCTGGAGACTTAGGGGAAGTAAGAGATACCTTTACTACTATGACAGGAAGAGAAATTGACCTTCGTATCTATTGTGACAAAGGAAATGAATCGAAATGTGATCATGCTATGGAGTCTCTTAAAAACTCTATGAAGTGGGATGAAGATACTTATGGTCTTGAGTACGATTTAGATATCTATATGGTTGTTGCCGTAGATAGTTTTAACATGGGGGCCATGGAGAATAAGGGTCTTAATGTCTTTAACTCAGCTTATGTTTTAGCCAATCCAAAAACTGCTACAGATAATGACTTTTTAGGGATTGAGGCGGTTATTGGTCATGAGTATTTTCATAACTGGACAGGAAATCGAATTACATGTCGTGATTGGTTCCAACTGACTCTCAAAGAAGGGCTAACAGTTTTTAGAGACCAAGAATTTTCAGCTGATATGAACTCTAGAGGAGTTAAGCGGATAGAAGATGTACAACAACTGAGACAATATCAGTTTGTTGAAGATGCAGGACCGACATCTCATCCAATCAAACCAGAATCCTATATGGAAATTAATAATTTTTATACTCTCACAATTTATGAAAAGGGAGCAGAGATAATAAGGATGATTCATACTATGCTTGGAGCTGAAGGCTTCAGAAGAGGAATGGATAAGTATTTTGAACTATTTGATGGGATGGCGGTTACGACTGAAGACTTTCTTCATGCTATGAGTATCGCAAATGGTAATTATGACCTCGAGCAATTTAAATTATGGTACAAACAGTCTGGTACCCCAGAACTCACTTTTCACTACGATTGGAATGAAAAGGATGAAGTTCTTAGCCTAACAATTGATCAAAACTGTCCACCGACACCAGGACAGAATCACAAAAAAGCTAACCATATGCCACTTGCCTTGGGATTACTCGACAAAGATGGAAATGACATCAAGTTAGAGTTGGCAGATAAGAAAGGACAGCCTCAAATTGACGAAGGAATACTTCACTTAAAAAATGAAAGTGAGACTTTTCTTTTTAGGAATATTAAATCCAAACCAGTCCCAAGTTTCAATAGGGAGTTTTCTTGTCCTGTTAAAATTCATGCCCCTCTAAAAGAAGAGGAATTTGCATTTATAATGGCCAACGACAATGATGAATTTAATCGTTATGAAGCAGGTCAGTTAATGGGAGAGAGACTTGTTCGACATCTCCTATTAGAAAAATCAAATGGAAAAGACTTAAAGTTAGATGAGATGTATATAGAAGCATTTGGAAAGATTCTAAAGGACGAGAGCTTAGATCCAAATATCAAAGCGATGATGCTCTCTCTTCCAACAGAGGGAATTCTACAACAAGGTCACAATCCTATTGATCATCAAGCGATTTTTGAAGTTCGTGAATGGATTGCATCTTCTCTTTCAAAAACTTATGAGAACGATTTTAGAGATGTCTATAATCAAAATGTTCAAACTGGTGAATTTAAGCTTGATCCAAAATCTATTGGGGAGAGAACATTAAAGAACACGGCCCTTCGATACCTCTCTCTAACAGGTGAAGTTGGACTTGATCTCGTTTATGAACAACAAGTTGCTGCAACAAATATGACAGACGAAATTTCTGCTCTGGCCCTCTTGTGTCGTTATGATAATAAATGGAAAAAAGAAGCTGTTCAAAACTTCTATGATAAATGGAAACATGAAACTCTAGTCATGCAAAAGTGGCTAAGTGTCCAGGCTGCTTCTCCTATAAGTGATACTTATGAAAGAGTATTAGAG
>JAGSHI010000047.1 GCA_023954635.1 Bacteriovoracaceae bacterium
CATCATTTCGGGGAGTATTTTTAAAGCAGCTACCCAAATTAAAATTGAAAAAGAAGCGATAAAGATGAATGTCCACTGCCAACCCATATAATCGGCAATCGTTAAACCTAGGGGAACTCCTAGTACTGAGGCCACAGAGAAAGCAGACATCACAACACCTAAGGCGGTTCCTCTTCTTTGGAAGGGGACAAGGTCAGTTACAATGGCCAAAACAACCGAATTTAAAATACCACCAAATACGCCTGTAAAGATTCGAGCAGTTAAGAGGAGCGGAAATGTTGGAGCTAGACCGCAGAGAAAAGTGCCGATGATGAATCCGGCCATAATCCAGCCAAGAAGTGTTCGTCTAGCAAACCGATCGGCAATTAAACCAAATAGAATACCTGCAGCTGCTCCTGCATAATTATAACTTGAAACCAGGCCTCCAAATTGAGCTGGGCTTATTGAAAACTGTTTCATTAGAACTGGACCTAATGGCATCATTACGACAAAGTCTACAATGTGAGCGAACTGAATAGCTGCAAGAAGGAGGACATAGACTCTTTCCTGCTTTAGGTTTTCCTGTGGCATAAAGGCACTCTAATCTTCGAGAAGGGAAACGTCATTTTAATTAAGTAAAATCTCGTTCAAATGAAGATTTCACCGACATAAAGAAAATGTATTGCAAATTAAGGTTAATTTTTGACTTTCTTAAATGAAGTGATCAGGTTCTCAAAGCGTTTGCTGTTAATACAACCTTTCTCTGAAGTGGTTTTACCTTTAATATGCTTTGCAAGTGTATAAGTCCCAGCATGGCAGTTTTTTAATAAAGACTCATCATTTTTACTTTTAAAAATATAACTTATTTCTTTAAGGCTAAAAGCATAATCCTCCGGAGTAAGCTTTAAACCATTCATACTGATACCCTTATTAGACTTAATCAGCTTATAGGACATTTTATGATTTATTTTTGTCTTAAACTCTAAAACTGCTGCCATCTCATTATCTTTAGCAAAAATAGAGGAGGAGAACAGTAGCGATAAAATAATGCAATACTTACTCACAGTACTTTCCTCCTGCACTTGAGTCACACCCTAGTGCTTTTTTAAGTTGAGGTTGAGACATAAAAACTTTTTCGACTCTATCGATACCATGATTATGAACATCTTCGGTTGATAAACTACGAGATATTGTACTCAGTGTACTTGAAAGTGAAGAGTTATCAGCAACACATTCATTGTCTTCTAAAAACTTTTGAACTTTATCCCCAGTTGAGCCCATGTCTAAACTGCAGTCCATTCCAAGAAAAAAACCAAATGTTTCAAACGCATGTCTTTGCTGATTCTTTGGACTAAGCTTTTCAGATTGACTTCCAAGAATTTCAGCAGCAAGCCAGTCACTAAAACCTTCCTGTAATTGTGAATTACCAGGAAGTGCAGAGCAAGCTCCAATTTTCGCATAAAGATTGTCTAACTTCTCAAGTGACTTCTTCAAATTAACATACTGTGGGTCAGCATCAGTTGCTCCTTGAGCTTTCATACGGGCCAAAGATTTCTCTAGTTCTGCTTTAACTTCTTCTTTTGAAGAACTTCTGGCTCCAAGAGCATCAGGGTCAGAAAGGCAGGAGATGGACTTTGAAAAGGGATTCTTTGCTAAGGGAACACCTTTAGATAAAGGAGTTAAATCATATGATTCATACATTATATCGAGCCTTGCTTTTGATTGATCCATGTAGTCTACGAAGTGAGTATGTTTTAATTCCACTTCTTTCATTGGAATATAATCTTCAGACTCAGCAGTGTTGGCCCTCAAGAAATCAAACTGACCTCCACTATGTTTCTTTACATTCTTTATGGTGTAAAAGGGCTGTGAAACAATGCAGGGGTCAATAGAATGAGCTAATTCATGAACAATAATGGCCTTTAAAGTGGCCTCTGGGAATTCCATAATTTGAGGACAAAGAGTGAATCTATGTTGATCTGTATTGTAAAATGCATTTGGTCCCTGGCAACTAGCATTGTTTGAAACATTGGGATCATAGGAAATTGTTTCAATTCTTTTTATCATCTGATTAATTTGATCTGCACTGGGTGGATTTTTTTCTTTTTTTGATTTAAGAAAAACTAAAATTTCTCTTTGTGACTTCTTGAATATACTTTTGGCTCGGTTTGTAGCTTTTCTAAGTTTTGCTTGATTTTCTAGCACTTTTGCTTTTGATCCAGCAGACTTTACAGAATTAGTAAGTGTTAAGTCCAAAAATGGATTGCTCACAACAGAAACAGGTAAATCATAGGGAGATGATCCCATAGACGGCATATTTTCAGCTAACCCAGCTTCTACATAAGCATTTTTCACTTTATCGCCAAGTTTGACCCCAGCCATTGTTTCTAGTTTTTTGAATTGAGCCTCAATATCTTCTGGCTTTTTCATTTGATTAAAGCCAACTCCCATCTGACCTTCTTCTAAACTTTCAAGTTCCAATTCCAACATTGCCTGTTGAAACTTCAAATAGTCAGGTGCTTTTCCCTCTTGGTTAACAGTCCTAAGTAGAATTTGTCTGGTCTTAATTTTGTTTTTATTCCAATCTGTTAATCCATTTCCAACACTGACGCCTGCTACATTTTGATTGCGGGTTTTTGCCATCATTAAACAGTTGTTTACTTCCATTTCTTTAGACATCAATTTGTAATTGGGAATACGACCATCAACTCCCTCATAGAGATATGCTTTTTCAGAATTTTCTTCGAAAAGCTTACAAAAGCTCTTAAATGTACATTTTTTTACAGTTTCGTTCCCAGTATGTTTAATGGTGCAATCTGATTTTTGCTCAAACCCAGAACGAAGTAAGTTTATAACTTCCTCATATTGTTTCATGAGTTGATCACCACTTTCTGAATCAAGGTTATTAGCAAACGTTGAATACGACACTATAAATACTGACAATAATAGAAAATTCCTCATTATCCCTAGTCGGTATTTTCTATATAAAACTCAATTACTAAGTAATGTGATCTCTAGAATTTGTATTTATTTTATTTGAAAGGAATGTGCAGTAAACTCAGGGGGTTAGAAGGGACTTTGCCTTGCTCCATGGTTAAAAGGATAAGCGCAGAAAATTACTTTTTAAGATATATATAAAAAGTAGAGCCTTTATTTTTATTATTTTTTGCTCCAATTTCACCACCGTGGATGTCGATGATTCTTTTGCAGATTGCTAAACCCAAACCTGTCCCACCCTGTTGTCGGGCATCAGTTGAGTCTATCTGTGTGAAGCTATCAAAGATGACTTCAAGTTTATCTTTAGGAATACCAAAGCCTGAGTCTATAACTTTTATATAAACTCCTGAATCTTCTTCTTCAACTTCTAGCCAAACTTCAGAATTCTCTGGACTAAACTTTAGAGCATTAGTAGTTAGGTTCAGCATAACTTGAAGTATTTTTTTCTTATCTACTTTTATAGTAACTGGTGGAACCTCTCCTCGAATTTGGACAGTAGAGGAGTGATTAAGGGCATATCCCTTTATGTTATTAATAGTGTTTTCTAGGATTGCTTTTACTGAGACTTCCTCTAATTGAGGGATGACTGTTCCTAAGGCGAATTTCTCATAATCTAAAATATCAGTAACGAGTTCAAGGAGATGATCTATATTTCTAAGAGAGATATCTAAAAGATCTCTAGAGTCTTTATCTAATTTATCTTTGGTGAAGTCATTTAAGAGTTTTAATGACCCTGTCAGAGAGGTTATAGGAGTTCTCAATTCATGATTAACAATAGATATAAAATCTTCTCTCGTCTGGAGGGTATCGAAATAATCGATAGCATTTCCTAGTGCTGTCGAAATTAAGGTCATCATATTTAAATCATACTCATCGAAAAGAGGTGTTCTAGTTCTAGTATCTGAAAAGTTTAATGTTCCATATACTCTGTTATTAACAATGATAGGGTAACCTATATAAGACTCTAGGTTTGCGTTAACATAAACGGGGTGATTTTTCATGTTAGGGTCTCGTCCCACATTATTGTAAGCAACAATGTCTTTTTTATCTATGACAGCTGAACAATAAGTTTCACCAAGTTTGAATTGAACATTTTTTTCTAGTCCTGGCATTGAAGATTCTGACCATACTATTCTGTATCGATCATCACTTATGTGACTTACGATACCAGTATCCATTCCAAGAATATCTCTTCCTAAGTCTATATATGATTTACAAAGTACATCAAGAGACTGATACCTATTTGAAGAGACTTCACACAACTTCTTAAGACTCTGTATATATTGATCTTTATTTTTTAGACTCATCTAATTATCTTAACTCAAAAAATATTTTTTTGAGTGATATTTGTATAAAAAGGGTCCCGTTTAGTTTTACAAATGTCGATCATCGAATAATTTTCTTGTCAGGTATTTTAACAATTTCAAAATGTTAGTGTCTAAACACTGGAGAAATTAATGATCGAAGTTAAAAACCTAACGAAGGTTTTTCAAGGTAATGTCAAAGCAGTCAACTCAGTATCTTTTAAATTAGATAAAGGAGAAATTGGTTGCATCATAGGCACATCTGGATGTGGAAAAACTACTACACTAAAAATGATTAACAGACTAATTGAGCCTTCTGAAGGTGATGTTTGGGTTGGTAATGAAGAATGTCATGACACTGACCCTGTAAATTGGAGAAGAAAAATCGGATATGTGATCCAAAAGGCCGGTTTACTTCCTCACTTAACTGTAGAACAAAACATTTCATTGCTTTCAAATATTTTAAAGAAAGATAAACAATATATGGTGGATAGAGTTACTGAGTTGTTAGAAACCATTAACATGCCATATGAGAAATTTGCAAAGAGGTATCCAATTGAATTGTCTGGTGGGCAACAGCAAAGGGTTGGTATAGCGAGAGCTTTAATGGAAGATCCACCTGTGATGTTAATGGATGAACCCTTTGGGGCACTTGATCCTATTACTCGAGAATCTCTTCATGAGGAATTCATAGGACTCAATAAGAGACTTAAGAAAACAATATTAATGGTGACTCACGATATGGATGAGGCCTTTAAACTCGGAGATAAAGTCATTTTAATGAACAAAGGTGAAATTGTTCAAATGGGAACAAGAGAAGATTTAACTCAAAACCCCAAAAATGAATTTGTAGAAAGTTTTGTCAAAGGTCACGCTAATGCTTAAGAAAATAATATTTTTATTATTAATACTTTCTTCAACAGGATACTCCCAAGAGAAACGTCCTATTATAATAGGATCAAAGGCCTTTAGTGAGTCTGTCATCTTAGGTGAAATGGTTGCACTTCTTCTTGAAGAGAAATTTAATCATCCCGTGGTTAGAAAATTTGGACTTGGAGGCACAAAAGTCGCATTTGATGCTCTCAACACTGGTGGTATAGATATTTACCCAGACTATACAGGAACTGGGTATGTCATGATTTTAAAACTCGATGGTGAAAGAGATCCGGATAAAGTTCATGAAATTGTAAGTACAGAATTTGAAAAAAGATGGGGGATAGTTTGGTCGGACCCAATCGGGTTTAATAATACCTATGCACTTGCGGTAAGGAAAGATGATCCTCGTTTCAAAAAGATGAAATCAATATCTGAACTTTCTGGAAAAGTTCAAGATTTTAAGTACGCAGGTGCCTATGAGTTTATGGAGAGAAAGGATGGTCACCCTAGGTTTAGTAAAAGCTATCGATTAAATTTTAAAACAAATAACGTTATATCAATGAATGCAGGTCTCATGTATTCAGCCATTCAGGATAAACAAGTCGATATGATCGTTGCTTATTCAACTGATGGGAGAATAAAGGCATATGACTTAAAGCTACTTAAAGATGATCAGATGTTTTTTCCACCTTACTATGTCGCTTTGATCGCTAAAAAGGATCTGCTTGATAAGAGTGAACCTCTTAGAAAAGTTTATTCTTTAATGGCAGGTCTTATTACTGAAGTTGAAATGACGGATATGAATGATAAAGTTGATAGATTAAAAATTGATTCAAGGAGAGTTGCGAGAAACTTTCTAGTTGAAAAAGGCTTACTTACTGGTGTTGTTGAAGATGCAAAAATTCAAAAAGGCTTTTGGAGTTTTGCTATAAGTAAAAAAGATTATTTAATTAAGCTCTTTTACGAACATTTACTTCTATCATTTGGAGCTCTGTTTTTTGCCGTTCTAGTTTCTCTTCCAACCGGTGTATTACTAACTCGTTATCCAAAATCAGGAAAGATCATCTTTCCGGTTATCAATACTATTCAAACAGTACCATCGTTAGCTCTTCTCGGTTTTTTAATTCCTTTTATGGGAATTGGGATGGCCCCTGCAATGCTTGCACTCTTTTTATACTCTTTACTTCCACTCGTTAGAAACACTTACTCTGGTATACAAGGTGTCGATAAAGCTTATGTTGAAGCTTCAAGGGGGATTGGTTTAACTAATTTTCAGATTCTCTTTAAGGTAGAGATCCCCTTGGCCATGCCAATTATTCTAGCAGGGCTTAGAACAGCAGCAGTCATTGTTATAGGGACTGCTACTATTGCTGCCTTGATCGGAGCTGGAGGTTTTGGTGATCCAATCTTTAGAGGTGTTTCAACTGTGAACTCAAACTTAATATTACTTGGAGCAATTCCAGCAGCGCTTCTTGCAATCGCAGTAGATAAAGTCATCGGATGGAGTGAAACAGGCCTTGTATCAAAAGGTATTAGACTTAAAAATAAACGTTAGTCATTGAATGACAGACTCTGTCTCCTGAGCGTCAATTTTACTAAAGCTTATGACAAATGAAGTGTGTCCTTCATTATTTGCGTAAGATAAATTACCACTTTGCTCTAGCATAATGCCCCTCGATATACTAAGTCCTAATCCCGTTCCCTTTGTTTCATCCTTTGTTGTGTAGAATGGTGCAAAGATCTTTTCTGCTTGCTCGTCTGATATTGCAAGGCCTGAATTAGTAACGATAAATTTACTTTCAGTTTCGTTTACTTCTGTAGAAAAATTTATCCAAGGGTCTGTTGTTCTCTCAACGGCATCGATTGCATTATTTATGATATTAACAAAAACTTGTAATGATTTAATCTCATCACATAAAAGATCAATATTTGAAAAACCATTTCGTGTTATATTTATTCCTATTTTTCTTGATCTCATTTCAGTTAAAGATAATGCTTCATTGAGAATATTGTTAATATCAGTATGCGTCTTTTTTATAGTATCTCTATGATAGGAATATTTTTTAAGGCTCTTAACTAATCTACTTATTATATTGATTGATCTTTCTATTTTTTTGATTGGCTCAGATATTGAAGGGTCTTCTTTTAATTGTCGACTTATTATATCTGAGGAGAATTGAATAACAGTTAGAGGTGTCATTACTTCATGGGCCATGCTGGCTGAGACTTGGCCAAGGGTACTTAATCGATCTTGATTTATCATTCTTTTATTCAAAAAATGTAAGCGATTTATTGCTGAGATTATTAATAACAATGTACTCGATACAGAAAAAATAAATAGTTGAGATGAAATAAGAGCAAAGTTTAACTCACTAGAGTTAAAATCTTTAATATGATAAATAGTAAGCCCTAGTATTAATGAACTTAAATAGAAAATGACAAAATTCATAAATAGTTCGTCAAACCTAAATGTAGAAATTGTAAGAAGTGGAAGGATTATAAGTGTAGGAACAGTAAACTTTGCAAAATGTGCATGTTCTCCCATATTAAATGTGAAAAATGAAACTAGAGTAATAAAAATAAAGCCAGTGACAAGTTCAAGGAGAAGTCGTTTTGAGATTTTAATTTGTTTGTGTTTTTTCTGTACAAATATATTCTCAAGAATAGGGACAAGTATCAATATTCCAATGGTGTCTCCAATTAACCATGTAATAAATGTATTTGAATACGCTTCCCAAGGTAAAATATTGAACATGGCCAAACCACTTACGCCAAAGATGGCACTAATGAATGAGCCTCCGATAGCAGAAGCGAATATGAAAGTAAGAGTGCTTTTGAGAGAGCTTAGAACTGGCAAATTGCCATTTATTTTTTTTAGAAGCATTACTCCAAGAAAGATGCCAAGGCTATCTCCCGATCCATTAAATAGTCCTGCCAATGAGCCAAAGAGTAATTTTTCTGGAAGTATTGGATATATATAGGCCGTTACATTTCCAAGAAAGGCACCTATAAAAACTCCAGGCAGCAAAGAATAGCCTCTGATATAAACCCAGATAAAACAAATACCAGATGAGGCCCAGATGGGTGTAACGTTGCCAGGTTCTATTGCGAATAGTTGACAAAATTTGGCTATGACGAAGTAGGTTAATGCCAACATTAAGTTTTCTAAGAATAGTTTCATAGGACAATTATGATCTATTAAGTTAATATATAAAATGAATTGAATTGAATCTTAAAGTTTGTTATAGCTTAGACGATTTAAGTATTTCTTGTTTAATAGCGTTTGACTTTAAATTAAGGGTTACCATGAAAAAACATCTTATACTTATATTTTCTATAATCTTTAGCATTCAGGTATTCGGCAATGACTTTATCTCAAAAGAACAGGCCCATAAATTAGTAAAAGAACAGAAGGCCTTACTTCTCGATGTCAGAACTTTAATAGAATTTAAATTAAAACATATCCCTGGCGCTAAAAGAATTAGCATTGGAGATGTCGAAGAAAGTAAAACTAAAATAGAAAAAATGGCGGGAGGAAAAAGTAAACCTATCGTTGTTTACTGTATGTCTGGTGGAAGATCTTCTAAGGCAAAATCAATTCTTGAAAAATCTGGATTTACAAATGTACATAATTTAGGTGGGATGAGTCGCTGGTTTGACTAAGAATTTGAACTCTTTATTACTTCTGCCTCTATTAAAACGTTCGATTTTTTTGCATAACCCATATAACCAGTTGCTAAAGACTTTGTAACTTTAAACTTGAAGTTAGGGTGAACCTTTCTTCTTATAAGAGACTTGAACGCATCTAAGTTTACTTTTGGTCTGAGCCCATACATTTCTACCGTGTCTAAATGACATTCAGTCAGATAGGCCTTTAGCTCGTTAGGTTTAATAAATAGTTTATAGAGGTGAATATTCTCTACTCCAGAAAACCATTCGACACCTTTAACGGCTACAATCCATGAAAGAAAATTTCGATTAAAAGTATTATAAAATAAGAGGCCTTCACTTTTTAGAATACGAGATGATTCTCTTAGAATGGAAAGAGGGTCTTCAACATGCTCAAGAAAGTCCATTATAAAGATTACGTCTATGGAGTTATCTTCTAAGGGGATCTTGTGAGCATCACTACAAATATATTCAACTGAATTCGTTTCATCATACTTTTTTGCAGTTTCAAGACTCGATTTCGAAGTATCAACTCCGAACGCTTTAAAACCATTTTTTGCTAGATCATTACAAAGCCATCCTCCACCACAACCAATATCGAGAACACTCCCTGTAGATATATTTTCCTTCCTCAAAGCTTTGTAGATTAATTCTGTTTTTATTTCACCTTCTCGTCTAAGAACACCTAGTTCGCCATCATTATCGAGGTACCACCGATCTTTGTAGGTATTGTAAATATCATTGTTGATTTGGTCTGAAGTCATGATAAGAAAATAACATAGTCCAAAGAACTTTGTTGTTATTTTTTGTAGTGTATAAGTGATTTTGACACTTTGTAATTACCTAAACTCTTGAAAGATCAAATACCTCTGGAGGGGCTTTCTTGAAGGCAATTGAGGGAATAATACTAGACACAATAGTGTAGAGTAAAAGCCCAGATAAGATTCTTTTATCGATATCAAAGTTTTCTTTAAGTATGCTCAAAATGACAAGACCAAAGATCAATGTTGGAATTAATGAGAGAGAGATTTTGAATTTATTGTGCCAAAAATTCTTCACAAAAAACTTTACGCTTATAAGTACGGATACAACTCTAAGAGGAATAAAGACTCCAATAAAAATTAAACCTAAAATTAGACCTTCTTGTGTAAAAAGATCTTTAGTAATTGAAAGCCCTGCTTTAAAAAAGTAAAAGGGTACAAAAATTGAAAAGAATGTCGCTAAAGAATTTAATATCCTCTCTGACTCATCACTTTTAATGAAATGTTTGAATTGTCCAGCAGTGACTCCAGCAATAAATGCTCCAACTAAATAATATGTTCCAATTTTCTTAGTAATAATTCCTGCAATGAGGGCAACTAGTACTAGAAAAGAAACTTCACTTTTGGGAGCAAAAGGAGCGATGACTTTAAGGAAAAAACTAAATAATAGAGGTAATAATATAATGAGACCAATAAGAAGAGACTTTGAAATGAGAAATGAGGAAATGTCATTAGATTTAAGAGCAAAGAATAGGACTAATATTGCCAGTATCTCTTTTGAGATGGCCTTAAGTCGAATCCAGTAAACTTCTTCATCTGTTAGCTCATAGGACTTTAGAGAATTAAGTATAAAACCAGTGGATGGTGTCATAAGACCAATTGCAACGATGAGGCTAGGGCGAAGGCCAATGTCGAGAAAGTATTTAACACCATAGGCGACAGCTAATATAATGACCAATGATTTCAAGAGATACTTAATAATTGATCCAGCATTCTTTTTTAGCTCTTCGAGCTCAATTTCCATTCCTGCAAATAAGAAAAGTGATGTAATTCCTAACCTTGAGAATAAAAGTACTAATTGGTCACTATCAAACCAACCAAGAAAATAAGTACATATAAAACCTAAGGTTAAGGCAGAGATTCCGACTGGAATCCGAAATCTAAGAAGTAATCTTGGGACAAACAAGATAAATGAAAAGAGAAGTAAGTACTGATACTCTGCTGATTCAAGAAATTCTACTTTCATATGATTCTCAAAGTTTTATTACTCGTACATTATTACATAACTTTTTAAAAAGTTCTATTTCTTAATGTTTAGCACAACATTTTTATTGAGAAATATATGGCTCAATATATAATGAGAGAATGACTTTAAAAAAGCTAATAGATTTCTCTAGTGTTGACTCTAGACAAAAGGTTTTTAATCAATTTGTTGATCTGTCGAGCTATCTATTTCGAAATTGTGAGCTTCATGCCTATCAAAGAAAATATCGAATTGCTGAGGTAGAACTCGCATTACATATTCATGGCCTAATAGAAGATGGAATACATTTAAGTACACTCCAAACTAATCCAATGCAGTTTTATGTTCATCGAACAGGTAAAGCATTTAAGCGAAAACAAGTTTGTGGGGTTGATTTGACTTGTGGTGGAGTAACTAACGAGGGAGAAATATACTATGGAACACTTCTCATTCGCTCCTTACAAAACATAGTTACTAATGAATATATCGAGGGTCCCGCTCTTTCATTTAAGGAACTAGTTTCAAAAGATCTATCAACTGATGATAATAAATGGAATGAAGACGAACTAAAAGAAATAAATAAAATGGATGCTTCAAGTTCTGAAACTGGCGACTATAAAATTATAGAAAAGACAAAGGAATTTCCTTCCTCACTATATATAGGCTCTAGAGTATCTATACCGAGAGCTGAGCGAGATGAACTATTTGGTTTAGAGCTACCTCTGAGGGCCTTGTCCTTTGAGGCAAAGAAGCAGAAGAGATCTTATTCACTTCATCAAGAGAATACTCAAGTAGAAGAATATGATTATTTTAACGATGAATTAGTAACCTTAGAAGATGAAACCTCCAGTAAAGTAGTTAATAAATCTAAACAAGTAGTTAATGATAATTTTTCAATTTTTGTTCCAACAAATGATGAAATTATTAAATTTAGGAATCTTTACAATCTTTCAATTGGTGGGGAGCTTTTTAACAGTTCTAGCCTTCGAGCCCTTCGGAGTAAGTCGGATTTGGACTCTATTGGATCTGGACAACAAGGTTGCTATTTTATTTTTTCCAATATTCCAGAAAATGAAATACCTACGTTTAGTGATGATGGTTATAAGGCCTATAAACCATGTATCCATTTAGATGGTGTTGAATATCGATGTCTTTATAATGGAAAGGGACAAAAGGTCAAAGAAAGGCTTTATCAACATCTTTTTAATGCTCATACTTTAGATAAAATAAAATCAAAAGACTTCAAAAACAAAACTCTATCGGGCACAGGGGCTTTATCTCTTACTGCAATAACAAAAGAACTAGCTATAGAGCTTGAAAAAAGGGGAATTTATAACCCTTCAAAACAAAGGCTAAAACCAGTAGATAAACGTATACGACCAGGGTCACCAGACTCTTTCAAGGACAAGTTTGTGTTTCTCAATGGGATTGATATCACTGAGAGTCCTTGGATAAATTACAGCTTTGCTGTGGTTGTAATTAAGACTGACTCAGAGTTCGGTAAAATTTTAATTGAAGAGGCCTTCGCTAGCCAGAATGGAAGACCACCTCTTTGCGGGAGACATGGGTAGAGGGGCGCGTTAAGTGTGGAATTATTGGTTTGAAAAGCCTACATTATTACTCATTGGATATTTTCTTATTACCTATTTTGTTATAGGTTAAACATTAGGCTAAATTTACTCTTATCTTAAATTCAGGTGAAGATATTATGACTATTAATAAAAAAATAGGATCAACTATTAAACTCAAAAATGAAAAAAACATTTTGAACTCTGCTAAAAGTTTAAAAGAGATTGATAAGTCTCTATTAAAAAAATGGTATTCTTTATTGAAGCTTGGAAGAGGTATTGATGAGCGTGCTCCTAACTATCTCAAGCAAGCAATTGGCTGGTCTTATCATGCTCCCTATGCCGGTCATGATGGAATTCAATTGGCCATTGGACAAGTATTTGATAAAGAGTCAGATCATTTATTTCCCTATTACAGAGATATGTTAACTTGCCTTTCAGCAGGGTTAACAGCTGAAGAAATAATTCTTAATGGTATTTCAAAGGCCACAGACTTAGCTTCTGGTGGACGTCATATGAGTAACCATTTTGCGAAACCTGAATGGAATATTCATAATGTTTCTTCCTGTACAGGTAACCATACGTTACATGCAGTTGGCGTTGCCAGAGCAATGAAGAAGTATAATCACGCTGGAGTTTCAATCTCTTCGCAAGGTGAGTCTTCTGTTTCAGAAGGTTATTGTTATGAGGCCATTAATGGTGCCTCTAATGAAAAACTTCCGGTTATTTTTGTCTTTCAAGATAATGGTTATGGAATCTCAGTTCCAAAGAGAGATCAAACAGCGAATGAATTTGTTGCAGATAATTTTTCTGGATTTAAGAACTTGAAAATTATCCATTGTGATGGAAAAAATATTGTTGATTCTGTAAATGCTATGAAAGAGGCCAAACAACATTGTCTAAAAAATAGTGAACCAGTAATTGTTCATGCACATTGTGTAAGAATTGGTTCTCATTCAAACTCTGATAAGCATGAGCTTTATCGTGATGAGAAAGAATTAGCTGATGCTCTAGCTCAGGACCCTTTGGTTCACTTTAAAAATCAACTTCTAAAAGACAAAATCTTTACCAAAGCAGAAATTGAATCATTAGATGAGGAAATGGGACAAAAAATTATTGAAGCACATAAACTAGCTCTATCTGCTCCTAATCCAGATCCCGCTACTATTCATGACTACGTTGTGCCCGATGCCCTTCCTTCTACTAAATACCCTGAAGGATTACATTCTGATACTAGTGAACCTAAAAAACTTATAGAAGCAATCAATGAAACATTAAAAAGTGAATTCAGGAGAAATCAGGATACCTTTATTTGGGGGCAAGATATGGCCAACAAGGATAAAGGTGGGATCTTTAATGTCTCTAAGGGGATGCAAAAAGAGTTTGGAAAAGAAAGAGTTTTTAATGGACCAATCGCTGAAGATTTCATACTCGGAACTGCAAATGGTTTTTCAAGATTTGATAAAAAGATTCGTGTCGTAGTCGAAGGTGCAGAGTTTGCTGATTACTTTTGGCCTGCTATGGAACAACTTGTAGAATGTTCTCACGAATACTGGAGAACTAATGGACAGTTTTCTCCAAATGTTTTAGTCAGACTGGCATCTGGTGGTTACATCGGAGGAGGGCTATATCACTCTCAAAATATTGAAGGGACATTATGTACATTCCCTGGTTTAAGAGTTGTTGCTCCAGCCTTTGCTGACGATGCCGCTGGTCTGATTCGAACTGCAATGCGCTCAGAAGGGCCTATTTTATTTTTAGAGCCAAAGGCGCTTTATAACTCTAAATTAGCTATGGCTTCAGTTCCTGAAGATTTTGAAGTTCCATTTGGAAAAGCAAGAGTTAGAAAAGAGGGGACAGACCTTTCTATCTTTACTTACGGCAATACAGTTCATTTTTGCTTAGAAACGGCTAAAGAACTTGAGGCCGAAGGAAAAAGTATTGAAGTTGTAGATTTACGTTCTTTGAATCCTCTCGATCATGAAAGTATTCTTAAGTCTGTTCAAAAAACTAACCGTGCTCTAGTAGTACATGAAGATAAAGTTTTTGCTGGTTTTGGTGGCGAGGTTGCATCATTCATTAATGAAAATGCTTTTGAATCCCTTGATGCTCCAGTGAAAAGACTTGGTTCAGAATATACTCCAGTTGGATTCAATAGAATTCTTGAAAAAGCAATTCTTATCAATACTGAGAAGATCACTTCTGCTGCTAGAGAAATTTTAAATTATTAAAACCTGACATGAGTTTTCTTAATTTAGTAATAATTTTAAATATTCTTTGGTTTGGGTCTGCATTTATTTTATTTGGATTGAAACCTAATAAGACTATTCGAGTATTTAGACCAGATATTCCAAACGGTGATGAGCGTACAAAACTTGTAAAACCAGCTATACAATTCTTAGGTGGAATGAACCTTGGATTTGTTATTCTTTGTTTATAGAAAGTTTAGTTATAAATGCAAGAAACGCAGGGAGCAAGAGTAGGTCACAAACAAGTGCAGCAAATAAAACGAGGGAAGTGAGGAAACCTAATTTGTAATTAATAATATAATCAGAGAGAGTAAGGGAATAGAACCCTACAACTAAAAGTAGAGTAGTAATGACGATTCCGTTACCTGCTTTTTGAAAAATCTTTTCTAACATTTCTTTAAATGAATATTTTCCATCATTTTCTTTGTAGGCAACTAAAAAGTGAATAGTATCGTCGACTGCAATTCCAAGAGAAATGGTAAAAACAATGACTGAAGAAAAATCTATATTTAAACCATTAAGGTAAATCCATGTTGAGCTTAGTAATAAAGGAACAACGTTTGGAATTATTGAGAGTAGGCCGAGCTTAATACTTTTAAGTCCGATCACAATAGTGATCGTTATAATGACTATCGAAAATAAAATTGAAGTGATAAACGTATTGAAAATGTAATCTAACATTTTGATTGAGAGCGCACTTTTACCAGTAAACTCAATCTTGAGTCCTAGTTCTTTCGCCTTCTTTTCAAAGACATCTACAAGTTCTAGCCCTCGCTTTGAATTAAAGACTGTCCATAGAACTGTTAAGCGAAGGAAGCGCCTATCTTTTGATAACTTACTTCTTATTTGTTCACCTTGTACCGGGTCCATTTCTAGGACAAATAAGTATTCGGCAGCATGTCTTCTGGTTTTGGGAATAATATATTCACTATCTTTACTTGCATGAAAGACTTTATTTGTTTGTTTCAAGGTACTTAAAATACTAGAGACATTATTAACTTCATTAAAATCTTTCATCCATTCTGAAAAACTTTCAACTTTTTTCATAAAATCAGGTGAAATCGCACCACCTTCTTTGCCACTGTCGATTACCATCTCAGGGCCAGAGTAACCCCCAAGTTTACTCGTTATAAAATTGTTATCTCTTCTTATTTGAGAGTCTTCTGAGAACTGCTCATAAGGGTTAAAGTCTACTGTAACTTTTGTTGATAAATAAATTGATAGAGTTAAGAAACATGCAAAAAAGATTAGGATAACTTTTCTGTGACTTTCAATAAATGATGCCAGCTTCATCCAGTATTTTTCAGTTTTAATTTCAGTTCTTTTAAAGTTACCTATTGGGAACAATAGGAGACATGGTGCAATTATTGAATAACTAAATAGCCAAGCAATAATAACACCAAACCCACTTACGAGTCCCATTTCAATAATAGGAACCGAGTTAGATGTTGATAAACTAACAAATCCAATAGTCGTAGTTAAAGTTGTTAGGATAGTAGGTTTGAAGTTCTTAAAATAGGACTCTCTGATAGCTTCAACATAGTCTGGATTTTTACTGCTGTAGATAGTACTTAAGAGGTGAACTGTGTCAGCAATACATATCCCAAGTAGAATAATTGGAATAGTAAAAGTTAAGTTGGTGAACTTGAACCCTAACAGTGATGCAATTCCAAACGTTACAACATTCGTAGAAACGAGAATCAAAAAAGCAACGAGTACAATCTTGATAGACCTAAAGATGAAATACATTAGGAGAACAATGATCCCCAAAAGTATGGGCATAATCGTCTTGAGATCATTTGATGAGGTCTCTTTTACGGTATGATTTAAGTGAACTGTTCCCGTCACTTTTATTTCATTATCTTCATCAGAATATTTTTCACTAATAGCATCAGTACTTTTTAAAATCTTTTTAAAATTTATGTTCGTCCCTAATCTAGGTTGAAGGTATCCGATAATAAAGGTGAGGGTTCTATCTTTTGAAACGAGAGAATTTATAACCTCTTCGTGTCCCATGAGAATATCTGCTTTCTCTTGTATAAATGCCTCAGATCTTTCTTGCTCTTCATTGTCAAACATGGGAGCTATGATAATTTCATCTTCTATTGAACGAATCCAATTGAAATTAGTAATGCTTGATACACTTTCAACTTTATCAGTTAAAGAAAGGTCATCAGTGATGGCCTCAATTTTTTCAATTGTGGCCTTATTAAAGATTCCTTTTTTGTTGTAGAGAGAAATAATGATGGTTTCATCTTTTCCAAACTCTTTTTCAAAGTAGTGATAGTTTTTTAAGAGCGGGTCACTTTCCTTATACCAAACTTCAGGTCCAAACTTAGACTCAATTCGTGACAAACCCATACTTGAGAGTAGAGTAAAAGTAATAACCGATAGAAGCATTATTTTAGGGTATTTAAAAATGGTATTCACAAATTTTGTCATAGGAGTATGATACCCTTTAAGCTCCTCCAATAAAACTCTCTTGTACCTTTTAACCAACTTGCTATTACCAAGGCATTTTGTATAATAATTTGATATATAACGTTAAAACTTCGGGTGAAAAATGGATAAAAAGCCAATTATTGTCTTTTCTTTAGCAAGTGCAGGGATGGGCCATGCAACTAGAGATATTCCATTGTTTAATCGATTAAAAAACGATTTCGAACTTCATATTTTTTGTTCTGGACAAGCAAATAATTGGTTATCTTCTCAATATGAAAATGTTCACCAAAATCATGCATTAAAAGCAGCATCAGTTGGTGGAAAAATTAGTTTACCCTTGGTCCTTTTAAGAGCTTTAGTTGAGTTTCCAAAATCAATTTTTTATATTTTAAGAATTGCTCTTTTCATTTTATTAAATAGACCAAAAGCAGTTATTACCGATTTTGAAGCGCATTGTGTTTATGCAGCTCGACTTGTTCGTCTTTTTTATAATGTTCCTATTATCTCTTGTGATCACTGGACTACTCTACGTTTAAGTGAGAGGCCTTTTGAGTTAACAGACTCAGAGCTGCAGGATTTAAAAAAGTGGCAAGGAACTATTGGAATGGTTTCTGGTTGTGCTGATTATTATCTTGTTCATAAAACAATGGAGACAAAACTTACTGTCGATAATGCTAGATATGTACCAACTCCTGTTAGAGACTCATTTTTAGAGGCCGGAAAAAAGACAACATCTGATGGGCCTGTCGTTGTTTCTCTTGGGCACCTGGCACCTGCTTCACTTACTGAAACCTTAGAGGGAAGTAGCCTCAATTTTGTTATTTATGGAAGCAAAAATCCTAGAAAAGAAAAAAATATAGAATACCGGGCATTTGATGAGACAGAGTTTATAAAATCACTTCAGGCCACACCTTTTGTGATTGTCGCTGCAAACTCTTCTGCTATAGATTCGTTGTCATTTAAGAAACCTCTTCTTTATTGCCCGACAGACGGTCAGTTTGAACAGTATTACTGTGGGAAAATGTTTGAAAACCTAGGAGTTTCTAAACTTGTCCCTGAACTAACAAGCCAAGTTATAGATAATTTTATGGATGAGCTCGGACCCTATCAAGAAGCTGCCGGTAAACTTAGTATTTTTGATAACGATAAACTATACGAAGAAATAAAAAAGACTATCTCAAGCTTCTGAAACCTTAACAGCTGGATTTCCTCCCCAGGTCTCTCCTTCTTTGATATCGCAATCTTTAGTCAGTAGGCTTTGACTCTTGATTTTTACATTGTCAGGTATCTTGACTCCAAAACTTAATATGCAGTCTCCACCAATTTTTACATTACTGCCAATCTTGACCCCCGGGTAGACGTTGTTGTCAGCTCCTACAACACTATCGTTACCAACTTCTACCCCTGGTGCAATTTTTGCAAATCCACCAATAATTGTACGGTCACCAATGATAACTTTTTCCTGAACATGATATTTTTTTGATGGAGAGTAGTGACAACTAATAATACAGCCGAGACCCAAAATACTATTCTTACCAACTTCGATGAGTTCTGGTTGTCTTATCATTGATTCAACACTTACGATTGAACTATACGGAAGCTTCATCCCCATTAATCTAAAATGGATCCACTTTAGGTAGAGAATAAAAGTACATTGTTTATGAAATGGAGAGGAAAGAAAAATTCCATGAGTTGTAGAGTTTATGACATAAGCTAAGTATTCTTTATGAAGACCCACTAAGTGTTTTCCTACTTTCAGTTTTGGTTGAAGTATTATTCTTAGTAAACCAGTAAAGATTGTGAAAGCATTAAGAAAGACAAAATAACCCAAAGTGATGGCCAATATATTTTGCTCTAAACTAGCACCCCAAAGAGGCCTCACAAGGTAAGCACTAACGAGCAATGATACAAAATGCATCGATATACTTAGAGTAAGAAAGACGATATCAAAAACGAAATTCATAGGGCCTCATGCATGGATTGGTAATTTCTATATAAGACTTTTCGGATACTTAGCTCCGTTTCTAAAATCTCCAGTTAACACAATATCAGCTACTTAGGTCAGTAGCTTCAGGTTTGTCACGAGTTGAGTACTTCTTACAGGTTGTGGTGCAATGCGTCGCGCAAAGTAGTATGATCCCTCTGAATGAATAAAATTTGGAGTATGTATCAAACCAAATAGTACAGCACTAGATAAGAAGACAACTATAGGTGGAGCACTAGGAAGTGGTCTATTTATCGCTACAGTATACTTTTTTATAGTAGGTCGAAATTTTCCAATGGAGCAGAGGATAGTTTCTTCACTTGGTCATTCTCTCTTTTGTACTGTGATGACTTTCTGTTCAATGCATCTGATGAAATTCTTCTTTGATAAATTTGAAAATATTAAAGTGAGGTACACCTCGGCCATTATTTTTCCAGGGGCCATCATTATTTCTCTGATGTCAGTTTTTCACTTCATTATTGATACACCTGATATTATAGGAACAATAATATTTTCAACATTAAGTGGTTTACCTTACTTTATGCTTTTTCCATTAAAGTTAATTTCAGATGTTAAGAAAAGTATACTCAGCCAACAGACAGCTTAGAATTTCAATAACTTTTAATAATAAATAGCTTCTCGCTAGCTATGTTAAGCGAGAAGCTGATCTAAATTGAAGTAAAGCTATTGAACTTCAATTTCAGCACTAACTTCGTTTGTTTCACAACCAACCTGCATTGCCAGATTATATCCATTTTGATCGTAAGTATAAGCAAGGTCAGCATCTGTACCATTGATAGTTACTTCATAAAAATCTCTCCACCCTGTAGAGACATTCTCAACTGAAGTAATCTGAATCTTTCTAGGCTCAGTGTCTCCACAGAGTTCACAGAAATGATAGGCCACTTCATTTTGTTTTAATATTTTTACTGCTGCATCAGCTTGGTCTTTAGTTACGTAAGCACACTGGTCGGCCATCGCTGTAGCTGTTAGCAAAAATAATACAGGTAAAATCAATAATTTTTTCATTATTACTCCTATGTTGTTTATGTGTGGTGACTATAAAACAAACTAGTGACTGCCCCTATCGATTTTTAGAAAAGCTATATTTCTGACTCAAATAGATGATAAATTTGGGAGTATTTGGGAGGATCTTTTCAAATTTTGAGTCAAAACAGTCACAAATTGTCGCCTTAAAACGTATACGTAAGTGAAAGGGGAAAATAGAGAGTGAGTTCTCATTTTCCAAGGAGGTCGTAATGAAAGTCATGTTTGTTGCTCTTTTAGTGGCCCTTCTCTCAGCTCCAAGCTTTGGTGTTGAAAGTGAGAGACTAGATCACTTTCAATCTGTTCTAGAAATGAGAAATCTTGAAAACCCAGCCGACTTTATGAATCATAGAGTTATTTGCTCTCTTGGTGATCAGGAACAATGCCCATTAAATCAAATGGACAATAGATTACCTGAAGAACAACAAGTAGAGGAAGAACCTCTAGAAAGAATCAGAGGAGGTTTTAGCATCGGCTTGGATCACTGAAAGAATGCAGGGCACAGCTAGTGCCCTGTATAACCTTTTTCATTGAAATAAACTCATTCTCCAGTATCCTATTATCATGAATAAATTTTTTATAATTTTAGTCTTACTTTTTGTTTCATTTTCTTCATACTCTGCTGGAAATCCTACATATGATGTCTACGGATTTGTAGGAGCAGGTATTGGACATGGGAAAATATCAACCGATGTTGCCGCAGACTTTGGAGATAAGTCGGGGTTTCAAAAGAAATTTACGGCCATGGCAAACTATTATCATCGTGACTGGGCCATTGCAGTTGGTGGGGGTTATTATCTCCTTGAATTTGAAAATGATTTAGAAGGTGCAAACAAGTATAAACTTTTAACTGATTCCTTTTACTTCGATGTCGTTCCTCAGTATCGCTTTGGAAAAAGATGGTCCATTGGTGGATCATTCCAATACTTTTTTGGACAGGAACTCTTAATTGCTCCAAGTAGTTCACTAAATGTAAATAATGAAAAAACATCCTCCACACTAGTTGGCTTGATTGTTGATTACGATATTCCATTTAAATGGTTTCGGATGAAAGTCGGCCTTTCTGCTCATAAAGCGATGGCCATTGGTGATAGAAGTGTTTTGATATCGATGTTGAATTTCCAGTTTGGTGTCCCTGTTTATGATTCAGATTACACGCCAACCAGGGTTGTATACAAAATTAAAGAAGTCGTTAAAATGATTCCGGCGGAGGTCGTAATATTAGGCGAGCAGGTTGTGAACTTTGATACGGGGAAACATCGTTTAAAAGCTACTTCTGAGAAGTTCTTAGAGGCGTTGGCAGAAATTCTAACAGACAGTCCTGAGTCATGGGAATTGATAAGGATTGTTGGTCACACTGATTCAAGAGGCAATGATAAAACAAACCAATCTCTGTCAGAAAAGCGCGCTCAATCTGTAAAAGAAATTTTCTTATCAGCTAGAGTAGGAAGAGATCGTCTTTTTGCAATTGGAATGGGGGAGAGTCAACTCAAGTTAGATGGGAAGTCAGCCTCAGATCATAAGGTTAATCGTCGTGTCGAACTTCAGTTTGTAGGGCATTTAGATGAAGAGCTAGTCGAAGATGTCAGAGACCTCGTCGAGACTTATTCAAAATAATTAGTCGTCATCACAATCATCATCTGAATCGTCGTCATCATCTGAATCATCGTCGTCATCTGAATCATCGTCAAGATCATCATTAGTTGGGCATGATACTGTTGATATTGAACTATCAGCATCTTCTTCATCTACAATTTGATAAAGCTTTATGTTTGTTAAGACACTTCCAATAGGATTTCTATTTTTAAACTTGTTAAAGCTCAGTCTCGTACCGTCTCCTGCACCCTTTATGTGTAGTGTGAAACTTTGTTCCCCACCACCAAGCTTGGATACCTTGTCTCCATCCCAGTAAACTTTGGCCGAATTACTACTAGAATTGCTCGCCGCTTGTGGAATATGGTCAAACATAAGAATGTAGTCATAGGCAGCATCAGTATCTATGTCTTGGTAATAATTCCATCTTTTCTTGTGAGCAGACTCTTCTAAGAAGTCATTACTCTCGATTAAGTTTTCACTTATATAGATAGTTGTAGTTGTACAACCTGACTGGTCATCGTTATCACCATTAGAGGCGTTGTCACCGTTATCGGCATTGTCTCCGTTATCGGCATTGTCTCCGTTGTCGGCATTGTCTCCGTTGTCGGCATTATCTCCGTTGTCGGCATTGTCTCCGTTATCGGCATTGTCTCCGTTATCGGCATTATCTCCGTTATCGGCGTTGTCACCGTTATCGGCGTTGTCACCATTTCCAGCGTTGTCACCGTTATCGGCGTTGTCACCGTTATCGGCGTTGTCACCGTTATCGGCGTTGTCACCGTTATCGGTGTTGTCACCGTTTCCAGCGTTGTCACCATTTCCAGCGTTGTCACCGTTATCGGCGTTATCTCCGTTTCCAGCGTTGTCACCATTCAGTCCATTAGATCCATTAACTACATCTGTGAGATTAGTGTTACCAATGTCTTCACCTGTCG
>JAGSHI010000138.1 GCA_023954635.1 Bacteriovoracaceae bacterium
CAAAAACGCAAGGCCAAATAGGGAAGTTATAAAAGCTCATATTGATAAAATATATGAAAATGAAAACAATGCTGTAGCGGCTTCTGCATTTCAAGTATTTGAAGCTACACAGTTGGTTATTGCCAATGGAGGTCATTTCAACAAATTAAACTTAAGAGACAATAAGGAATTTTCTCATAATGGCTTTGTACAAAGACCAGGGTCTTTTTGGCGATGTCCTGTTACTCTTCCTCTAAAAGATAAAAGCTTTCTTCTAACTAAGGGGAAAGCAAATTTGGTCTATAGAAAAAGTGAAGAACTTGTTTTGATTGGTGGCACGACACAAGACCACGAAGAGTTTGGAATTGATTTTAAAACTCTTATTAATTGGTATGAATTATTTAAGTTAGATTTTCCAGATCTCCCTAGCTTTAGCTCTGGTTATGTGGATATGGGGATAAGATATAGAGCACCAAAGAGGTTTCCACTTATGGATAAAGTAAAAGGTTACTCAAACGTTTTTGGATTGATTGGTCTTCATAAAAATGGTTTCAGTTACCCATTTTGGGGCTCAAAGTTCTTGTTGAATAAGATGGATTTGTTAAAAAATTGAAATGTATGGTGGCTTGAGGCAGATTTGAACTGCCGACCTCCGGGTTATGAATCCGGCGCTCTCACCAACTGAGCTACCAAGCCATACGAATTTCAAAGGTTTGGCCATAATAAGGTTCCTCGATTTGACTGTCAATAGTCGAATAATTAAAAACATACTATGAATTTTCAACTATCTGCAGACGATATTCAAAGATTAAGATCTCACAAACTTTTTATTAAGTTGGTTAATCATGTTTTTGAATTTATGGATGATATGAAAATTTGGCCAAAGTCAGGTGTCGGTCTCATCTCCCTTAGTGGAGGCGCTGATAGTATTTTGCTTACATTAGTTCTCAAAGAGGCCCTCTTACGAAACAAAATTAAAATGCTTAAATGTATTCACTTTAATCATGGAACGAGATGTGACAACGATGAAGAAGCAGTTTTTGTATCAAACTTTTGTGAAAACTTAGAGATTCCTGTTGAGGTTATTAATTTAGAAATGAATTCAATGAACTCTAACTTTGAAAACAATGCTCGTATTAAAAGAAACAAATATTTTTCTAAGTCACTTAAAGACGGTGAGTTAGTATACCTAGGACACCATATTGATGATAGTCAGGAATGGTCACTGATGCAGCAATGTAAATCAAGTTCTCTTTCAAACTCATTGGGAATCCCTGTTGTAAATGCAAATAAGGCCAGACCATTTATGTGTTTGACTTCAAAGCAAATTAGAAACTTACTAAAGGTATTTAAAGTTCAGTATATAATTGATCCGACAAATTCAAGTGACGCTTATGAGAGGAATTGGTTTAGAAATCATATTTTTAAAAAACTCAACTCATCTTATCCTTCTGCTCTTAAAAACTATGTCACAAGATCTAATCAATTGGCCCATGAGTTAGGTTTGCATAGAACTAAAAGTAATACTGATCAATGGACACGATTCCAGGATGAAATGGGTGGCGTAGGAGTTTACAGCGTAAAAAGAAATCCTCATTTTGAAGGTGGAAAGGAGTGGTTAGTAGACTTGATTAAAGAAGTGAGTACTGCGGATCGAGGCAAACTTAGAGATCAGGTTGATAAAATGATTAAGGCATCTTTAAAAGGTAAGAAAGGCCCAATGAAATTTTCAGGTGGAGTTTTAGGTTTCATGGACAAAGGTGTTTTTTATTTTCAGCACGTCGACAAGTTATCTGAAATAAGTAGTCTTGATAAAAAATTAGCTCAATATATATCAACTGCGGATATTCCTTGCGGAACTCATAAGTTGTTTGAAAAACCGGCCATACCAAAGAGTCTTGTTTTTCCCTATCTGATAATGTCCAAAGATAAGAGTGCTAAGAAAGTTTTTGGTCCAGGGCTTAATGCTCCGCATTTTCTTTTTCCAAAATCTTGTAAAGAATTACTTGAAAAGAACATCTACTTTCAAACCTTTAATAGGGCCATTCATTACAAGATGCGAAATAAGTCTAGTAAGCGTGATGTGTCATCACTTTTTGTAGAAGATCTTCTTAAAAGTTAAAACAATTTCAAGCATGTTGGCTTTGCTCTCTTGCTTCTCTTGAATGTATTTCTTAAAATAGAGAGCTAAAGGCCTTAATTATTTTTAGGGCTTTTGCTTTTAATTTTGAATACTTGAAAATAGGAAAATGAATGAAACCTCAGCAAAAAACATTAACACTCTGGATAGTTGTTATTCTGATGATGGCCTTAATCGCCAAGGTTGCCACAGAAGGTAAAAAAGGACACAGAGAAATTACATATTCTGAATTTGTAAAAGAAGTAGAACAAAGAAAAATAAAAGAAGTTACTTTCAAAGGTAAAAACACAATCACTGGGGAATACGTTGAGGGCTACAAGCCATATCGCTACTTTTTCTTAACAGGTGATACTGGTGATTACACTCATAAGTTTTTAAGAGATAACGAAATTATTCCAAACTTTAAAGCTGAAGATAAACCAACCTTTTTTGCAAGTCTCCTTATCAATTGGGGACCAATGATTTTACTCATTGTTATTTTTTACTTCTTCCTGAGACAAATCCAAGCAGGTGGTGGGAAGGCAATGAGTTTTGGTAAATCTAAAGCTAAGATGCTTTCACCAAATGAAAAAAAGGTAACGTTTACAGATGTTTCAGGTGTTGAAGAAGCTAAAGAAGAATTGAAAGAAGTTGTCGATTTTCTAAAAGATCCAAAAAAATATACAAACCTCGGTGGAAAAATTCCAAAAGGTGTTATTTTAGTAGGTCCTCCAGGGACAGGTAAAACATTACTTGCCAGGGCAGTTGCTGGTGAAGCAGATGTGCCTTTCTTTTCAATCTCAGGGTCTGATTTTGTAGAAATGTTTGTTGGTGTAGGTGCTTCTAGAGTTCGAGATCTTTTTGACCAAGGTAAAAAGCATGCTCCTTGTATTATCTTTATCGACGAAATCGATGCCGTTGGTCGTCATCGTGGTGCCGGTATGGGTGGTGGACACGATGAGAGAGAACAAACACTTAACCAACTTCTAGTAGAGATGGATGGTTTTGAATCTAATGAGGGAGTCATCCTCATTGCTGCCACAAACAGAATTGATGTGTTAGATCCTGCTCTCCTTCGACCTGGTCGTTTTGACAGAAGAGTTACTGTTGGACCTCCAGATGTGAGAGGTCGACTGGGAATTCTTAAAGTTCATGCTAGAAAGACTCCATTAAATGAAGATGTCGATCTCGAAGTTATCGCTAAAGGGACTCCTGGATTTACAGGAGCTGACCTTGCGAACCTTGTTAACGAAGCAGCCCTAAACGCAGCAAGATTGAACAAGAAAAGCCTAGATACTATTGATTTTGAACAGGCCAAAGACAAAGTTCTTATGGGCCCTGAAAGAAAGTCTATGGTTATTTCTGATAAGGAAAAACGTGTTACTGCCTACCATGAAGCAGGACATACATTGGTAGGGATGAATCTTCCTCACACTGACCCTATTCATAAAGTTTCAATCATGCCACGAGGTGGTGCTCTAGGTGTTACTCAAACACTGCCTAGTGAAGATATGCATAACCTTACAAAATCCAAAGGTGAAAACTTTATTGCCTTCCTTATGGGTGGTCGATGTGCAGAAGAGATAGTTTTCGATGAAATGACTAACGGTGCTTCAAACGACATTGATCGTGCCACTGCTCTCGCACATAACATGGTTTGTAATTGGGGAATGTCTAAGGAGCTTGGACCTAGAACTTTTCAAAAAGCTCAAGCCTATGCTTTTTCCGGCTCTGGTCAGGGAGATGCTCATGACTTTTCTGAGTCTACAGGAAAGTCAATTGATGATCAGATCGATATGCTTATTCAAACCAATCACGATTTAGCGATGAAGATCTTAACAGATAATCGAGAAGCTCTAGATAGATTGGCCGAGGGGCTGATCGTTTGGGAAACTCTAGATTTTGCTCAAGTTAAAGATCTCGTAGATGGTAAGGATATTGGTATTCCAATCATCACAGATGATAACAATGGATCATCGAGTGGTGGAGAAACAGAAAAGGAAGAAACCAAAGAAGAAGAAAAGGAAGCAAGTTCTCTAGGAGGAAAAAACCCTGGGGATGATCCTGCTTTGGCCTAAGGTTAAATGAATAATTCTCAAATTTTTGAATCGATGGGGGTGATTAATATCACCCCCAATTCGTTTAGTGACGGTGGAAAGCATACTTCTAGTTCAACTGTTCTTAATGAAATCCAGCTAATGAAAAAATACGGATGTAAAATTTTTGACTTTGGAGCAGAGTCGACAGCGCCTTTTAATGAAGGGATAGATTCAAATCTAGAAATAGAGAGATTCAAAAAATATTTTCTACCTATTTTAGACTCCATACCAAAAGATTCAAAAATTTCTATAGATACTTATAAAATTGAAACGATGAGAAAGTTACTTGAGTCCGGTCTTGAAAGATATAATGTCATCTTCAATGACGTGTCTGGATCTTTGGATATTGAGTTAAAGGAACTTTTACATGATTACCCAAATGTCATTTATGTTTACTCACATAATTTGTGTTCCAGTAGGGCAGCAACTCAGGAGCATATAAAATTTAAATCAAATAAATATGGAAATAAGTTTTATCAAGAAGTTTTGTCGTACTTTAAAGAAGCAGAGACTTGGTTTTTAGAAAATAATATTAATAACCAAGTTTGGTTTGACCCTTGCTTTGGTTTTTCTAAAGACTATCAACAAAATCTCGATCTTATTGTGGAAACACCAAATTTAATTCAAGAATTCGGCACAAATATGCAATGGCTCTTAGGGATCTCTAAAAAAAGTTTTCTAAGAAAACTTATAAATGGTGACGAAGAGCAAACCGAACAAGTAGAACGCTCGGAAGTTGCTCATTCTTTGATACTAGATCGATGGGTTTCTCAAATACCTCCCGATTATCAGGTGGTTATTCGTATGCACGATGTTTCTCTCATTTCTGCTGTAAAGAGATGTAAGGAGATGTTTGAAACTTGACAATAAATTGACTTTGAAAACATGTAATTACTACACCATAGCCTTGACTTAATTTACTCAAATTCAAAACAGACATACGATCCCTCGACTTTAAATATCAAAGGTTTTTTCGAGGGGGAAACATGAGTAAAACCAGAGAGCTTATAATAGGGGTCAGTACAGCAGTACTCTTGTTAAGTTTAAATGTTCAAGCCGCTAATAACAAAGTTATCTATGGTGAAGATGACAGAGTTTCAGCTTCCGAGTCTGATAATGAAGCATTTGTAGAGTTATCTAGGTCAACAGCAGTTCAAATTGAAAACAATAAGCTTTCTACTGAAGAAGGTAGCGATGTCGTTACAATTAAAGGACAAGCTTTAAAAGATAGTTTTATCAAAGTATGTGAAGATGAAAAATTTGCAGACACAATTACGGCCGGTAACTGTTCTGGTTTTTTAGTTGCTCCAGATCTTCTCGTGACGGCCGGGCACTGTATGAAGCCTTCTATGTGGAACCCTGATAAAAATCCATGTGCAGAATACCAGTGGGTATTTAATTTCAATACAGCACATATGAATAGCTCAACTGAAGCAGTTGTTTCTAAAAGTGATGTTTATAAGTGTAAAGAAGTTGTATCATCGGCCTTAAGTTCTTCATCTAAAAACGATTATGCTCTAGTTAGACTTGATCGTGCTGTGGAGGGGAGAGAGCCTCTAAAGTTTAGAAAAGAAGGTCAAGTTGAAGAAGGAGCACCTCTAGTTGTTATTGGACACCCTTCTGGGCTTCCAACAATGATCGCTGATGGAGCAAACGTACGTAAAAACGTTTCACCATTTTATTTTAATGCTAACTTAGATACTTTTGGTGGTAACTCTGGCTCTGCTGTATTTAATGTAGATACGGGGGAGATCGAAGGGATTCTAGTTAGAGGTGAAAGAGATTATCAAACAGACCCAGATCTTGGTTGTAAAAGAGTCTTCAAATGTGAAAACGATACTTGTCGAGGTGAAGACGTTACAAGAATTACAGTTATTCCTGAATTAGCTCCTGGAATGACACCTGATGAGCCTGTAGCACCTACATTTGATTTTAATAATATTTTAGGTGAAGTTGATAACCCATTTAGTATCAATCCATAAATTGAATTGTAGCTTAAGAGTGTAGTTAAAATTTAGAGATATGAGTGGAAAAGGCTCCCTATGGGGGCCTTTTTTTTGTTATACTCTATACATGGAACTTGGAAAGGTTATCTTATATTCAAAAAACAAAGAGAAATTGGCCCAGCTTATGTCTGAAGTCTTTGATGGCGATATTCTCCCTGTTGATAATGGAATTGGGATAGATGGAGAAAACATTAAGTTATTGCTCCTCGATCACCCTAAAAGGTCGTTAGTTCCATCTTCTATTCTCGATTTTTATCTAGATACAAAAGAAGAGCTCTTAGAGCTTGAAAATAAGCTCAATTTTTACTCTTATAGACATGGGCAAGACCTAGGCATCACTTATGAAAAAATTGAAAATGAAGACCTTTCTTATCTTCTCATAAAAGATTTTGATAATAGAGAATGGAAATTCAGTACAAAAGTCCAATAGTTCTACTTAATTTATTTACATGCGCAGCATTAGTCAGCAAGAAAATCATTCACATTAATCTGCTAACCTGTGAAAAATGACCTTTTTTCAGTACTTTAGCAGTGCGAAATAGCCGACAAAAAGTGTAAGAAGTTGTAAGTTGTCATGTAATTTTTTCATGGTGTTTAATGCCTCCAAGCTAATCGAACAATTTAGGCAATTACACAAAAGGAAGAGAGTTATGACATTAAGGAAGATTCTACTAGTTACAACAGCATTGATCCTTTCTCTAAGCGCGCAAGCTGCTAATAACAAAGTTATTTATGGAGAAGACGATAGACTTGACGTATTCGAGACTACGGATTCATTGCACTTTGAATTATCAAAATCAACTGCTGCTATGATTAGCGGAAGTTCAATCAATATGGACGGAACAATGGCCGTCGTTACTGGATCAACTCTTGAGCAAAGAGGAATTTGTGCAACAGCTAAATTTGCTGAACAAATCACAGCTGCTAATTGTTCTGGTTTCCTAGTTGGTGAAGATCTACTAGTAACTGCAGGTCACTGTGTAAGAAGCGCTGGTGATTGTAGCTCTTATAAGTGGGTATTTGATTTCGCAGTTAAGTCAGCGACTGATGATAAAGCTAGAGTAGAAGTAGATAAGTCAGCAGTATACGGTTGTGCTGAAATCGTTTCACAAAGCCTTGATAGAAGCTCACAAGATGATTTCGCTCTTCTTAGACTTGATAGAAAAGTTACAGACAGAAAAGTTCTAACAGTAAGAACAGAAGGTAAAGTTGCTGATCAAACTCCATTAGTAGTAATTGGTCACCCAACTGGTCTTCCAACGAAAGTTGCTGACGGTGCTGTTGTTAGAACAAACACAAATAAAGTTTTCTTTCAGTCTAACTTAGATACATTTGGTGGTAACTCTGGTTCTGCAGTATTTGATGCAACGACTGGTCAAGTAGAAGGTATTCTAGTTAGAGGTGAAACAGACTATGTTTACGATTACAACCAAGGTTGTAGAGTTCCTAAGGAATGTACAAATGCTGGTTGTCGTGGTGAAGACGTAACAAGAATCACGAATATCAAAAAACTCATGGATATCCTTTCAAGTAACAATTAAAAATAGCTAAAAGCACTCTTCGGAGTGCTTTTTTTATTGAAGGTTACCAGGGACGGAGACCTTCTTTAGTACCTCATAATAAGCTCAAATAGATCACTTCAAAACCCAATACATCGTACTTTCAAATAATTACATACCCGACGGGTCAGTATTACCTCCATAGGATTCTGTTGGCCCTATGTGTAATATGAAGTAATGGCACCAGTGTCAGTATGTATAGTTGTAAGTGCTTGATTTTATGTAAGTTAAAACTGGCACAAAGATAGCAATATATAAAACTGAGAAGACAAGATGTTTTCTCTCAAAGGATTTGAAGAATTTTATCAAGGAAGATGAAATGATGTACAAGACGAGCTTGTTTGCTCTTCTCGCTCTAGTGTTCACTACAGAGGCCCATTCAGCCAGACGACTCATAGTAAAATACAAAAAGGGTCACATGGAAGGGTCTATACTTAAGGCCAATTTTAAAACAGTAACTTCTCATCAAGAAGACGAAAGGATCATTGTTAAAACTAATAGCGATGAAGAATTTCAAAAATTAAAAATATCTCTTTCTAGCAATTCAGATGTTGAATATGTAGAAGAAGATAGAGTCTTTAAGCACTTCTATGAGCCAGGTGATGGTGGAACAATAGAAGATCAATCTTATAGCCAACAATGGCACTATTTTGAAAATTACGGAGTAAATTTACCTGCTGCTTGGGATGTTACCCTTGGAAGTTCTTCAACTGTTGTTGCAGTAGTAGATACAGGTATCACTAGTCACCCTGATTTAGATTCTAAAGTACTTCCAGGAGCTGACTTGATCACTGATGCAAATTTTTCAAATGATGGTGGAGGAAGAGATTCTGACGCCTCAGACCCAGGTGATTATATTCAATGGGGTGACTCATGTTACAGAGGCTGGCCTGTTGATTCTTCTTGGCATGGAACACATG
>JAGSHI010000046.1 GCA_023954635.1 Bacteriovoracaceae bacterium
AGAAGCTTAGGATTTTACTTCTTGATTTACCTTTTCTGCCTCTGTAAGCAGCATATTTTACATTTCCACCAAATCTATTTCGAGCTCCTCTTACAGAACTGGCAGATACTTTTCTGCTTGCTATACCTGCTGCGATGTTGGCAGGAACTCCCATTTTACTAAGAGCGAGGGCCTCCGACTTTTGAGACTTGTTTAAAGAACCAGTAAAGGCCGGACCTTTACCTTTAATTTTTCTCATTGCTTGTTTTGCTAGAGCGGCTTGTCTGTTAGCACTTCCTACTGCGTTTCCTCCAGTTAGCTCACCTCGAGCAAGTTTTCTAAGAGGACCAGTAACACCTTGGTTAAACCCTGTACCAAAATCTAGGCCATCAATATTGTGCATGAATTGTTTATCGTAACAAGTGTCGGTAGTCGCACAATGACATTGGGGATCGGCTTTGAGTTTGCTATCTAAACAAGCGACTTGAACGCTGTTGGCAGCGACCTGTCGCTTTTTAATTTGAGGCATACAGACAGCGACATCATTCATAGATTCAGGTTGAGAACAGTAACAGTTTTTTTCTGTCACAGGATTACAATCTCCTAGTCCTCCAAGTTTTTTAGCTATACCACGAACTTTTGCGGCTGCTTTTTTATGCTTATCCATTTCTGTGTAATAGAAGCCTGTCATCACACCTGCCATGGCAAGTTTAAACCAGCCCATACCGCCAACTGAAGATGCAGTTGCTGCCATATAACCGTAACAAACTGTTGTCGTTCCCCAGCCAGCCACTTGGTATTTAGCATTTTCCGCTCTGGCCTCATGTGATCTTGCTGCTCTATCAAGACTTTCTTTTTGAGCCGTTTCTTTCTTAACTGGAATTGAACTCATTTCAGTTTGAGTGGCCTGTTGTTGAAACTGAGCAACCATTTCGGTCCCAACGGCAATATAGCGACAATAGTCTTGCTTCTTTTCTTCCTTTTTGGTTCCATCAGCATTTGTTTGGGTTTCACCACCCTTAGTAACATTTTGCTTGAAGGCACCATCACTTGGAAGCATTCCCACAATCATCCCAAAGGCCTTGGCCACCATCTTGAAATTTTGATTACCTTGATCGAGACCACCACAAGCTTCCTTGTCATTGGCACAGGCCTCTTCTTTTTGTCTATCAAGGTATCCACTATGATTATAGTTTTCAGAGATGTGCTTATCCTGATCGCTTAAATTTTCAGGGTTATTTTCCTTTCCGCCTCTTTGAACTCCGATTATTTGCGCTGAAATAGAAAAGGAGAGAATGAGCAGAGAAAAGGCATAAATAAAATATGTTTTCAATCTGGAAGCTTTCATAATAATTACCTTTGGTTGGCTTATATTTTAACACTCTCTTGGAAGATCTCTGATAGTGAAAATATGGCCTAGACAAAACCTGCCTAAAATTGAGCATTTAGTTCAATTTTGTAGCTAAATTTGGTAGCCTAGGCAGGCAAGTAAAAGTGGCAATTAGGCCTTTTGACCCTTTAAATAGGGCAGTTTGCTCAAACCGATATGAATAGAGACGCAGAATTATCACATTCAATGGTTCACTACCTCTTAACAATTCACAAATTGAAAGAGGGCAGAGGTTATGCAAGGGTCACAGACATTGCCAAAGATTTGAATCTTACTAAGGGGAGTGTGTCTACTGCCATCAATAATCTTAAGAAAAAAGGCCTAGTCACAGAAGAGGATGACTCTAAGTTTCTTGTCTTAACCTCTATGGGTCATGATGAAGTACACAGGATCTTAAGTTCTAGAACTCTCTTGTATTATTTCTTAAAAGACTTTGTAGGTGTTGATAAAGAAATTGCTTCAAATGACAGCTGTCTTATGGAGCATTTGATGAGCCCCGAGACAAGCGAAAAACTTTTTCACTTTATGAAGACACTGGCTTGCTCTTGTGAGGACCTACAAAAAGAAGGAGTTCTTCCTCCTGAGTTTAAATTTCAAACAGCGCTAGACTTGTGTTCTTACGAGAACCCTGAAGAATTTAACGATGATCAAAAGGGTGATAAGTATCTTGAAGATTAAATCTTTATTTGTCTTAATTTCTTTTCTTTTAACTTTCAATTTACATGCGAAAAGACCACTTACGGGCTTTTGTTTTGAATCCAATGTATCTCTTTCTCGAGTTAAAAGTTATCTTTCACCTTTGTTAACATCTAAAGATAAAGTCTATAAACGAGAAAGTATGAACTGCTTAGAGATTACTTTAAGTTCAGGAAGAAAGGACTTGTTTGAGACTTATTTGTATCGTCGTTACAAACCTTCTCGAGTTTATCAAACAGATGGAGTTGTCGAAAAAAATCAGGCCATGGGAAAACTTCCTCATTGTCGAATTGAAATTGAAAAGATTGGAAATAGTAATTCTACAAACGATGAATTATCTGTTGGGAGTAAAAATAGATTAAAAAGAACACAAAGGAGAGGCCAGAGAACTTCTAAGTCTTCTCTCCTCTTAACTTCTGGGGTTAAGGGTACCTTGCAAGTGAATGATCAAAGTGTGTATGTAACCTGTCATGTTCTTGGAAGTCAGTATCGAATTGAACTAGCGTTAAGTTCTGACTCGTCTTCCCTTTCGACATCTGTAAATACTTCAAAAGGAAACCGAATTAATATTGGGGAAATGGTGGATGACTTAAACAATCGTTCAAAAAACCTTGATATTAATAAAGGGGCCTCGTTTACAAAAGAAAAAGGTAAGTCTACTTCAACATACTACCTAACTATTCGATAGGTTTTTTCTTGTAAATACTGATATCCATTTTCCCCGGCACAGTCCAAGGATTGTGATTAAAAGCATAATTAAAAAAGTTCTTCAAATTCATTGTTTTATAATCAGGAACCCACCACCATCGTAATGGCACGTCTGATTTTTCATGAGTTAGTCTTAGTTTGTTTCGAGTATTCGTATCAGTAGTCGAAGTGAGAATATAATCAAAATCTTCGAGCTCTCTTTTTCCTTGAATATAGTGATACTCTTTTAACCCATATAAGTACCAAGTGAGAGGCCAAGTATTGTGCTCCATGGCCATGACATGAGGCCTCTGTCCGATTGGGTAATTAATTTCTTCTCTAATCTTTAAAGCAACTTTTTCGTAATGATCAGATGTGTGGACTTGGCTAATAAATTCAGTATCTGCTCCAGCTCGAGAATAATTAGTCATTAGCATCATTCGAACTTGGAAACATACAAATACAAGAATTATTACTTTTCCAAATTTTCCAAAATCTTTTGAATTGAGCTCTTTTTGATAATAAACGCAAAGGAACAAAACACCCATTACCAACGGGTAGAGTGAGAGCCAAGGAACTTTTTCTCCTACCAAACTATAGGTGAAGAAAAATGAAGTAAAAAGATAACCTGTAAAAGCTAGAACTTGTTTTTTCTCAAACAAATAACAAGTTGTCATAATTATTGAATGACTCAAGAGGATGAGAAAAGGATAAAAATCTAGGGATATTTTTAATTTAAGTATTGTACTTAAAAAAGAATTGGCTGGAATGGTGGAAGGATTTAGATATTTTAATATAAAGGCTAAAAGTAAAAAGACAACAAATGTCCCCTTTACCTGGAAACTTCTCTTCATATAAAAATGGAGAGTTTGGCAGATGGCAAGAAGTATAAAAACTTGTTCATACCAACTTAAAATAAGAAACTGATAAACAAAAGGGCCCGCAATTCGATCTTTGTGATGTTGACTTAGCCAATAGGCAAGACTCTTTCTGTAGACGCCATCGAGTATTCCCTCTGGATGTCTAAACCATGCAGAATAAAGAACGATATAGATAAAAATAGCACTTGTTATACCAATGAGGACTTTCCCCCAATTCGCCTTTATAAATTTGAAAGCTTTACTCGCAAGTGAATTTATTTCAATTTTAAATATAGTTGTTAGTAATGACTCATAGACAAGATATCCAAGCAAAATGGCTATATGGACATAAGCATTTTCTTTCATTGTGAAAGGGAGGATAAGTCCCCATGTCCAGAGTATTGATCTTTTCCAAGTGTCTTTAGTGATCCAAGCAATAAGACATACGGCAAGGCAGAGTAAAACAGGAGGGTCGTGTCTTACAAATCGTGACCAATAAATTAAAGTTGGACTTGAGGCAATGAACAGAGTTGATAAAAAGAGTGTGTTCTTACTAATTTTACTTCTAAAGAAAAAGGGAACAAATATTAAGAAACTACCGAATAGGGCCATGACAATCCTGGCACTGGATTTTGTTGCTCCTAAAATCTGGTAGAAAAAAGGATATAAATTATAAAGAAATGGGCCGTGTAGCATTGGATCGTATTTATAAAAATGTGTACTTGGGTGGGCATAAAAATATCGCCCATAGATAGCATTTAATGATTCATCGTGATGAAATGGCCTCTCTCCAATAAGATAAAACCTAAAGAAGATTCCGAGAGTGACAATTAACCCATATAAAATCCAATAATAATTTTTATTTTCAGATTCTTTCGAAATCATACAGTAAAGGTCTCCTCTGGAGTGTTATTTAGAATCATTTGGGCCCATTCCACACCTTGCATAAAAGTATGGTCCTGATTACTAACTTCATATTTCCAACCACCAAAACGGCCTCTGGAGTAAATGTTTTTTTCATCTAAAACTGGAATAACTTTTTTGAGGATATTATCTCTATCTAATGATGGAGTCGGGTAGCCATATTCCATTCGTATATGCCATTTAGAAACAACTTTCGAGTTTTTATCTATCAATTGAGTGTTAATAGCACCTTGTAGGGTTTCTTCAATAATTTTGTCGGTATCAACATTCTTATCAGATGATTCGCTAACTTCTGCCATAAGCGAAAAATACTTATCTGAGTCGGGAACATTATTTGGCGAGTAATTACTAAAAACTGTTACTCGATAGAAAGGACAATCTTCTTCAGGGAAATACATCCAGCACTTATCTGAAAGTTCTTTGGAGACCTTTCCTTCCACACCAAGACCAATAACATGTGTACTTGAATACTTTAATTTTGAAGCGGTTGAGTACAGTTCTTTTGAATCAATTTTTTCACAGAGCTTATCGAGAGGGATTGAACTTAAGAGGTTTTCATATTCGATAACACTTCCATTAGAGAGTGTGACTTCCTTTTTGAAAGAATCAACTTTCTCCAAAGAAACATTGTATTGAAAATGATCAGTAGGAATTTTCTTTGCGACGGCTTTCCAGATAGCTCCCGTTCCACCTTCCTTTGGAAAGTGAAACTTGTTGTTTGGCCCCCAGGAAACATCATCTGTATTTTCTTTGATATTTTTTTTAATTCTTTCAATATCAATAGTACTTACTCTTTCGCCAATCCAGCTAAAGTTCATTGTGGATGGGTCATAGGCCCAAACTTTAAAGTTGTAGGGATAGAGGAAGTGTTTACAGATCCCACTTCCAAATGAAGCCTCTAGCCAATCTTTGAAATTCGTAAGCTTTTTTGACTCATCTCTAGATTCGAGACCCTCGAGACATTCATTCATGGAATCGTCTGGTAGTCTGTGAATATTATTTTGAAAAGGATAGGGGATAAATCTATTCTTCATCCAGACCCAAGAAGATCTTAAGTGATGCAACCATCCATCTCCACCCAATGCTTCATTCATCACTTTGTCAAAGTAGTCATAATGACTGAATTGAACGTGACCGCCAATATCCCATGTAAAGCCTTCATCATCTACAAAACTAGTGGCCAGTCCGCCGGGGTAACTCTCTTTTTCTATGACAAGAAAATCTAATTCATTGTTATGAAATAAATCCCATGCAGCTCCAAGTCCACAAGGTCCCGCACCTATTATTAAATTTTTAACTTTCAATGAATCAGTCATTTTGAGATTCCTGTTTTTTTATATCCCAATTGAGTTGACTCTTGGACGAAGCAAAACGAAATCGAAATTTGATAAGCTCTATAAAAGATTTAATACATGCCTTTATGAGTCTGGAGCTTGGGAGGCTCATCTCGCCAGTTTGTCTTTCGATATGAGCTACGGGGTGTACTGGAACATCACCCTTCCACGAAAATGCATATAGACTCACGAAAATATTTGGAGCAAAAAAGTCTGAAGAAATATGAGGTAATGCAGATTTTAAAAAATTATAATTTAGTAATCTGTAGGGGACATTTGAATCAGGGATCCATATTCCAAATGTGATAAAAATAATAATTCTAAGAATTCTAGAAATAATAATTCTGTGAAGTGGATCATTACGATTCATTCGATAGCCGTAATGTACGGGGGCTTCATTTCTATGATTCCATAATTTTGGGAAATCTTTAAATTTAAATTGATCATCACTATCTACATGAAAAATCCAATCAGGGCTTTTGGAAATGGCCCAGTCATAACCATTTCGAAGAGCAATTCCATGGCCTTGGTTTTCTTGAGTTACGAATTGGAGTTCTGTATTCTTTTCTGAGAAACTTTTTAAGATTTTTTCAGTTGAATCTTTAGATCCATCATTAATTACGTAAATAATGAAATTAGTTTCAAGCGTCCTTAGACCTGTAATCCATTCCTCAAGAACTTTGTTAAGGCACCCCTCTTCGTTGTATGCGGGTATAACCACAATTAAATTTGGCTTTGATTCTGATGTCAGTTTTGACCCTTTGTTTTAAAGATATGCTTTTCATTATACTCTTAATTATCAATTGGTTGCAGATAGGAAAGGACTAACATAATGCTGAAAGATTTCTTAGTTGAGTTCAAAGCTCAAGCAAATCTGAATCCTGAAAGAAGGAAGAGTCTCGTTGCCATTTCGCTCGTTATGTTTGTTCTTCTTTTTACCTATCCTTTGATTAGGTCGACCACAACAAGTATGTTTCTAGACTCTTTTGGAGCGACTAAAACTCCATTAGTTTGGCTTTACTCTATTATTGGACTCACCTTTTGCATTACTATCTATAATTACTTTCAGGTTCGATTGAGTGCACATAAATTATTTTATGCCACTTGTTTACTTAGCTCTTTAATTTTTTTACTTGGCCCTTGGTTAATTTCGTTTAATAAAATTTTTATTTATCTCCTCTTCATATGGAAAGAAATTTATATTGTTCTTCTCATACATATGAGTATTGGTTATTTAAATAATGTAGTAACTGAATCTCAAGCAAAGGTTTTCTATGGACCTCTAGGAGCGATAGGTAGTTTTGGTGGGACAATTGGAGGAGTTCTTACTTCAAAACTAACTAACACCATAAACACAGATCAAATTTTAATGACGGGTGCTCTTGTATTGATCACAAGTATGATCTTTTTTGCTCTGTCATCAGATGAATATTGTCTTTCTAAAAACCGCGATAATAGAGGAAAGGAGAGCCCTCTTCATTCATTAGGTGGAGTAAAAGGATATATCTTTCTCATGGCGCTGGTTGTTTTACTCTCACAATTTGTTATTAACCTCGCGAATTTTAAATTTAATATCTTGTTTGATGTCTTAGTAGAAACAAAGAGAGAGAAAACCAGCTATCTTGGAATGATCTATTCAATGATTAACGCGCTTAGTCTTTGTTTTCAATTATTAATCATTCCTTTTCTCTTTCAGTTAGTGAAAAAGAAGTCTGTTCACATTTTTATTCCAATTTTTTACACACTGATTGCTTTTCTCGGGTTTATTCTCTCTGGAGGCTCGCTTTTTGCTGTTGCGGCAACTTTTGTTCTCTTCAAAGGCCTTGATTATTCGTTATTTTCAACTGCAAAAGAGCTTCTTTATTTCCCTTTGGAAGCAAGGCAGAAATATGGCGCGAAGTATATAGTTGATATGTTTGTTTATAGGTTTGGAAAAGGGTTAATTTCTCTCATTTTAATCTTCTTTCAATCCCCAAAATTTGTTAATACTTTGTTATTCACTTCCTTATTCTTATGGATAAGTGCTGTGGTACCTCTTTTTAAAAAGGGGGATAAATTAATAAAAAATAAGGAGACTTAAATTGGGAAATATATTCTTTACTAAATTCGAAACACCTTTTGAAACAATTCCATTTCCATCTATAAATGAAGTTGATTATCTTCCTGCTCTCAAACAATCAATAACTAAAGCAAAAGAAGAAATCGAAGCGATTAAAAACTCTTCTGAAAGAGAAACTTTTTATAATGTTATTGAAGCCAATCAGAAGGTTGATCGAGATATGAATACAGTTGTCTCGTCATTCTTTAATCTTCACTATGCAAATACAAACGATGAAATGGCAAAAATTGCTCAGGAACTCTCTCCAATGCTAGCTGAGTTTTCAAATGACATACTTCTCGATGCTGAGCTCTTCAGTAAAGTAAGAAAAGTCTATGATGAAAAAGATAAGTTGAATTTAGATCCTGAAGAATTAAGACTTCTAGAAAAAAACTACAAAGAGTTTGTTAGAAACGGAGCGCTTTTAAATGATTCTCAAAAAGATGAACTTAGAGAGATTGATAAAAAGCTTTCTAAACTAACAATTACTTTTAGCGAGAATGTATTAAAAGAAACTAATGGTTACGAATTGTTTTTAAGTGAAAAATCTGAGCTTGCTGGTTTGCCGGAAGATTTAATTGAAGCTGCAGCAGATGCGGCGACTGAAAAAGAAATGGAAGGGAAATGGTTATTTACTCTACATTTTCCAAGCTATGTTCCTTTTATGACGTACTCAGAGAATAGAGAGAAGCGTGAAGAGATGTATAAGGCTTATACATCTAGAGGAATGAAAGGAAATGAGTTTGATAATAGTCAGAATGTAAAAGATATAACTTCTCTTAGGTATGAGAGGGCCAGGTTACTGGGCTATAAATCCCATGCTGATTTTGTTCTTGAAGAAAGAATGGCCAAAACACCTGATCAAGTTTTTGACTTTCTAAAAGACTTACTTAGTCATTCAAAAGAAGCAGGTCTAAGAGATGTAAAAGAAGTTTCAGATTTTTCAAAAGAAAATGGAGGTCCGGAAGAAATTAAACCTTGGGATTATTCTTTTTGGGCAGAGAAGCTTAAAAAAGCTAGATATGATCTGGATGATGAAATTCTAAAGCCATACTTCAAAGTAGAAAATTGTCTTGATGGAATTTTCTCGCTAGCTGAAAAACTGTATGATTTAAAATTTAAAGAAAGAAAAGATATTCCTCTCTATCATGAAGATGTGAAAACATTTGAAGTTAAAACTCCAGATGGGAAACACGTCGGAGTATTTTATACTGATCTGTATGCTCGACCAAGTAAGCAAAACGGTGCTTGGATGACTTCTTTTAGAGAACAATTTAAAGAGAAGGATAAAGACGTAAGGCCTCATGTCTCTATTGTGTGTAATTTCACAAAGCCAACTGAAACAAGACCAAGCTTACTAACGTTTGGTGAGTTAACAACACTGTTCCATGAATTTGGGCATGCTCTTCATAATTTACTTTCAGATTGCAAATACGAATCACTTTCAGGGAGCAATGTGTATTGGGATTTTGTAGAACTTCCAAGCCAGATTCATGAGAATTGGGCATCAGAAAAAGAATGTCTTGATACTTTTGCTGTTCATCATGAAACTGGAGAAAAAATTCCATCTGAACTAGTAGAAAAAATAGTTAAAAGTAAAACTTTTCAGGAAGGTAGAGCTACTCTTAGGCAGATCGGTTTTGCTCTCTTAGATATGGCCTGGCATAGTGGTGATCCACGAAATGTTGACAGCGTTCAGAATTTTGAAAGAGAGGCAACTGCAGAAACAGAAGTATTACCAAGAGTTGAAGGGTCTGGAATGACGTGTGCATTCGGGCATATCTTTAGTGGTGGGTACTCTGCTGGTTATTATAGTTATAAATGGGCAGAAGTTTTAGATGCTGATGCTTTTTCTGCTTTTAAGGAGAAAGGAATTTTTAATAAAGAAGTGGCAACACTTTTTAAAGATAATATTCTTTCAAAAGGTGGAAGTGAAGACCCTATGGTTTTATATAAAAAATTTAGAGGCAAAGAACCTGATTCAAAAGCACTGCTTGAAAGAGCAGGATTGGTATAATGAAAGGCCTGCTTTTAGCGGGCTTTTTTTTTGCTTATTGTTTAGATTTGAAAATTTCGTAAGCTTTGTTCCAGACAGGCAACTCTTTAAAGTCTTTATTTGCAAGATCAATGAGATGTGGAAGTAGTAGGGCTGAAAAATCCTCTGAGCTTTCTTTTGGTAATACTGAGGGGAGATTATCGACTGCTAGTAAATCGATGTTAGAGTTCTTTACTGGTACCTTTAAAAAAGGTTTGTCCCAGCTCGCAATATCATCATAAATGGGAATAGGATTTAAATCACTGTTTGGATCACAGCTGACATCTGAAATGATTTGTAGTCTTTGATTTTCTTGAAGTATCTCTTTATCCAAAAAAGGAGCGATTTTTTTTGTCATAAGAACAGTATTAATAAAAATATCATGCTCTAAAATCTCTCTAAAGGGTCCACCTTTTCTGGTTTCTTCAAAATCCCATTCAGTAGCTTCTAGGCCAACGGCTTTTAGAGCTTCAATAGCTCCAGAACCGCATCTTCCTTTAGCTCCAATGATAATAGTCTTTGGATGGACTTTAGAGCTATTCTTTTTGTTCAAAATCGATTCAATAAATTCGTCTTGATTAGCATAACCATGTAGAGCATGAGTTTCATTTTTATTTTGGATATCGTAATAGTGATCAAGAGCTACTGCAGCTCCAACAAATCCTGCCCATTTTCCAAATGCTGCGACTCTTCTTTCATTCTCGTCTAAAAGAAACTCTAGATCGAAAAGTAATCCGCTACCAGATGAAAAACGATCAAATACTTTTTCAGCACCTTCTTGTCCCTTAAAGATATGAGCAAAGTAAATATGATTGTGAATTAATGGTGAATTATCTTCAGGAAGTTCTTTAAGTCCTAAAATATAACAATTTCCTGGTGCATCTTTCCAAGTACCTGCTTCGACAATTTTACAGCCTTCCTTTTCAAATTCAGAATCGTTAAAAATACGATGAGAACTTTTCTCAACAAATACTTCACACCCAGTTCTTTTAATTAGGTTCCCAGCATCAGTCGGGGTGATAGCCGTTCGTTTTTCATTTTGTTTAGTTTCGGATCGAAGCCAGAAGTTTTTCATTATAATATTCCTGACTTCTATTATAGTGGGAGGATTGAATGTTGCAAGAACTCAACCCAGTTGATCGAAGGAATTTTGATCTCTAGAGACTGACTTCGCAGTACTGTTATAAAGAGATTTCATTTCTTTGAAAAAGACTCGTGGAATAATAAAAAGGACAAAGAAAGCAGCAACGACCTTTAAAATGTCTGTTGTTGGGTAGTAGTTTCCAATTAACGCAACGATAACACCACCAGTTATGTTTGGAACTACGAAGGAGAGATCGAGAAGACTATGTGTTCTCGTAAGATATTTTGTTTCCACTGTTTTGCTGATGTAATTGAGCTGACTCGGCAATCTCGTAAAGACAACCATTCCCCAGAAGAAAATAATAATCAAATTATAGTGATAATCGTGAACTCTAACCCAGATATTCATCATAATTGATTCTAAGCAAATACTGACGACGATTAGACGCCCTGGGCTTATAAGTTTGGAAAACTTTGCAGAAAGAATTCCTCCTGCAAACCCTCCGAGTCCAAAGCAAGAAAGAACAATACCGTAGGCTTTCTCATCTTTTCCTAGAACTTCAGTAACAAAAGGAAGAAGAAGGGGGACTAAAATTCCAATACAGAGTCCACCCAAAATACAGTTTAAATAAAGTGAGATAAGATCTAACCTTGACCTAACTAACTTTATACCATCAGCAATCTCTCCCAAAAAGCTCAGATTCTCTCCCTCTTCGTGAGTCTTTGGGGGGCTGTATCGAGTGCTTGTCAGAAGCAAGATACCAATAAAGTATGTAATAAGATCAAAACTTAGAACTTCCTTAATTCCACTAAAATAGGCATAGGCCCAAGCTCCAACGAACGGACCAACAAGATGTAAAAAGGCCATGCTTGAACTAGTTACAGAGTTCGCTGTGTTGATATGTTCATGAGGGACAATGTCATTTATTAGAGCTTGGCGAGAAGGGTTGTAGATTCCTGTAAATAAAGCAACAAGACTATTGATCGTGATTACCAAGAAAATATTATCAGAAAAAATTAAACACAAAATAAGAGGGATTCTGAAAACATTACTTACAATGAGAACAGTTTTTCTATTGAATCGTTGTCCGATTGGACCACCAACAATACTTCCAATTGTTAAACACAAGAGGAAAGAAGCTCTTGTAATTCCTAGGTAAGCTTTATTCTCCCCACTGAGATTAAATACAAACAGCATTAAAGCCGTTTCAGTAATAAAGCTACCCATCTCGGAAAAAAAGCTAGCAGCATATATCTTCCGAAAATTTGGAAATCTAAATACGAAAGGGGTTTTGATCATAGTTAAACTATTTTAGCATTGAAGGCCTTGAGCGCTTCATCAAACTCTGAAACCAATCTATCAACAATGACCTGTATAGGCTCTTCTTTATCGACAAACTCTAGAGATGGACCAGCACACCAAACACTTTTATAAGTTGCTCCAAAGGCAGCTTGCTCTAATAGCTTCATACCCTTATAGAAGGTAAGCATCTTGGCATACTTTTTAATTTTTTTGTTTGAATTTAGTACCTTTTCAAGCACATTTTGATCTGTTCCTATTTTTTCTAAATAAGGAGTTTTAATCACGGTACATGGTGAACCTGAAATTTTGGAAGTCAGAACGATATCTTTAGCCCCATAATCCATAATGGCTTTTTTATAATCAGCATTCACTCCACTCTCTGATGAGGCAATAAATGGAGTTCCCATTGAAACACCTTCTGCTCCAAGTGATAATATTGAAAGAAGCCCTGCTCCTGTACCAACTCCTCCTGCAGAGATGACAGGGAGATTTGTTTTATCTATTAATGTCGGTACTAAAATTCCAGCCGGAATCCTTCCTGCGTGACCTCCAGCTCCACTATTCACTGCAATCAATGCATCAGCTCCAAGGTCTTCAACTTTTTTAGCGTAGTCTAAATCAACAACATCACAAATAACTTTGCACCCTTTTTTTGCGAGCCTTTCAATACACTCTTGCGGAGATCCAAGAGAGGTAATGACAAAGTCTGGAACTTTATCTTCACAAATCTCTAATTGCTTTTTTAAGTGAACATTTGATTTGTTCGTGATGAGGTTAATACCAAAAGGTCCCTGGCACTTATCTTTCATTTCTTCCATTGCTTTATCAAACTCTTCTGGAGTTCTCCAGTTAAGTGCTGGTGTACATCCTAGAATGCCTGCCTTGGAGGCAGCGACCATCATGTCCACATTTGATACAAGAAACATTGGAGCGAGAATTATTGGGTGTTTTACATCAAAAGTTTTTGTCAGCCAGGTGTTAATCATAATTTATCCGTTATTTTTTGTCGGGTATGTTCTATTGGTTCATCATGTGATTTTAAGGCATTGCTTAGGGATTTGAAACAGGGAACTTCTGTCTGACTTATATACTCAGGTTATTACCAACAATCACTTACACCAAGTATTGTAAGAACTTAACAGGATACTGTCAGAATTGAATTAGTTAGACTATTCCAAGTTATAAAAAGATCAGGACGATCAGAGGGTCTCAACCACTGGAGGGTATATGACAAAGAAGTTCTTTCCCATTTTAATTATGGCCATGCTACTAGGTACAGCTCAAGCAGCACCAGTATGGATCACAATCGACAACGATGCAGCTGAACATACAAAATCGCATCTTGGAAAAAGCACTCAAATTTTTAAATCAATGAATGGCATCACCATGATGAAGATTGACGAGCAGGATGTTCCTAGTCTTTCACATGAAATGCACCATGACTTTAAAAGATGTGGTGGGTTTGTTGCTCATGACTCTAAAGAAGATGCGCTTGCAACACTTTCAGGTGAATCTAAAAGAGTATTCGCTAAGAAAAATCTTTTTTCTGACTACTCAATTAATCAACAAGATCTCGTAAGACCAGCTGTTGCGATGGTTAAGTCATCAAATATTTCTCAAACAATTACTAAACTTCAAGAGTTTCACAATCGTTACTATCAAAGTCAGTATGGTGTTGATTCTCAAAAGTATGTGAAGAGTAAGTGGGCTTCTTTAATTGCAGCAAGAAATGATGCATCTGTAGAGTTTTTTCAACACTCAAAATGGAAACAACCTTCAGTCGTTCTTACTATTAAAGGTTCTGTTAGCCCTGATGAAGTGATCATTATTGGTGGCCATGCTGATTCAATCGCAGGTTATTTTGGTGGATCAAGAAATAGAGCTCCAGGAGCCGATGACAATGCATCAGGTATCTCTACAATCACTGAAGTCATTAGAGTACTTGCTGATTCAAACTATCAACCTAAGAAGACTCTTAAGTTTATGGGTTACGCTGCTGAAGAAGTAGGACTCAGAGGTTCTAAAGAAATTGCTCAGAAGATGAAAAGCGATGGAGCAAATATTCTAGGTGTTATGCAACTAGATATGACTAACTACAATGGTTCGGATCTCGACATCGTTATGATGACTGATTATACGAATTCTACACAAAATGAATTTATCGGTAACTTAATTGATGAGTACGTTTCTGGAGTTTCTTGGGGATATGACAAGTGTGGATATGCTTGTAGTGACCATGCCTCTTGGCATAATGCAGGGTTTCCAGCCTCAATGCCTTTTGAAGCTAAGAAAAGAGATATGAATGGAAATATTCACACCTCTAGGGACACAATCAGCGTCTCAAGAAACAATGCTTCACATGCTGCCAAGTTTGCTAAAATGGCACTTTCATTTGTTATCGAACTCGATAGATAATTCAAAAGACTTACATTATAGGCATTTTACCAAAACAATCAGTTTTGGTAGGATGCTTTTATACTTTTGCAAAGGTAAAAAACTGTGGTGCAGGCCCTGATCCCTGAACTTCCGGATTATGAAAATATCCTGAAACTCATTTCACTAGAACGTAAAACGATAATTAAGACGAATGGATTTTCTGAAGAAGAAGGTTATGTCAGAAGTGTCGAAGATGCTAAACTCGTTTTAGAGTTTCTTAAAGATACACAATCGAAGCTCCACGAGTTCATGAGAAATAATCCTAGTCTCATAGGAAGATTCAAGAAGGAATATATTCCTTTTCAAGAATTTATTGATCGAAACAATGTACTAGAGATCATATTTATTTATGATTGCTTAATACCTGAAAAAGAAATGTTCTTTTTTGGCCAAGACGGTGGACTCGATCAAAAAGTACTTGATATACACAAAGGGTCACTTGATAAGTGGTGTGATGAAACTCTTGAAAAGCACCAGACAACACAAAAACTTGTTAAGGATAACTTTAGACTCGATTTAAGAACTGAAGAGATGGATTGTGGTTGCGTCTCATGTATCGCAGATTATCGAACGAGGCTTCGAGAATTTATTTATGATGAATGTATTGGGCTAGTTGAGAAATCACACTCAGAAATGGAATCTTTAGTAGAGACTCACCCTCAGAATTTATCCAACATATTTTATGATCTTCAAAAACAGCTAGATAAAAAATTTCATGAAGTTAGGCACAGGCTTAAAAGGTCGACTCTAAATCGTCTAGAGAGCCAAGTTAAATCCTACATGAAGGAAACATTTCATTATCCATCACCTCTTGCTACAGCTTACGCTAAAACGTTAAGGCCACTACTTTTAGGACTGCTTGTTGGTCAAGATCTAGCTGATGACTTTATAACCGCCGATGAGTACGAAAGGTTTTTCAATCAAATATCGAGCAATATCTGGCGTAATGAAAAGTACATCACTCGTGAATTTAGAAAAATGGTTAAGTCCATTATGCTATTGAAGAGAAAAGATATCTCATCAAAAATTTTGAACGAATATTTGGGAGAGTTTTGGGTTCATTCAGCAGCAAGGCAAATAAAAAGAAAAATAATTTATCATATGGGTCCCACTAACTCGGGAAAAACGTATCACTCTATTGAAAGACTTGCAGAGGCGGAAACGGGTTGTTATCTCGCTCCTCTAAGATTATTAGCAGGAGAGTTGTATGACACTCTTAATTCAAAAGGCGTGGTCACAACTTTATTGACTGGTGAAGAGGTTATAGAGAAAGAGGGATCAACTCATTTTAGTTCCACAATTGAGATGGCCAGGTTTCAAGAAGTTTTCGACTGTGTCGTCATTGATGAAATTCAAATGATAACTGACAATCAAAGAGGCTGGGCCTGGACAAGAGCACTTGTGAATGTTTTCTCACCAGAGGTTCATGTTTGTGGGGATCCTTCAGTTTTTGATTTAGTTAAGAATATTGCAGACCTCTGTGGTGATGAAATTGAAGTTCGTAATTATGAACGGATGACAGATTTGATTGTCGAAAAATCTCCAACCACTTTAGGAAATTTGGAAAAACATGATGCTTTAATTGTTTTCTCAAGAAGAAATGCACTCCGATATAAGTCAGATTTAGAGAAGTTGGGCTTTAAGGTCTCTATTGTGTACGGACGACTAAGTCCTGAAGTTCGAAGGGAGCAAGCACGTAAGTTTGATGAAATGGAGACAGATATCATCGTTTCTACAGATGCCATTTCAATGGGGATGAATCTACCGATCAAAAGAATTGTTTTTTCGACACTATCAAAGTTTATTAATAGTAAAGAACATATCATTTCAGAAAGTGAGATCAAGCAAATTGCAGGTAGAGCAGGGAGATATAAAAGATTTCCTACCGGCTATGTGAATTGCTTGGCAAAAGTTGAAGATGGGAACGACCAGATTGATTCTGCAATGAAAATGAAGTTAGACCAGCAGAAAGAATGTATGGTTGGTCCAGACTTAGATATCTTTCATCAAGTAAATACTGCCCTAGGTACTAACAACCTTCCAGAACTTAAATTATCTGAGTTTTTGAGGCTCTTTAATACAATGACATTTCAAAACCCCTTCTATTGTGTTGAGCTAAAAGAAATGATTGAGTTGGCAGAAACGGTTGAAGAAGCTGATGTTGATGGAAATTTAACAAATGCAGAAATATTTGGATTCGCTTGTGCTCCTGTGAACCTTGGACTTTTAGAACATGTTCAATATTATATTTGGATTTTAAATAAATATGTTTCAAATCAAGCAATTAAAAACGAACCAATTCTTCATCAAACTGATGATATAGATTATCTTGAGACATCAATTAAGTGTGTAGAGCTATACCAATGGTTATCCAGACATTTTAACAATAAAAACTTTTTTTATAATGATAGTGATCTATTAGAAAATAAATCGAAGGCCATTGAACAGCTTAATAGTCTTCTCTCTGAAAAAATTATTAATAAGTGCTCCAGTTGTGGAGTGAAGCTTGCTGAAGATTCAAAATTTCCTATTTGTGAAACTTGCTTTAAAGAGAGACGCTTTAAGGGAAGAAGAGGTGGACGAGATAAGTATAAAAAATCTGGTTCCGGGAACGACCGAAATAAAGATGGAAAGAAAGGTGGTCAGCATAGAGGAAAAGGCAAAAAGAAAAAATATGGAGTTAAGAGAAAGAGAAAATGATGAAACTCCAAAAATCTTTAGAGCAAATTCTTTTTGGGACCTCATTAGAAGATAAGTTAATTGATTTAGAATCCCTTGATGCTTCAGAAGAAATTAAACTCTCAAAAGAGATTAAACACCCCGGCCGATCCAGAGAGATATCTTTCTCTGAAAAACAAATAAAATTTCCAAAGGTTTCAAGTTTTCATCTCGATGAGAAAAAAGCATTAGCAATGCACTTCTTTGCCAATCATGAACTTCTTGCAGTCGAAATGATGACAGCTGCACTATTGATGTTTCCTGATTTGGGAGAAACAAATAGAAAGTCATTGATAACGACAATCAAAGAAGAACAAAAACATTTTAATCTTTATATCTCTAGGATGAATAAGTTTGGTGTCAGCTTTGGGGACTACCCTTTAAATGATTTTTTTTGGAGACAATTTTTAAGTGTTAAAACGGCACAAGAATTCTATGCCTTGGTTGCTCTTACTTTTGAATCTGCAAATTTAGATTTTGCTTTATACTATCAAGATGTTTTCAAGAAAGTTGAAGATACTGATAGTGCCAAAATTATGGGAATTGTTCTGGAAGATGAAATAAAGCATGTTTCGAGAGGGCGAAGTTACTTGGCAAGTAGTTGTGGGGCAAAAGATCTTTGGGATTATTACATTAGTCTTCTACCAGAGAAAGTTACACCAGCTAGAGGGAAGGGGATTGTTTTTTTTCCAGAAACTCGAATCAAAGCAGGGCTGAGTCCAGAGTTTGTTGAAAAACAAAAAAACTATAAAGATTCATTTAAGATCACTTCAAGAAAGGGTTGGGATTGAAGTCCTATCGGATGAATATCGATTTTGAATATCAGCTTTTTGATCCACAGTGGTCATTGTCTAATTCAAAGTTTCAAAAAATGTGCATGGAATTGGAGTGGGTATTCTTCTTCATGGGCCAGAATGGAGATGTTTTATCAACAGATAAAAAATACTCAGATTCATATATTGAATTTTGTGAAAAGATAACGGGGAATAAAATTTCTTTGACAGCATTCAATAAGGATTCAATTCCTTATTGGGGCGAGATAAATGATATTGAGTTTGAAAAAAAAGTGAATAGCAAGATAACATCATTTGAAATTGCAAGAACTCTCAATCTGCTTCCTGAAAACTCTCTAATATGTAAATCTCAAAAAGACTTAAGAGCTATAAATTTAGATAACAAAATACTTAAATCTCCATTTGAGTTCTCGGGGAGAGGTTTTTACTTTAACTCTGCTTACAAGGGTGGGTTCCCAGTAATTATAGAACCATTTGAAACGCGAATAGAAGACTTTGGAATTAGGATAGATCTTAATACATTACAGATGAGGGGTATTCAAAATTTTGTAACAAAACAGGGACAATTTAAAGGCGGGAAGGTTGTGACTGAAGAAGAGTTAGAAAAAAAGTTTGATAAGAACATTCTTCTTTCTATCTGTAATGAATACAAAAATCTGGGAGTGAAGGACTTTATTCAAATAGACTGTTATTCAACAGCAAATGAGATGAGGTATCTTGTCGAAATGAATCATCGAAAAACAATGGGGGACTTTATTGTTAATATTGAAGAAACTTTGAAGTGGAACTCATTAGGAGTTTTACTTTTAAATGAAAAAGAGTCGAAGCAATTCTTAAAGAGCAACAAGTCTGAATATTTAACACTTTCTCCTGCTGGAAATATGTTCAATTGCCTTGCTGTAGATGGTGTGAGCAATGAGTGTATTGAAGAGCTCATGGGCTAAGACGATTCTTGAGTAATCAGATCGGACACTAACTAATTTCAGTTAAATAACCTCCCAAAGATGTCGATAAGTCCTTATAATTAATAGTAGATAATTTAATTGATTGAATCGTTTGTGATGGAGTCAAATGGACATTAACGAAATCATCGAAAAAATTAAAGCCGCTCTCCCTTTTCTTAATAATGAAGAGGAAGATGATGATGAAGTGACAGGTGAGCACGAAGTTGACACAGACGATGACGATGAAGAAGATAAAAAATCAAGAAAGAAAAAAAATAAAGATGGCGAAGACGAAGAAGATGATGATGAAGATGAGGAAATAGATGAGAAGGCCGCCAAGCGATCAAAAATAATCAAAGCTGTGGCCGGAGCTGTTGTTGCTTTTGTCGCAGTCGATGAGTTCATTTTAAAAGAAGATCCTCCTCCCCCAAAAAAGCAAGTACGAAAGAGAAGAAAAAAACCACAAAAAAAAGTGACTAAGAAAAAAGCTCCTCCGGTAGTTGTTGAAGCGACACCCGAGCCAGTTCCTGAGATGACCCCTGAGGTTGTTCAGACTCCAGAGTTTGTCGCTACACCTGTTGCTATTGCTACTCCTGAGCCAACGCCTGAGATGATTCAAACACCTGTTCCTACAGCAACACCAGAGGCCGCTGTCGCAGGAGGAGAAACGGACACTACCTCTAACCCTGTTGGAGGATTTGTAGGAGCATCACAAGGTGGTAATCAGCAAATAAACAATGCTCTTAATAGTCTTGTCGACAATATGAATACAGATAAGATGAAAGATAAAATTGCTCCTGAGAAACAAGAGTATGTAGAAGCACCTGATTATGAAAGTCTTGGACGTGGTCTTGTTTATAATTGTAAAGGCAAGCACTGGGCCTGTGTGGATAAGAGATCTTATTTTAAGTGTCGAGATAATCAGAAGTGGTCTAAAGAGAATAGCAAACCCGCTGAGTGTATTACGAGACCTGTTTATGCATCTTATGAAGATTGTAGAACAATTCAAAAGTACTATGTAAATTCAAGTGAGAAAACGGATTTTTGTAAGTAGAAGGATCTGAACTACCACCCTTTTTAAGTCTTTGAGCAACTACCCCTGAAGTTATTTTGAATGAATTGAATTGATTAAATTAAGCAGCGTCTTTTTTAAATTCGCCGTCAATGATATCGAGTGAGAATGATGAAACATTTCTTGATTTATCTCTTTCCATTGCTTTTATGAAATACTCAACGAGACCTGGATCAAACTGTGAACCTGCAAATTCTCTTAGTTCTTCGAAGGCAACTTCGTAAGGAAGTCCTTTTCGGTAAGGTCTAGTAGACGTCATTGCATCAAAGGTATCAGCAATAAGAATGATTCTAGAATAAAGCGGAATATCTTCTCCGGCCATTCCATCTGGGTAGCCTCTTCCGTCAAATCTTTCATGGTGATGTTTTGCAAACTTTGCAGCTTCTTCGAATGGCTTAAATCCCTGTAGTATCTCAGCAGAAAGTTCAGGGTGCTTTTTCATCTTAAGGAACTCGTCCTCATCAAGCCGTGCCGGTTTTAGTAAAACACTATCTGGAACACCAATTTTTCCGATATCATGAAAAAGAGCAGCTAGTTCTAGATCATAGAGTTCCTGATCGCTTAAACCATACTCTTTACCAAGTTCAAGACTATAAAATGCAACACGCATGCTATGCCCGAAGGTATAGTCATCCTTGCACTCAAGCGCTCTAAGCAATGCACGAACAGACATTTCGCAAATGTCTTTCTGTGCGGACTTGAGATCCTCTACCTCTTTAGTAAGATTCATCATGGCCAGACCGCTGACCATATGAGGTAGTGAAATTACATTGTTCTTTTTAGCCATCTATTTAAGCCTGTAAAGTTAATTAACGCTTCGTTCTATTTTATCGCCAATCTAGATTAATTTCGGAATATCTGGGGTTAAACTTTAGTGGATTAGTGAAGTTTTAGTGATTTTGGATACTTGAGTATTTTATTTTAAAGGGAGTATCAGCCATAGATTATAGGCATGCACTTGACTTAAAGGCCCTAAGGGCTTGAAATAATGAGAATTATCAGCATCGGACAAACTTCCATACCAAAGTCTTTAAATTGCAGTTAAAATAGTGAAATTACAGGAAAATAATAAATACGACACTTATGATAAAAATCATCCTTTGCTCTAAAGACTCTAAAACTTTCAAATACTTCAGCGAGATTGAAGGCAGACTTCCTATGCTGGATTTCAAAATTGAAAATATGTCTAATTTGGATGAGTGTGCGTTTAATGGAACAGAGTCATTATTCTTTAATGTAAAAAGCAAAAGTGACCTTGCATTGGCAGAAGAGTTTTCAAAAAAAGTAGCAGATTTCTTTTTGTACTTTAATCTAAATGAGCTTGATGAGAGTTTGAAAGAAAAAATTAATCTCCTTTATACAAATGCTCCACATGTAACAGGCCTAATCGATACCTCTAACCCGCTAGAGTTTCATCTTCCTATGTTTGCTTCTTCGATTAGGGAGAGACTTGAGAGTAAGTTAGATTTAGGAAATGTGACTCAGCAGATGAATAAGATTGTTGGGCGAAGTTTGGCAGAGCTACAAAGACTTAAAAGACTTCATGAAAAAATAGTACCAATGAGAAATGAATCCTTTAAAGGTTTGAGCATTCTCTCTAAATTTGGAGCCGGTGAAAGTAGTGGCGGTGAGTTTTTTGATATTGTTAAGGGAGATAAAGAATTTCTTGTCTTAGTTACTTCTTCAACTTCATATGTTGTCTCTTCTATGGTTCTTACTCATTTTGAATATTTCAGAGACAAAGAGTCTTTCTCAAATGCTGAAATGGAGAAGTTTTTAACTGACCTTTCTGCTGATATTCGAGAAAGAGGTTTTGAGTCAGATGAGAGAATGGCTGAAATTTTTCTTATGAGGATTGATTTAAACTCTCTTCAGATTGAAGGACATCAATTCGGAGAATTTGAGTTGAAAAGTATTAAAGGGGTTCATACAAAATCGAATGAACTTCCTTTGGATGATATGTTTTTTGAAAAAAGTTATTTTAAGTCAAAATTGGATAGAGGTGAGAAATTGCTTATCTTGTCTCCAGGTGTCTTTAGAAACTTTCAAACCAGAAAGCAAGAGCTTAAAAAGAACTTTTACGAAGGATTGTTTGATCTTGTTCCAAATCAAATGATCAATGAAATATTTTTTCAAATGAAAAAAGAAGTTGTTGGAGATTTTCTCAATCACGATGCAACTGTAATCTACCTGGAGGTGGATCCAAATGTTATTGTTCAAGTCTAAATTATATACTTTGGTTTTACTCTTATCATTTTCTGCGAATGCAGCATTCGATGAGATGGAGTGTTTAAATAGCAACTTTTCAACGACAGTGAGTCATAAAGGTGCACCATTTGGCCTAGCTAAAAATGTACTTAAGGTAGAAAAAGAAAACTGTGTCATCACAATCGATCATCAAAAACTTAAGTTTATGAAGAAAAAATTTCTAATCGATGTGTGTCGTGCTCCTGTTCATATAAAGTCTGGAGCTGGAGCTGTTGAAGTTCTTAAGCGAGAAAGTGACTGTGGGAAAAAAAGTAAAGGTGAGTATTGTAAAGCGCTAAAGAATATTGAAAATATGATTCAAGATGATGGACTTATATTCGCCAAGGGTGAAAAAGAAAATCTTAATACAGATCACGGAAGAATCTATTGTACCTATCTTTTAGTTAAATCCTACTTGGGTGTTGGGAAAGTTTTATCTCGCCACGGCGGAGGCTTAAAAGTTCCTGGAACAATCCCTTTGATAGCTCCATCTGAATTAAAGGGTAAAACAGAGGAAGGTGTAGATAAATCGATGGCCGAAACACCAAAAGTGGAATCGACCCCTTCTTCAAATTCAAATCCAGGCGGAAGTGACTTTTAAAATTATTTTACTGACTTAAAACCAACTTCAAGATCGGCAATAAGATCATCCACGTCTTCAATACCAACTGATAATCTAATCAAATTGTCATGAAT
>JAGSHI010000082.1 GCA_023954635.1 Bacteriovoracaceae bacterium
AATAATGTAGCGTAGAAGGTATATCAGTCGTGAGTGTGTTTACACTTGGTCCAAAAGCTGGAAGAGCACATTTAGCATTTTCTAAATTAAAGCTTACTTCAGGAACTCCTGCAGAATCATCAATCATAACTGACTTAAAATCACAAATGGCCTTACCACTTAGTGGAACAACATTTTCACCACCACCCCAGGCCGTAACGTAAAAGTTCCATTGTCCAAATGATAGGTCTCTCTCAACAGGGGCCAAACTTATAATTTCTCCAAAGGACTCGCCATTGGACATATTTTTTCCCCAAAGCATAGCATCGCCATCAGCAATAAAAAGAGCTCCAAGCGTAAACTTAAGCTTGGTTTCTTTTTTACCTTTTTTGGCACAACTTCCAAAAAGTAGAAGTCCAAAAATAAGTATGAATGTTCTTAGGGAACTCATCTTCATAGCAACCATCTTATCGTCACTTTAGTCCAATTCATTTAACCCCTTATTTATACATAGTTCAGAGATTTAGAGTTTCAAAACATGCACGAAAAAAGAGGCTAAGTTCAAATTGTAACTAACTGAAATTATATTGATGTTGAATCACCGAACTTACTCCTCTACTTACTCAAATAAAATTGTTTTCTAAAACTCTGCAAGTACTCTAAATCTGGGAAACTCTCCATTTTTATATTTTCACCATATGGTTCTCGTCAAGAAAACCTTAAGAAATCCGATAAAATAGAGGACTTAAAACGAAGAAATCACCCTCTGGGTTCAGGCAAAAATGCAGGAATTTTTCAAAGGTAAAAAAGTATTAATATATGGTGGAACCAGCTCCACTCGGGCCTACCTGCGTACGTTCTTCAAAGAGTTAGGGGTTGATGGAGGTAATGCTTTCACTGCAATTGATTTCAATCAGGCCAAAGATACTCTCCATACACAGAAACCAGAAATTCTTTTTCTCGATTTTAAAGTTGGAAATAAAACATGTCTCCCTCTGATTGAAGATCATTTATCACTTCACCCTAATAGATTTGAAACTCTCATTTTAACAATGGGAATGGGTGGAATATTTCCAGACCATTCAAGTTCAAAAGATAAAGGTAGTGATATTTTTATTCAAAAGCCTATCTCTCAAGAGTTGATTTCTCGATCATTAAAAAATTGGATCAGCTACAGAATGGAAAATATCGATTCGATAAAAGCTCTCTCGTGCGTTAAAGAAAAGTTGAATCAAAACGATGAACAAAATTGTTTTAAACTAATTGAGTCTTGTTTCTCAAAAGGTATAACAGAGCCTGAAATGTTTTACATAAAAGGAAAACTTTTAGCAAAGTCAGGTAAAAATGATGATGCCTTGAATTGTTTTCATGATGGTCTAAAGCACGATAAGAATAATTACTTCTGCCAAAAAGCACTTTATCAACTACTCAATGAAAAAAAACAATATGCAAAGGCCTTCGAATTCGTTGGCCCATTCATTAAAAAACACCCAATTGATCCAGTAGAAATTCCAGAACTGACAAAATCATTTATCGCAATGGAAAAATTTGAAGAGTTTATCGACTTCTGTGAAAAATATATTTCAATCGATAGTTTTGATTTAATGAAAGAAGATGATGAATTAGGTGACGAAAGTACAAAAGAAGTTTTTGACGAGACTTCTCAAAAGATAGCAATCTGTCTACTTGCCTGTGGGAGATTTCTCAACAATCAAAAGAAAGTTGATAAAGCAAAAAGATCTCTCGTCCAAGCTGCAACTCTTTGTGGGGACAACTCAAAACTCTTAGCACAAATAACCAATGAGTTACTTGCCATGGGCGAAAAGGACGAGCTTGAAAAGATTTTTAAGCGCGTACCTTCAGAGAGTATGGGTGCAGAACTTGAAACTGTTAAGTTTCTTTTAGATATGGAAATTTACAACGATGCGGAGGCCCTAAAGTTTGGAATGCAACTGATCCAAGAAGGCGCTAAAGACTATCGAATTTATGAGCAAGTATTAATAAGGTCAATGCGACTAAAAAGAAGAGCAGAAATTATCGAAGAATTGGCCCAGGATGCAATCAAGCAATTCCCAGACCATCAAGATTTCTTTATCAGATTTTTAAGAAAGTCAGCTTAAGTAAGTATAGACTATCCAAGAGCCTAAATAACCCAGAGTTCCCATATAAGTAAACATGATAAGAGGTACTTTCCAGCTACCTAATTCTTTCCGAAGTACACCCATCGTTCCTGTACATTGTAAGGCAAAAACAAAGAAGATTAAGAGTGACCATGCAACCGCGAGAGAATAAACTGGTTTTCCTGTGACCGGGTCTTTTTCATTAATTAATCTCTGCCTAAGGCTTTCACTTTCTTCATCGACATCGCCAAGTGCATAGAGAGTTCCCATTGCTGAAACAAATAGTTCTCTGGCCCCGAATGAGACAAGAAGCCCTACTCCCATTTTCCAATCCATTCCGATTGGCTTAATCACAGGTTCAACTGTTCGTCCCATGGTTCCAAGCATTGATTGCTCAAGACTAATAGAGGCAACTTGAGCTTCAGTCTTCCCTACTAATAAGTCAGGATTTGCCTTTGGAAAAGTTGAAAGAACCCAAATCACAATTGAAAGAGCAAGAATAATAGTTCCTGCCTTCTTTAGAAAAGCTTTTCCTTTTCTCCATGCTTGCATAAAAGCGGCTTTAAGGCTTGGTCTCTGATAGAGAGGTAAATCGATGATGAAGTTTCCACTCTCACCTTTAAAGAAGCTTAATCTTAAGACCTTTGCAATAACTAAGGCAGCAGCACTTCCCAGAAAGTATAAGAAGAAAAAAGATAATGCTTGTGAATCAAATATTCCGAGGACAGTTTGTTTAGGAACAAATGTTCCAATCAGTAGAATATAAACAGGTAATCTCGCAGAGCATGTGATCAAAGGAATTGTCATTATCGTTGCAACTCTCTCTCTTGGGTTTGAAAGAGTTCTAGCGGCCATAATTCCAGGAATAGCACAGGCAAAGCCTGACATATAAGGAAGGAAGGCCTTTCCATTTAATCCGAAATAACCCATTAACTTATCAGTTACAACTGCAGCTCTTGCAATATACCCTGATTGCTCTAGAAGGCTTAGAAGAAAGAAAAGAAACATAATTTGAGGAAGAAAAACAAGGACTCCACCCACGCCTCCAATAACTCCATCTACGATAAGGCTCTGAAGAAGACCTTCTGGCATAATACCAGTGAGAAGCTCACCTACCCCGCCAATCGCTGTTTCAACAAGTTCCATTACTGGTCCGGCCCATGTGTAAAGAGCATGGAAAATCATGTAGAAAATTGAAAGGAATATCGCTCCACCAAAAAAAGGATTTAAAACAAAACGATCTATTTTTTCAGTTATTTTTGCTTTTGTATTTTTCGGAGCAATTACTTTTTCAAGAACATCTCGAGATTTATCGTGATACCAATTGATAGTTGAAGAAATCTCTGTATCTGACTTGAGTGAGATTCGATCAAGCTCTGGAGTTTTTCTAAAATACTTCACAGACTCTTCAGTCATAGGAAGCTTATTTTTTAAGTCTATTTTATTTGCATAAGAAAGAGTTCTTAAAAAATCATCGAGAACTTTTCCATTATTTTGAAGGGCCGAAGTGCTTAAAGTCTGTACTCCAGTTCTTTGCTTTATCTCTTCTCGCATTTCTGCGTTGATTTCAGATTCATCATCTTTATTTATAACAAAGACTAGGTTCTCATCACCAACAACATCTCTAACCGCTAGTCCTAAACTTAAAGAGGCCTCTAACCTTTGATAATCGAGAAGAACAACAACCTTGTCTGCTTGATGGTAGTCATTAAGATCTAATAAGGATTGAACTGTAACGGCCTCGTCATAGCTCGTAGGAATAAGGTTATATACTCCAGGTAAGTCAATAAGCTTAAGCTGAAGTCCTTCATTCTTGTTAGATTCAATGTCTCCGTGACCGACGTCTACTGTGACTCCAGAATAGTTTGAAACTTTTCTAGTTCCACCAGTTAAAATATTAAAGAAAGTTGATTTTCCAGCATTTGGAAAACCAATTAACAAAATAGTAGCTTCTACTTGTTTCAACATCATCACTCCCTAAGACTCTACTTCAATTTGTTTGGCCTCACTTCTTCTTAGAGCAAGAAAAGTTTGACTACCATGTTTGATGGATATCGGGCCGCCAAAGGGGGCTTTTCCCATGATTTCTATTTCGTCACCGGGTAAAATTCCAAGACTTAATAACTTAAAATAAACAGATTGATTCTGACTAAAGTCTTTGATCAATCTGGGTTCTCCTACTTTTAGTTCAAGTAGATTCATGGTCACCTCACTTATTTTACTTTAATAAACCCTTATGTTTGGCTAGTCAAACTTTTTTTAGGATACTCAATAAATATGACAATGATCAGTGTTTTGGAGCTTTGGCACAAATAAAAAAAGGCCTCATTAAGAGGCCTTTAATATAAAAATAAATTTAAATTTAAATTATTTTGCGGCGGCTGCGATTGTTTTGAAACCTTCAAAATCAGTTGCTGCGATTTCTGCCAACATCTTTCTATTGATTGTAATATCTTTTTTCTTCAAAGAGCCCATGAAACGGCTATATGAAGTTCCAAGAAGCTTAGATGCAGCTGAAATTCTTGTTACCCAAAGTTTTCTCATATCTCTTTTGAGTAATCTTCTTCCAATATAACTATTATGAAGAGCACGAGCTACAGTGATAGCGGCGTGTCTGTATTTTGTTCTTCTGTCAAAGTGAAAGCCCTTAGCAAGCTTTAGTACTTTGTTTCTTCTTCTTCTGGCCTTAAAGCCTCTTCTTACTCGTGACATTTTAACTCCTGCTAACGAATTCTTGGGAAGGGTTTAATCTTTTAACCCAAGCTTCAGTTTTCAAATATTCTTAAACGCCTGGAAGGCATCTTTTCATTTGCTTCATATCTGACGCATGTACATAGTCAGTTTTGACAGCTCTTTTCTTACTCTTTTGAGTTCTTTTCTCTAGGATATGTCTCAATCCTTGTCTTTTTCTTTTTAATTTTCCAGAAGCAGTGGCTTTAAGTCTTTTAGCAACGGCTCTTCTCGTTTTCATTTTAGGCATGATAGCTCCTACAACATTCAAATATCAGCATCTACGAAGGGGTATAATTACCTTTATTGCCCTGTAATGGCAATAAAATTCCTTATTTATTTCATTGGATAATTAATGCGCCGAATTAACCATTCTTCTTAATTGGCGCAACAATAGTAATAATTCTATTTCCCATCATTTTAACGGGTGATTCAACCGCCGAGCCCATTTCTTCTACTTGAGCTACGATAGTCTTAAATTTAGCTAATCCAGCATCTCGATAGGCCATTTCACGTCCACGAAATTGCATTACCATCTTAATTTTATCACCTTGGGCCAAGAACTTTTCAGCTCTTTTAAGCTTTGTTTCAAGGTCATGGATTTCAATATTTGGTCTAAATTGGATTTCTTTTAGTTGAACAGTAGCAGTCTTTTTCTTGGCCTCGTTGGCCTTTTTTTGCTGCTCATATTTGAATTTACCGTAATCGATTAATTTAACAACTGGAGGTTTAGCATTTGGAGAAACTTCAACGAGATCGAGTCCTGTTTCCTCTGAAATGGCCCTGGCCTTATCGATTGAGACAACACCGTATTGCTCCCCCTCGGTTGTACCTTCACCAACAAGTCGAACTTCTGGCACTCTAATCTGATCGTTAACTCGTGGTCCGTGTTGCTTGGATCCACCTCTTCTATGGTCTTTTCTGATAATCCACCTCCAAAAGGGATATATCGCATTTATAGATACTCAATAAAATAAACTCTCTCGCTTTAAAAAGCAATCAAACTGGCCTCATAGGGGCCGTTTTTCATAAAAACATCGAATACTGGCCTTATGACACAGCGATTCTTCTCTCAATTTTACACACCAACTGTCGGCTACTGAAAGCCCCTGTTTTGAAGCTTCTTTAAAGGCTTCTACACCATAGGCCTCTAATTCATTATAGTTTTTGAACTCAAATTCATTTGTCTCCCAAGTCTCACCTTCATCGAGGTCTAACAACTGATAAGCATCATCTTTAGGAGCGAATCCAATAATTTGTCTGGAGTACCAAAAGGGAGTTTTTTTAAATTCTGATTTCAGTGGTGATTTAAAAAAATAAAGGTAAACATCTTCATTTGGGATTTTTACTTCTGGTAACTTAGAGACAACTTCACTCCATTCTATTGTTGCTAACCCAAGGTTATCCCCCCAAATTTTTTTGAGTGATAAAAGTCTCGAATTTTCTGTGGGTTGAATTAAAAACTTCATAGATTTATTTTTTGTGATCCTCATCATAAGGCTCAATATGAACCGTAACATCAATTTGATGGGCCTGATTCTCTAAGGCCTCTTTAACCATGCCCTCTGCTTTTTTTCCAACTTTATGGGCCTCTCTGAGTGACAAGTCCGCTTCTAAATGTAAGTGAAAATCAACTTGCATATAACTTAAATTTCCTCTTGCCCTAAAGTTATGAATATCAACAATTTCAGGTATCTGCTCTATTTTTTTAAAGAGTTCCTTATTTATTGAAGGAGAAGTATCCACTAGATCAGGAAGATTAGATTTTAAAATTTTAATGGCAAGATATGCGAGATAAACGCTTACAATCCCACCAACAAGCACGTCTAACCAAACGACTCCTACTGCAGTTGCGAGGATTGAAGCTAAAACGGCAAAACTAATAACAAAATCTCCAAAAGTATGATTTGCATCTGCTAAAAGAATATTAGAGTTAAGCTCATTCCCTTTCTTCTTTTCATACCAGGCAACGAACATCGAAATAGACATTGAGATAAGTATTGAGACTAAGGGGATCCAGTGAAAGGTTCGAACAAGTGATCCACTTTTTGAGATATTATAAGTCTCCATTCCAATTTGAATGGCAGAAAAAACGAGGAGTCCACCAATCACAAGGCTACCAATCGTTTCAAATTTATGGTGTCCAAATGGATGTTCATCATCTGGAGGTTGGCTCGCAAAATAAATTGAAACGAGGGCCAATACATTTGCTGAACCATCAAAGAGAGATTCTAAACCACTCGAGGTAAGTGAGATAAAATGAAAGTAATGACCGGCCAATATTTTAACAGTGGCTGAGATTACATTTAATACAAGTGTGATAATAAGAACTTTACGAACAGCTAATTCTCTTAATTTTAAAGCTTCACCCATTAAGTCATTACCCTGAGATTAAAAGAGAGAGATTGAACAAGTTGATTTTCAAGTTCTTTCAAACTTTTCGAGAATTTATCAAAGTCTGTTACTTTCCAATACCCATTATCTAAATCAAGAAAACCATCTTGAGAGAAGTACTTAAAACTAGATTTCACTAGGTTTAAATTATAACTTTCTTGATACTTAATCACTCGTCCAAGAGCTCTTTGTTGATCAAAGATCTCTTTGTATTTTTTATTGTAGTGGTCAGCCTTAAAAGGATCTTCACCCTTTTCGCCTGCAAGAAATTTAATTGTTAAAGCAGAAACATAGTACGCTTCATTAATATAATTCATTGCTCTGGCAAAAACACCAAGCTTACTTGCAATCTTATAAAGTTCCTTATGAGAGAGCTCAAGACACTCTTCAAGTAACTTGATTTCTTTGCCCACAAGGTCACTAATGATCTGAAGTGTCTTGGCCATAAACTCTCTCGTCGCAGGGAGATAGAATTCATGTTTCATCATATTTCTTTGGCGTAAAAAGAAACGTCTCAAGTCTGACACTGACTCTATCTCGCCACAGAATAAACTTACCCAAGCAGCATTAATTCCCCACGGTAAAAGGAAATGATGAATGATTGTATTTTTAAAATAAAGTAGTTCTGAACGGGCCTCTTCTTTAATAGAGTAGAAGACATGTTCATGTTCACCCCCACCAATGACATCAATTTTTTTATTTCCAATCATAATATCCATGGCGCGTTCCATGGATGATTCGAATTCAGCCTTATTGAGAGAGTTCGTATGAGGGACTTCAAATTTACGGCAAAAGCTCATTATGGCCTGCCCTTTAGCTTTGATTTCTTCCCATTTTAGTGCCCCTTGAGGTTCATCAAGTAAAACCATTGCAAGAAGACTTGAGGGAGTAACCACCATGTTCTTACCAACAGTTCTAAAACACTTAAAGGCCAAGTCCTGAGTAAGTTTTTTCTGCTTTGACTTATCTTCTGACCAAGAGGCCTCAACAGGTGTTCCCAAATTAATATGGACTGAACCAAACTGCTGAGCAAAAAGACCTAAGAGTCCAAAGAGTTGCCCGCTACTTTCCTTTTTCTTCTTTCCACCTTTGGATTCTCTGGCCAAAGATCTTTGTTCAGGAACGTATTCATGATTGATGGATACTGGAACAAACATAAGAGGAGCTTTTTTATCTTCAGGTAAGTCTGCGTGGGCCTCAAGTAACATTGAGTAGAGGCCGTATCTTGGAGGTAATAACTTTCCAGTTCTCGACCTTCCTCCTTCAAAGAAAAACTCAATCGGCTTTTTCTCATGTAAGAGGTATTTTAGATAGGCCTCGAGGGTTAATTTATAACCAATATCATTATGGAAGCTTCGTCTTATAAAAAAGCATCCCGATTTTCTAAACAATGGACCGATTGGAAAAATATTGAGGTTATTTCCCCCAGCTACATAGAGGGGAAATCTATAGTTTTTAAATACCATATAATTTATGGCGAGATAATCAGCATGAGATTGATGATTAGGAACTAGAACGACCTGATTTTCAGCAACTAACTTTTTAAAATCGACATGGTTTTCATTGAAGTTAATTCCGTCATAAAGTTTTGGAAGAGTTGTGTCTAAGAATTTTTCAAAAGTTCTAATATATTTATCACTAAACTCGGCCCTGATTTCATCAAGGTTTTTTAGAACTTTCTCTTTTGTGATCTTTCCATCTTTAAGTCGCGCAGCGATTTTATGATAAGAAAGAACAACTTCATCCATTATTTTAGGTCTCATTATCCTAACGAACTCCGTGAGGTTTACTCTCCGTCATACCAGAGGCACTCATTTCCATAAAAAGTGATGCTTCCATCATAGCAGAAATTTTGTCTACGCCCATATAAGTCATACCAGATCGAATTCCACCAGTAAGCTCATCGAGTACATTTTCCACGCTCCCTTTACATGGGATCAATGTCGATTCACCTTCAGCCGCCATTCCTTTTGGAAGTTCACCTCGCCAGGAAACTTGTGCCGACTTAGAGGCCATTCCTCTGTATTGCTTCATTCCACCCTTGAGCTCACCCGGAGTTTCAAGAGTTCCAGAAACGAGAGATCCAACCATGCATGAACTTGCGCCAGAGGCGAAGGCCTTAACCATATCGCCACTTGTTTTTAGTCCACCGTCAGCAATAACTGGAATATTTGATTTCATTGCTTCTTGAACACACATTGCAATAGCAGTTAACTGAGGAACTCCATGACCTGTGATAATTCTAGTTGTACACATTGAGCCAGGACCAATTCCTACTTTTACAGCATCGGCACCTAAGTCAATCATTCTTCTCACTCCATCAGGAGTAGCAACGTTTCCAGCAATAACATCAATATTTGGAAATTCTTTTTTAACTTGCTTAAGAGTATCAAGCATCATCACACTGTCACCGTGAGCAATATCCAAAGTTATAATTTGAATTCCTGCATCAGCAAGAGCTCTTGCTCTTTCGATTCCAGCTTCTTTTACACCAATACTTGCAGCAACAAGTTCTGGTAAATTATTTTCTCTAAGGTAGTTTTGAATATATTTTACATCTTCAACTTGCTCTTCGGTTGACATGAATCGATGAAGAATACCTAACCCACCAAGCTTGGCCATTGCACAGGCCATCTCTCTACCCGTAACTGTATCCATATTGGCAGTCGCAATAGGAATATCAATTTCGTAATTTTTAGTGATTTTGGTTTTTAAATTGGGATGTCGACGTGAAGAAATTTCTGAATGTCTCGGTATCAGAAGTACGTCATCAAATGTCAAACCTTTGCCACGCTCTAGTATTCCAGAGGCCTTGAAAGTCAAGCTCACGGTATCTCTCCTTGGGTGTGTTAACGAACGCTAGACAATATCTCTCCATGAATTAAGTGACAAGAAGATAAGGGTCAGACTCTTAAATCGAGAGCAATGTAAGGTGAATATTTTGACAATGACTTCGAATTTTGCGCAGCGCTACAAGCATATCATTGTATTGTTGCAGCTTTTTGCCATCTACGCCTTCATTTACGAGAATTTCATTATTTTTAAGACGCATAGATTCTGCGTGTTCACGAATTTCCCTTGACCGCATCATCAATTCTTTTTGAGGTCGCTCTAAGCTTCCTTTGAGTGAGTCGGTAACATCAAAATAGAATTTTTCAACTTCATTGAAGAAGTCAAAGAAGTCGTTTTTGATTGTTTGATTTGTAATCGGTTGATTTAAATTCGTATGATAGATCGCCAGTTTATCTAGGTAATCCCCGATTTTTTCTAATTCAAAGGCAACTCTAAGCATTGTTTGAACTGACTTGGCCTGAGACCTTGAAAGAGGATTGGTTATGATCTCCCCTAGGTAGGCTACAATTTCATTTCGAATATTATCTGTAATTCTTTCGTATTCTTTGATTTTATGAAGAACTTTTGGCTTAGACTCTGCGTCCTCTAAATACTTTTTTGTTAAAGCAAACATTCGATCAACAATTTGTTTAAATTTTTCAATTTGAATAAGTGTTTGGGCCAGAGCGAGTCCAGGTACAAGATCCTTACTTTTCCCAAGTAATCTTAGTTCAAAGTTTTCATTAATCGTTTCGTCTGGAACAAGCTTTTTCAATAAATCTTTAATCGGTTTTTCAAACATGAAAATGGTTACAATAGGACTTAAATTGAAAAGAATATGCCAGACAAGAAGCGACGGGCTTGCGTATTCCATCGATAAAGCAAGAGGTCCAAAAAGTCCAAGAGTGATGACACCTATTAAGTTAAACATCAAATGAAAATAAATCACTCTTTTAGCAAACACATTTGCTTTTTTCGCTCTTATGCAACTAAGACAAGCACTTCCTAAGTTCACACCACAAACCCAAGCAAGAGCTAGTGGACTTGTGAAAGAAATGAGGGCCATCGCAGGAGCTAGTGCAACAAGCGAAGATCTTACAAACATCGAAAAGAGAGTTCCTATAATAAAAAGTAAAATTCCTGAGAGGATTCCAGCCGAAGGGAGAAGTGGAATAAGCTCTGCGTTGGCAGAGTTCATCAACTGCAGCCCCATGCCAAGCAGTCCTAGTCCACTAAGAATTTTTCCTGTTTTAGGTAGAGAGCTTTTCGTGAAAACAAGAGCTGGAATAATTCCAACTGGAATAAACATGATGAGAATTCCTGGATTAACGAATGTAAGCATAAACAAAAGTGGAACTGTAGCGAAGTTAGCACCAGCAGTAAGCCACATACTTCTTCTCAATCGGACAAGTCCTGCATTTGCCAACTCGAAAATCATTCCAGCAGTGATCCCCTTACTCTGAACAACTTGAGACACGGCCAGTCCGGCAAAGTAATTTTTAGCTCTACCTTCTGTTAAATTTGAAATGATCTCTTTTACATATCTTCCAAATACATGTTGTATTCCTTGAGAGAGGAAACGCAGTCCCCAAAAGAAAAGAGCAAAACCAGTTGTAAATGTCATCAAGGGTTGTTCTTGGACTAGCTTAATTAACTCATTCACCAGTCATTCTCGCAAAATAGATAGGGATAATAATGTAAAGAATTGTGTCCCTAACAAGGTAGAACATGAAAAAATAGAAAAAGGCCTTTGGACCCATATCAAATACTTTTTCAAAACCATGAACTTGAATTTTTTTAGACATGGCGATCATAAAACGTGTTTTTCCAAAATGTTTAAAGAAAAATGAGATCGCCCCGTCGACTTTATGGTCGAATGCTAAAAATGGTTTTTTGATCATTTTCCAAAGAGTTTGAGGTACAGTTTTTGACACAGTTGGCATAAAACGATTTTTATCAGATTTAAAATGTTTAGTCCACACACCATCATAGCCACGTATCTACATTTTTATGACATAACTCAGTGCGCATCTACACTACTATGACAATCGTACATTTAGGATAAGTCATAGTAACCAAAGTATTTTAAAGGAATATCGATGCTCCGTGGATTAAAAGTCATTAACCTGAACGCTGAGACCAAGCTCAACACTTCACCCAGTGGTGAAGTTTTCTACTTAAAAACTTGTCAGAGGCAGCTAATCGTAGGGTTTAATGAAACTCCAACTCAGTATATTGACTCTCATCAATATGAAACTTTCCAGGGTAAAGAGGCCTACATTTTCCTTTTAGAGACTATCTGTGGACTGAAAAGCAAGATGCTTGCCGAGAGTGAAATCGTTTGCCAATTCAAAGAGGCCTTTACTTTCTACTTAAAGAAAAATGATAAAAACCCTTATATTATTCAGGTATTTGAGAAACTTTTTAAAGACACTAAAGAGATCAGAACTCAGTATCTCAATACTGTAGGACAATTAAGTTATGCAGGGCTTACTAAGAAATTTCTTCTCGATGAGGCCAAAAAAAGAGAAGTTTTGATCTATGGAAGCGGCCAGTTATCCTATGCACTATGTAAAGTTCTCAATCGAGACTTTAAAATTACTCTTTGTGCCAGAAACACAGAAAAAGTACGTGACTTAAAAGAAAAGTTTAATATCTCAACCCTCCCCTGGGAGAAGAGAACTGAAGGAGTGAATTCTCCTTTTATCGTCAATACAATTGGATCAGAAAATTGCATTTTATTTACTCAAAACTTCCTAACTTCCTGGCAAGAATCGAATAAGAATCGTCGGTTTATTGATCTAGGAAGCCCATCCGTGCTAGAAATTCAGGACGAAAAAGATACTAAAATACTTCTCTTAGACCAATTGCTCAACATTGCTGAAAAATTGAGTTTTGAAAAAGAGAAAACAGTATCTCAAGCGAGTGTGGCGATTGAAGAAAAAACCCTTCACCGTTTTAATTCGTTTAACTTGAATTTCCCTTTTGGATGGGAGGAACTGAGTTTTGGCTGACAAATATATTATCGGAACAAGGGGCAGTCTTCTTGCCCGAACCCAATGCACACAAATTAAAAATCAACTTGAAGACCTAACAGGCGACGAGTTCTCCTTAAAGATAATTAGTACTGAAGGTGATGAGAATACAACTCTTCCCTTGTGGCAACTTGATGGAAAAGATTTTTTCACCAAAGAGCTAGATGCAGCCTTACTCAAGGGCGAAGTTGATATGGTTGTTCACTCTTACAAAGATCTCGGAAGTGAGAGGCCAGAGGGAATCAAGCTCGCGGCCATTACAGAAAGGTACCATTCGGAAGACATTCTTCTTTTTAGAAAAGATTTACCAGTATCATTGAAGGGTGGAGGTTCAATTGTTGTTGGAACTTCTTCTCCAAGAAGGATTTCAAACTTAGAAAAGTATCTTGGTTCAATTTTTCCTTATAATCCAAGTGTGACGACTGAGAACCTCCGTGGAAATGTAAACACGAGAATAGAAAAATTAAGAGCAGGTAAATATGATGCCATTTGTTTGGCCTTGGCCGGAATTGAGAGACTAGCAATCAGTCCTGACTCAATGAAGGAGCTTGATGTTTTACTAGAAGGTTTATCTTTTATGATACTCCCCTCCACTCTGATGCCATCAGCGGCCTCTCAAGGTTCACTTGGAATTGAATGTCTTGAAAAGAGAAATGATAACGGCGTACTTCTTTCAAAATTACAAAAAGTACACCATGAACTAACAGCAAAAGAGATGAAAAGTGAAAGAGCTGCTTTCCAAACTTATGGTGGAGGATGTCACCTTGCTGTTGGAATTCAGGCAAACCTTATTGGAGACTCAGTCGTTCGAATTGAAAAGGGCGAAGTTGATGGAAAACAAATTGACTCCGTCGTCATAGAAAACCAAAGTCTCAATGTAAAGAGACCTATTTTTATAGGGATGAATGATGTCCATTACGGAGAAGGTTGTTTTAATGACAAGCTGGTTCAAAAAGTTTCTTATTCACCTGCTGAAAAACTCAATCAAACGACAAATCTCTTTGTTAGCTCAAGGCACTGCTTAAAAGACCTTAACAAATACTCAGAAGGTCATCATCTTTTTTCCAGTGGTGTTTCCACGATGAAAAAGATGGCAAAAGAAGGGCTTCTCGTTCATGCGGCGGCTGATTATAGAGGAGTAGAATCCATTCAAGAAATCACTTCTTCTAAGGCCGTGCAACATCTACTAAAAGGTAATCATTCTTGGAAGGTTCTAACTAACGAAGACTCAACGAGTGAACTGGGTGAAACGATTCCTTGTTACAAGCGTGAAGTCGCAGATGTCGATAGTGAATATGAAACTGATTTGAAAAAAGTAAATTCATTTTTCTGGACAAGCTATCCTCAATACGAAATTTTCATTTCAAAATATCCATTTATAAAAACTAAAAATCATTTTTGCGGATTAGGAAAAACCTTAGATACATTTAACAAAAAATCTATTGCTGTTACTCCTGTCCCTTCCATTAATCAATTTATCGAGGCCTCAAAATGAAATCTCAAACAGAACTCTTTGAAAGAAGTAAACAATTAGTCCCAGGAGGAGTTCACTCTCCAGTCAGAAGCTTCAAAGGCCTAGACTCAACTCCTCGCTTTATGGCGAAAGGTGAAGGAGCAAAGATTTGGGATACCGATGGAAAAGACTATATCGATTTCTGTATGAGTTTTGGACCTCTGATACTAGGACATAGAAACCCTGCTGTTGAAGAAGAATTAAAGTCTGCACTTGAGCGTGGCTGGAGTTATGGAGCCTGTGAGCCCTACTCTCTTGAATTACTTGAATTTCTTTTAGAGAGACTTCCATTTGTCGATCAAATGCGTTTTGTAAACTCTGGAACCGAAGCTGTCATGACCGCTCTTAGAC
>JAGSHI010000028.1 GCA_023954635.1 Bacteriovoracaceae bacterium
AATCATTAAATTTAATGGTTGTTACCATGGTCACGTCGACTCAATGCTAATCAAGGCAGGATCAGGATTGGCCGGTACAGCTGAAGCGTCTTCGGCCGGAGTTCCAAGCGGAACAGCTGACGATACTCTAATACTTGAACTCGGAGACATTGAAGAAGTTCGAGCTTGTTTTAAAGATCATAAGGACCAAATCGCGGCCATAATTGTTGAACCTCTTCCTGCTAATAACGGACTTTTAGTTCAAGATAAGAAATTTCTTGAAGGATTAAGAGAAATCACAAAAGAGAATGACTCTCTTCTTATTTTTGATGAAGTTATTTCAGGATTTAGAGTTGCCTTTGGTGGGATGGCCGAAAAGACAGGAATTATTCCAGATATCGTTACATACGGAAAGATCATTGGCGGTGGACTTCCTGTTGGTGCCCTTGCTGCAAAAACAGAAATAATGAATCACTTGGCTCCTGTAGGATCTGTTTATCAAGCAGGAACTTTGAGTGCGAACCCTCTTGCAATGGTAGGCGGTCTGGCCACATTAAGAAACCTAACTCCTGATACTTATAAAAAAATCTCAAGCAATACAGAAGCGATCGTTGCCCTCTTTAGAAGATGGTTTGCAGAATACAACAATGGCGAATTTAAAGATGCAAAAATTGTTCAAAATGAGAGTCTCTTTTGGATTGTTTCAGAGGAAGGAATTAATAGAGCATGTGACATCCCTACTGACTTAGGTGAAAAGTTTACTCCTCTCTTTGAAACTCTTCTTGAAAAGGGAATCTATATTGCACCTAACGCTTATGAAGTTGGATTTTGTTCTCTAGCTCATGACGAAAAAGTTTTAGCTGAGATGGAGAGGAGACTGTTCAATTGAGGAAAAGCCAAAACTTCGTACCTTTTCTATCAGTACTATGGGCCATGAGTTTATTAGCACTCGGCTCATGGTGGCTTTATTTAATTTTGAAGTTTTCAAAAGAAGGTCTTCCTTCAAGCACAATTGAACAAAAAAGAATCTACAATATGATTACATGGGAAGGAGGGACTTTTCTTGTTCTTCTAATTCTTCTGTCAGCAACCCTAATCTCTTATTTTCTTAAAGATCAAAAGAAAACAAAGGCATTACAGGCCTTCTTTGCTGGGCTTACTCATGAGCTCAAGACACCTTTGGCCTCAATGAGGCTACAGGCCGAGGTTCTTAAAGATGTTATCGATAAAGAAAGCCCTGATACAGATAGAGTTCGTAAACTTTCAGGTAGGATGATCGAAGATGTTATGAACCTTGAGACTCAGATGGATAAGATTCTGCAGCTCTCGAGACTAGAAAGAGGTGGTACTTTAAATATTACAAATGTATCTCTCTCTGCTCTTCTATCAAAACTTATAGAACAATTTGGGGAAGGGATTGAAATCTCAACAGACCTTCCTAAGGATAGTTATGTTATTCAAGCCGATGAGTTTGCACTCGAACTAATATTTAAAAACCTTTTTGAAAACACAAGAATTCATTCAAAAAAGAAGAAAGTAAATATTACTTTAAGTGGTGATGAGAAAGTTATCGTTCGCTATGACGATGAAGGTGCTGAGTTTGCAGGAGACTTTAATAAACTCTCTAAACTTTTTTACAAACATAACTCAGCTCGTGGATCAGGTATCGGACTCTATCTCGTTAGCCAAATGATGACTTTAATGAATGGAAAGTTAAGAACTTTCCTAGGTGCCAACAAGGGACTACTTTTTGAGCTTCACTTTAAAAAAGGAGATGCTCATGCCCACTGATGGAATACTTATTGTTGAAGATGAGAAAAACCTTGGCCAAACATTAGAAGAATACCTTCAGGGAATTGGTCATCATTGTAAACTTGCAATGACAGCAAAAGAGGCCAGAGAGATTTTCAATATGACTACTCCGTCTGTTGTATTAATGGACATAGGTCTTCCCGATGGCAATGGACTAGATTTAGCGAGAGAGTTTCGAGGACTTCGAAAAGATTTTTCTCTTATTTTTCTTTCAGCTTTGAATGATCCTGAAACAAGGGTTGAAGGTCTAGAGATTGGTGCAGAGGATTACATTACAAAACCATTTGCTCTAAAAGAATTAGTCTTAAGGCTAGATCGAATTAATAAGTTTAGAGTTCAGACAGAAACTCTTCCAGATGAAATAATACTGGGCGATTTAAAAATTTCTTTTAATAAGTTCGAACTGACAAATGCACAGGGTGAACAGATTCCTCTTTCTCAAAAAGAATGTGCCATTTTGGAACTTCTTTATAAAAACAAAAATGAAGCTGTTAACCGAGAAACCATTATTGAAGAAGTATGGGGTTTAGATAAATTCCCTTCAAATAGAACTGTAGATAATTATATTGTAAAACTAAGAAAATGGGCCGAGACTGATCCAAATGAACCAATTGCTATTGTTAGTATTAGAGGTGTTGGATACAAGTTAGTTATTAAGGCCTAAAAGGAAAAATTCATGGGTTTATTCAATGATAGAACAAAAAAAGATGGCAAGACTGGTGTTCCTGCTTGGTTTATGAGGCAAGCTGGTCGATACCACTCACACTACCAAGGGATCAAAAAAGATTCTGACTTTATGAGTATGTGTAAGACTCCTGATCTTGCCATTGAAGTGACAATGGGTCCTATTCGCGACTTTGATTTTGATGCTTCAATTCTCTTTTCAGATCTTCTCTTTCCTCTAGAGCAGTTGGGAATGGGTCTTAAGTATGCACCAGGACCAATCCTTGATCTAAAAATTCAAACGAAAGATGATCTAAAGAAACTTTCCGTAACTGCTCCAGCAAATGAATTTTACGAATTTCAAAAGAAGGCCTGTCTAGGTCTTCGAACAGAACTTCCAAAAGAAAAAACTCTCCTAGGATTTGTTGGTGCCCCCTGGACACTTTATAGCTATGCTGTTGAAGGTGGTCATAGTGGAAACCTAACAAGTAGTAAACTTGGTCTTCACGATGGAAGATGGGAAGGTTTTTGTGACATCTTGATTCCTGAGCTTGTAGCGAATATGGAAGAGCAGGCAAAAGGAAATATCGATGCGATTTGTCTTTTTGATACTGCAGCTGGGGAACTTGATGTGTTTGACTACACTCAATTTATTCTTCCGAAGCTTCGAAAAGTGACAAAAGAATTTAAACAAAAATATCCAAATATTCCGATCATCTATTACTCAAAACATACTCATGTGCAGTATTTTAGAGAAATCCAAGATGATAACATTTCTGTTCTTGGAATTGATTGGAGAATGGATCTACCAAGTACACTTAAAGAGTTCTCAAAAGACTATATGATTCAAGGAAATTTTGATCCTTCTCACCTCCACCTACCGTGGAACTTACTAGAGGGAAAACTAAATGACTTCTTTGAAAGAGTTCAATCTGCAGATGTTGATATGAGTCGTTGGATTATGGGACTTGGACATGGTGTTCTTCAGCATACTCCTGAAGATAATGTGAGAAATACTATCAAACTTATTCACGATAGATTCTTATACTAATTTGAGTACTAATCCGATCCAAACATTTAATGAATTTAAAAGATTGGCCAGACCTGGAAGCAGGTTTGGTTATTTCCCTCCAGTTTCTATGTGGAGTGTGGATAAATTAGATTCTGAAGTTCTAAAAGAGTCATATAGCTCTCTTTCAGGAAACACTTCTCTTTATTTTCATATTCCTTTTTGTGAGCAACTTTGTAGTTTTTGTGGATGTAATATAAAAGTAACTCCAACTACTGAAAGTCATTCGCCGTATGTGACAAAACTCTTAGCAGAATGGAAAGGTGTAGCAAGTGAGGTAGAGACTGATATCTCAAATATTCATTTGGGAGGAGGTACTCCAAACTTTCTTTCATCAAAAGATTTAGACACTCTTCTTTCAGAGTCACTTTCTTTTAAAAAGCTTACATCAAACTTCTATGGAGCAGTTGAAGTTGATCCGAGACTTCTTACGACTGAGAAAGTTAAAATTCTTGAAGCTCATCGTTTTTCAAAAGCAATCTTGGGTGTTCAGGACTTTGATCAAAAAGTTCTTCAAAATGTAAATCGAACTCAAAGTTTTGATGATGTTTGCAAAGCTAGTGAGATTCTATCCCAAAATAACTTTGAGGATATTTCTCTCGAGTTTATTTACGGGTTACCGTTTCAAACTGTTCAAAGTTTTGTTGAATCAGTTGGTAGGGCCACAGAGCTTCCAATAAATGGAATTATTCTTTATCCATTGGCCTTGGCGCCATGGCAAAAAGGGACGCAATCTGCGCTTGGCCATTTTCCTGAGCCTGATCTTGAGCTCAATTTTACTATGTATAGAGAAGCGAGAGATCTTCTTCTGTCGCGTGGTTTTATCCATTTTGGTTTTGGTCATTTCTACAAAGCGGATAATCCATTGATAGCTTCTAAGGAAGATGGTTCTCTTTCTCGTAATATTACAGGGTTTAAAAAATCGAAGTCAGATTCATTATTGAGTTTTGGTGTGTCGGCCATTAGTCATTTGCCAGGATTGCATCTTCAAAATCAAAGGATTTTTGAAAAATATCAATTTCAATCTGGTAAAGAGCTTTTGACAGAAAGGCATCACATGCTCTCTCCTCAACAGTTATTTTTCCAAGACTTTACGAGAGAAATTATTTGTACTCATAAAATTAGTCAAAATCTTCTCAATCAGTATGAAGAAATTTTCGAAAGGTCTACTGATCCTGTTATGAACATACTTAAGCATAATAATTTGATTGAACTTGAACAAATTACTCCTAAAGGTGTTGATGTTTTGAAGTCAATTTGTCTTGAGTTTCTAACTACTTCTTAGGTATCTTAGGTACGTCACACCTTTTACGGTACATGCGTCAAAAAAGCACACATTTATGATAAGATTTATCTATGAAAGTTATCCTTGGACTTTTATTCATTTTTGCATCCTTTAAAGCTCAAGCCGGCATGATTGGTTTTGGTTTTGGAAGTATTACAACTCACTATACGACGGTTGATAAAAATGTTCACTACTGTCGAAACATCAAAGATACAGGTGTCATTCTTAATCAAAATCATTTTATTCGTTTTGGTTTTGGAAATGATGCAATTGCATTTCTTAAAGGCAAAGATAGTATTTGCTCCCCTATTTTTGGTGCTGTTTATTCTCGCTACATTACCGGTTCAAAGAATTGGGATCTCAACTTTCTTTTTGGGGGTTACGAATTTAGAAAGCGAAATTGGGATCGTTATGCTGAAACAGTTCCCAATGGGCGAATTCCTCCTGAGCCTGTTTATATGCGCTTTGGTGGCACAACAATTGTTCCTGTTGTGGCTATTGCTCTTACATTTAGAATTTGGGGAAACCTTTGGCTGAACAATGCTATTGCACCCATCATTACGAATCATTCTTTTGAGTATCGAATTTACTTTTAGGTGGAAGGATTATAATCCCTAACTCCAAAAAATAGTTTCATATAATAGACTCCATATATGAAAATCATAACGTATTCATGGACTTAACGCAGACTACATTTACGTGCACGTAACTCGCGTCAATTGACACAGCTGCCGTAAAAGGTGTGACGTACCTTTTATTTCATTTTTTTAAGTAAACGATTAAAAGATTCTGGAGTCATCCCCAAATAACTAGCAACTTGATACTGAGGAATTTGATCGACTAGTTCTCCAAACCTCTCATAGAATTTCTCAAGCCTTTCACCCGCTGAAAGTTGCAGCAACATATACTCACGTTGCTCCTTCTCCATAAAATTTTCTTCGGCCATCTTACGACCAAGAATTTGCCACTCTGGAAACTCCTCCATCATTTGCTCATAGAAGGCATAATTAAAAGATAAGACCTTCACATCAGTTACGGCCTGAATAAAATAAAGACTCGGAACATCTTGTAGTATTTCGGCATACGGACCTATTAAACCAGAAGGACCACGAAAGGTTTTTGTATATTCTCGACCATTTTCATCAAGACAATAATTTCTAACAACTCCCTCCATAACGATATAGAACTTTCGATCCATAGAACCCGGACGAAGCATAAAGTCAGACTTTTTGAAATCATGGAAATCTAATTTGTTCTCAAACTTTTCCCAAGATTCCTTAGTAATAGGGGCCTTTTTACGAACAATTTCAAAGTAATCATAAAGTTTCGGCATATCTTGACCTAGATCAATTCAGAGTTAGCTTAATGAAGTGTAATTTTAACACATTGTGACTCAAAAGGAGAAGTTTATGGCAATGTATAGTCGTGAAATATGGATAGGAGGCAACAAATGCTAATAGCAATGATTTTAGGATTACTCTTCTGGTCTCCACTCGAATATTGTATCCATAGATTCCTAGGCCACGACTGGACCTTTAGAAATAAATTTCGAACAGAACATCAAAAACATCATTACCTTAAAGACTATTTCGCAGGACCTCTCGATAAATTAATGGCGGCGTTCCCTGTCATGGTTGTCTTTTTTGTTGTTGGCCTTCTTGTTGTCTCTTGGCAAGTAAGCTTAACATTTTCATTTGCCTTTCTTGTTTCATATTTATTTTATGAGAAAGTTCACAAAGATCTTCATGTCAAAGAACCAAAGACTAGATTTGGAAAGGCCCTTAGAAAACATCATTTCTATCACCATTTTACTGATCCCTCAGTAAACCATGGAGTAACAACTGTATTTTGGGATATTGTTTTTGGAACCTATGTCGTTCCCGATCAGGTTGATGTTCCAAAAAATTATCAAATGATTTGGCTTACTGAAGACAATCCCGATTATCAGATTGTAGAAAGCCGACCGGCCTAATTCTTATTCAAAGACCCTTAAATAGGGTCTTTTATATTTTTTTAACATGAATAGCACAAGGTCCTTTAGGACTTTCACTTAATTCAAACTCTACTCGATCTTCATCAGTCACTTCATCACCTGAAACGGCCGTGCCATGAAAGAAGAGGTCGTCCATATCTTCGTCTGGAGCAATGAATCCAAATCCTTTTGTGTCGTCAAAGAACTTAACTTCTCCTGTGAAAATTAAATTCTTTCTTTCTTTTTCTTTTCTAATATTTTCTTGAATTTGCTCTTCGTCCCAAGTCAATTCATGAATGGTGACAACCTTTTCACCTTTATGAATTTTTTCAAGTTGGGTACGGACGTCTCTTTCACTCTTTCCATCGACAAGAAAGTCTTTCCGTTTACGTTTTTTGGTTTTATCCATATCGTAAGAAACAAATTTTACTTTTACTTTTCCCATTAGTTAATCACCACTTTTTCTTTTTATCTCTAGTAAGCTTCTTTTACAGCTTCTTGGATTGCTTCTCTTAAGGCATCAATACCAAATCTTGCAACAGGCTTTCCATTAACAAAAAATGTTGGAGTACCACGTACATTAAGTTTTCGAAGATCAGCAATATCCTGAGCAATCATCTTTTCAATATCAGGGTTTTTCATATCAGATCTTACTCGATCCATATCAAGACCAAGCTGAGGTAAAATCTCAAAGATTTTTTCCGGTTGAGGATTATGATGACTTCCCCATTCTGGTTGATGCTTGAAAAGAAGTTCTAATGCCTCCCAGTACTTACCTTGATTCTTGGCCCCATCAAGTGCCCTAATCGCAATCTTTGAATTTCGATGAAAAGGAGCATAACGAACGACAAGTTTAACTTTATCTCCAAATTCTTTGAGTAGACTTTTTACTTGAGGGTAAAAAAGACGACAACTTTCACATTCAGGATCTAAAAACTCGATTAAATATACTCTAGCATCTTTGTTTCCATACTGAGGAGAATGGTCACGAATGAAAACTGAGGCATTTTCCTGTGCCAGAAATCCAATTCTCTCACTTTCATAATTTTTATAAAAATTCGCGGCGAGAGCAAAGATGACAACGAGAACAACTGCAGCTCCTGCAAATAAAACTTTTTTATTTTTCATAGAAATTTTTCCTTTTTAAATTAATTAAAATTCCAAGAATAATCGAGAATGAAATAAACGACAGCATTGGGATCGTAATAAAACCAAACCAATTTATATAAACTGTTGAACATGATACGCCTTCAAGACAAGGAGAGGCCGTTTCAGGAACAATCTCATAATGAAGAAGGTTGTGATAAAGAGCAATGATCCATCCCGTAATCACGAGAGGTAGTGCAAAGGAAAAAGTAACTCTAGCTGGTTTAAAAGAACCTACTAATAAAATAAATACGAGTGGGTACATAGCGATTCTTTGATACCAACAAAGTACACACGGAGGAAACTCCATGACTTCACTAAAAAAGAGACTTCCCAATGCGGAGATTGCAGCAATTATCCAGCAGATAAAAACTGGCCACCATGATTTATTATTTTCTATATTTTCTATTTGCATTTTTTTATTTAGAAAAGTTAAGACCCTCAATAGAGGGTCCTAAGAATTAGAATTGTTGTTTTTCTAGAATTTCTCGCTCTTTCGTTAGGTTTCGAGTTTCAGCGTTTTGTTCGCTAAACTTTTCTCCATATCTGGCCTTAAGTTTTTCAATATTTCTGTCCATAAGAGATTCAAACTCAACACCAAGCTCATCACAAGCAATTGCAAGATACCAAAACATATCACCCATTTCTTCAGCTAAGTTTACTCTATCAAGCTCTTTCCCATAGAAAATGTGCTTTTTAAGAGCATCTAAAAACTCTCCGGCCTCAGTTGAAAGTCCAATTCCAGCATGAAGAAGTCTCTTTGTTCCATCTTCACCAAGTCTAGTGTCCATAGAAGAAAAATCTGTTGATTCTGTTTTAATTGCATCTTTAATATATTCAGTACTATTCATTAATTCTCCTTAAGCCATGATGGACATACCAGAGTCCACATATAAGATTTGACCAGTAACACCTGTTGAAAGATCACTAGCAAGATAGACTGCTGTTCCACCAACATCTGTTGGAGTTACATTCTTTCTCATTGGAGCTTTCTCTTCAACAATGTCGAAGATTGATCTAAGTCCAGGAACACCAGAAGCTGCTAACGTTCTGATTGGCCCAGCAGAAATACAGTTAACTTGAATTCCATCTTGTCCAAGATCGTCTGCAAGGTATCTAGTTGACGCCTCAAGAGCTGCCTTAGCAACACCCATAACGTTATAACCTTTCATTACTTTTTGAGACCCGTGATAAGTCATGGCCAACACTTTAGCGTTGTCATTCATTAGAGGTTTTAAGTGATGACAAAGACCGATTAAAGAGAAGGCCGAAACATCACAGGCCAACTTAAATCCGTCTCTTGAAGTATCAGCAAAACGTCCCTTCAGGTCGTTTCTATCAGCAAAAGCAAGAGAGTGAACGAGAATATCAAATTTCCCCCACTTTTCTTCGACTGTTTTCACCATATTCGTATAGTGATCTTCGTTGGTTACATCCATTTCAAAAATAAAGTCTGCACCCACTTCTTCAGATAAAGGTTCTACCCTTTTTTTCAGTTGATCATTAAGGTAAGAAAGCGCCACTGAGGCACCCTGTGCTTTTAAGGCCTGTGTAATTCCCCAAGCGATTGATTTGTCGTTTGCGATCCCCAATACGAGGGCCTTTTTTCCATCTAAAATTCCCATGGATAACTCCTTGGATTTTGTATTCATAGGTTCATTTGCCACCTAACCTATCAAAAATTTGAGGGAACGACACCCTTTTTTGCTCCACTCAATGCATCATGCCATCTGTAATCTTTACAACAACTTCCCCATTTTAGGAGTAATTTAGTATGTTGTGTCATGTAACGGAGACCATAAATGTTTAGATTACTACGAAATTTCTTTGTCATACTGTTTCTGACAATAGCGTCAGTTTCGATGGCCCGTGCAACGGATACAGTGGTTCAGGTCGCTGACAGTGAAGCAATGGCTACAGAGGCCCTTCGGATTTTCACCAATCACTCATCTATGGATACATTAGTTGAGAAACTAAGAAGTTTAAAGTCAACTCAATACCCAATAGATAAATGTGAGTGGGTTTCTACTGATAAAATTCAAATTATCGAGACTTCAAAAATAGTAGTAGAAAGTGGATCGCAAAGAAAGTTTTTTGCTAACCGAAAATTCACATGTGAAAATCAAAAGATTTCGACATCATTAAGTGCCATCATAACTTTAAGACAAGAGTTTTCAGAAGAGCAAAGTAAAGTTTCTCTAGAAGGACTTGATGGACTTGACCTAAACGTAGATGACCTCGTTCACAATTTCTGATTCAATCATTCAACATTAAAGACATATCCAACTGATCGAAGACTCGTGAAGAAAACAGGATTTTTAGGATCCTCTTCAAAGTACTTTCTAAGCCTAACTATAAAATTATCTACTGTTCGGCTATTGGCAGACTCATGATAACCCCAACCTTCTTGAAGTAGGTCTCCTCGTGAAAGAGGTTTTCCAATATTCTTAATGAAAATTTTTATGATTTTTATTTCCTGAGCGGTTAATTGAAATTCTTCACCATTACGAGTTGCTTTATTTGTAACAAAGTTAATTTGGTTCGGCCCAAAAGAAAAGTTTTCTTGAGCGTCTTCTTTCTTATCTTCGTTTGACCATCCAGAGCGAGTTAAAAGTCTTTCAACTCTAAGTAAAAACTCATCTAAGTTAAATGGTTTTGAGAGATAGTCGTCTACACCACCCGCCAAACACTTAATTTTATCTCTCGCTGCATCTTTGGCCGAAAGAACAAGGATTGGAAGTCTCTCATCTTCTGTTCTAATTCTATCGAGAACGCTATAGCCATCCACACCAGGCATCATCAAATCTAAAACGATAAGGTCTGGGGACCAGTTTTTCCAAAGCTCAATCCCTTTAATTCCATTGGGAGCAATTTGAACATCATAACCTTGTAGCTCAAGATTTAATTTCACACCTTCTGCAATATGTGGCTCATCATCAATGACTAGTACTTTCTTGGTATCCATCTCTGGCGACTCCGGTCTGCTCTAATTTACTAGGAAGTTCTAAAATAAAACTGCAACCTTTTCCAAGCCCTTCACTATAAACTCGAATACTTCCTTTATGTAGTTTTACAATTTGTTGTACAAAATAAAGTCCTAACCCACTACCTTTAGCTGTTTTACCGACTTGATAGAACTTTTTAAATATTTTTTTCTGTTCACTTTTATTGATACCAATACCATTATCTTTAAAAACGATTTCTATAAAATTATCAGCTCGTCTCATAATGATATCTAATTTACGATCTTCTAAATCATTATACCGAATAGCATTGGTCACCATATTCATCAAAAGCATTTCCATCATATTTCTATTTACTGGAAATGAAGTGGGTCCTTTGATTCTATTTTCAAATTGGATATCAATTTCATCAAACAAATGTGGAGAATTATCTAAGAATTCAGTGATAAATATTCCTAGATCAGTAAAAACAGATTCTTCAAGTTGATCTTTATCTTCAATTTTGGCGAGGTTTAAAATGAGACTTACATTATCAGATAATCTCTCAGTATCTCGCTTCATAAAGTTTAAATACTTAAGTTGTTGATCTCGAGTTAGCTCGTGCTTAGTAAATGTTTCTAAAAATAATTTCAATGAAGCAACGGGGGTTTTCAATTCATGGGTAAATCCATTAATAAAATTTTGTTGCTGTCGATAGAGAATTCTCATCTTTTGATAATATACATAAATCAAAATCATCCCAATAATAATCAAAGAGACCAGAATCGATAGCGTCAAGATCATCACCCAGGCTTGAGAGTCATACATTACGGAAGGATTTAATTTATGCTTCACAATGAAGGCCTCAAAGGCCTCATTAACTCTCAAATAACTATGGATATAGAGGTAAAGGCTGGTAAACAGCGCAAGTAATGAAAAGATAAATATGGTGAGTGGATGAATCCACCATCGACTACGAGTCATAGGCTGAAGCTATCAATTTGAGAAGAACGTGGCCAGAGTGATCATTGGCACTAAGCATACTATTTTCCAAAGAAATCAATAGGTAATCCACCCATATGATTCAGTTTCCCCATATTTTTAGGGACAATTCCTTGAAATTCTAACTTATCTTCTTCATAGGTAGCAATAGTTTGAGAAAGAACAGTGGTTCCCTCCATCCCTGTTACTTCTTGAATTTGGTGGATGACTCTCTTCCCTTCACGATTTCTAGAGATCTGGATGATGAAGTCAACAGCAGTTGAGATTGAACGTCTTACGACATGGAAGGGAACTTCAAAACCTGCAAGCAAAAAGAGAGTTTCCATTCTATTAATACACTCTCCAGGACTATTTGAGTGAATAGAAGTCATTGAACCATCGTGACCAGTATTCATTGCCTGTAAGAGATCAAATAATTCTCCGCCTCTAATCTCACCAATGATTATTCGATCAGGTCTCATTCTTAATGTATTTTTAACCAAATCCCTAGGCCCAATTGTGGCCCCTCCTACTTGTGCCTTAGCTTCAAGGCGGACAACATTAGGAATATTAAGACTTAGTTCAATTGTATCTTCAATTGTTACAATTCTTTCAGCAGGACTTAACTCTTTTAGAAGTAGGTTCATAAAAGTTGTTTTACCAACTCCAGTTCCCCCTGAAACAACAATATTCATTCGAGCACTTACCGCTGCCTTTAAAAACTCAATCCAATCTGGCGTTAAATCAAAAACACCTGGGTTGTCATCAAAGCTCTTAATCGTTTTCATATATTTTCTAATCGATATTGAAGGTGAACCAGAGGCGTAAGGTTCAATAATGCAATTTATCCTAGATCCATCAGGCATGTTTCCATCAAGGATTGGAATCTGTTCGTTACACTCTTTTTTATTATATGCTGCAATTTCATGAATAAAAGAATACATATCTTTTTTGCTTAAATGCACACTCAACTGAATAAACTGTCCTTGCCTTTCGACAAACACTTGCTTAGGTCCATTGATAACAATTTCGGAAATACCTTTTTTTGAAGCCAATTCGTTTACTAATCCCCAAACTGAATTCTCTGCATCTGCCATTCTTTTCTCCAGCAATTCTCAAATTTAACTAAACTGTTTTTGAATAAAAAACTTCTTCATCTCCTATGGAGTAGCCATAGGAGAGAAGATTTTCCATCATTGTATTTTTTTGTTCTTCTGTAAGTTTTGAATAAATTTTTTCAAATCCAATTTCTTTATCGAAATTAGACAACAACATATCGCGACCTAAAAAACCTTCTAAATGATAAAGCGACAATAAAAGCCAATCTACTTTTACAATTTTTATTTTACTTAGTTTTAATAGTTTTATGAGCTCATCTGTCATTAAGGAAAAGTCCTTTCCTGATTTTTCTTGTTGAACTTGAGCCATTCTTAAGTAAAAACCTAAAAGAAAACCTCTAGAGTAACCTGCAACAGTAAATGGTTTTAAGTCTTCTTCTAAATCAATCATCAAAGAAATATTGCGAGTATTTGGTGTAGTTGGATATTCCCCATACATAGCATAATCAACATAAGCATTTGCTAATCTATTTCTAAAACCTGTCCACCCTACTGCCTTCACAATTGAAGTAAGGTCTAGTTTATTACCAAGATCTTGAAAGATAATCTGCACTAAAGTTAGGAGCGGTTTTTGAGAAGTAATATACTCCCTCATATTAGAAAATCCCTGACCGCTCATCTGCATATTCGCCCGTAAAAGACTAGTGTATTGGTAAGGTAAATTGACTGTAGGAAAGTTTGAACTCATTAAATTATTGTAACCGGAGGGGCCCTGTATCCCAATTGAAATCTCTAGTTTTGCTCAATGAAAAGGTTTATAATTTATGAGAGGTAATGATGAGAATCCCAATATACGAAGAAATTAGCCCTGAAGAATTTGAGTTAAGTTATCTTTGTAATCTGTTTTCAACAAAGAAAATCGGCAAAGTTCCTATGTATATAGTGCTCCATCAACTAACTGGAGAGGAATTAGAAACTGCTCTTACCAATATTACAGAAGCATTAATCATGCTTAGTATTCACCCAAAGTTTCCTTACCCTTTATACATAGTCTCTAATAGTATCGACCACCATAAAGACTTATCTGTTGTCCCTTCGGTAGACGCACTTCCCCGTCACTTTCATCAAAAAGCAAGAAGATTAAAATCAAAGGAGCTGGGACTTCTTTCAAAGTGCTCAATCTTGAGTAAAAAAGTCCAAAACTTAAATATACATCAGCGCTTTAGACAAATAACAAAAAGTGCAACTCCTCAAAGACAATTATTTGATAAATGTAAAGAAGTTTACTTCTATGAGAGAATTACTGACGGTATTTACAATAGAAAAAAAGAAATAGAAGAAGAGGACAAATCTTGAGTGATAAGAAATCAAAACTAAAACTTCCTGCACATAAACAAGCAAACCTGAAAGGTTTTGAAGATGTCATCGACATTTTTCTTGAAGAACAGGAAGCAGAAGAAAGAGATAAGAATAAAAAAGAATTTGAAAAGCACTCCTCTACTCACGAGCTTTTTGATTTTTTGGAAAAAGAGAAGAATAGACTTGATTGTATGGATAAATTTTTTGCAGAGAAGTTACCCAACTTAATGAATAATCCTCAAATCGATCTCTTACTAAAAAATCAAAATGAAAAAGCATTTTTCAAAAGAGATGAAGTCATTAAAGCTATTAAAGCTCCAAAATCAGATTTTATAAATTACATTTCGAGAGTATTTGATCAATCTTTTGGTTAGATTAACCTACAAGTAGTATTGGTCCACCAACGTGTTTGAAGTCTTCAGTTGAAAGATTCGTGTAATCGTACCCTTCCATTTGTTCCGTTAAAATACCTAATAGGTAATTATCAAGACCCAATACATTATTCATTCCAAATTTCTCAATAAAGGCATCAATTTTTTGACCATTTTCAGAGTTCTTATCAACTTTTCCGTCAGCCATTAATCCGTCTGAGAAACGTTTGTATTCATCGACAGTTAATCCCATCCTATTTACATTTTCTTTATCAAAATTCCCTAGTACAAAATTAGCGAATGTACTCATGAGGATAGATTCTAAGTCAATTTCATCTACGTTATAGTTAAGATAAAACTCATCTCTTATTTTTGATGATTCAGTCAGATCTTTATAATTAAGAAAAAACTGATCTGCAAAAGGAAGTAAATTAATCAATGTTTGTACTCTTTGCTCCCAATTTAAGAAGAGGCTTTGGTTAACAACTGCTTTGGGTTTACTACCAGCTCCGTAAATATCAACAAACTTCACAGGGAAGTCGAATGAATTATCTATGAAATCGGCCCAATACCTACCTAGAAAACCATCTTGTCTAGAGAGGGCGGTTTTAGCGATTGAATTTTTTAAGTCTTTTTGGTTGTTACAAATTAAAGAATTTCCAACTTTAAAAATGTCAGTGAAATCAAATTTTTCAAAGATATTAGAATTCTTGTTCCCTTCGAAATTCATAATATAATCGTAGCCTAGTTCAAGCATAGATCTTGTTCTTTTTCCGACTCTCGTCATGGCCACTGTTCCATGTCTCATAGCATCTTCAAGAGTAAGTCCACTATTAATCATTCTTAGAAAATTGAAATGAAGATAGTCCTGTCTTTTCTCATCATCTATCTCAGATAATTGTTCACTCATACCAGAAATTTCATTTTTAAAGGCTATAAGTGAGTTCTCTGGAAGAGTCTGGCAACGTCCAATTGACTCAATAGTCGCAGTTAAGGCTATTTTCTTTTTAATGAAGTTGTCTAAGAGTTGTCTTGATGGAAAATTATTATGTATTTCTAATGCTTCTATCCAATCCACAAAGCCCAGTTCTTTTAATCTAAAACACTTATCTTGATATTCATCTTCTTGAACAATTAAGTAACTCTCGACAAGAACTTTAAACAAATGGGTATAGGCCATTTCTACACCAAGTTCAGAGTAAAGGTTTTTAACTAGCTCTCGGGCCTCTGAGACATATTCATAATCTTTGTGAAACTCAAATAGTAAGAGGCTATCTTCAGTCAAAAAGTAATTATCGTGATCAGGATAAAGAGGATCTTCAACATCAAAAGTCCAAACATTGAAAACACCTTTCAAATATAAGGCGAACTGGTTACCTTGAACAAACTCTTGAATGATTTCATCATTATCAGTCTTATTATAAATATCAATCCAGTTTCCGAATTGATTTACATCAAGGTCATCTTTTGCCCATAAGTCGAGATCTAAAAAGCTTTGCCTTTGATCCTTACTCATTCGAGGTAAAAGTTCCGAGATTTCCTGAGAAGGGAGACTTCGAATAGCATGATAAAGTGGCTGGATAGGGATATGAGTTAAATCCATTCCCTCTTGAATCAGTGATTCAATCATATCCATATTTTTGTAAGCACTTGATTCCAGAATAATCTTCTGTATTAAGTCTTTTTTATCTGAGCTCATGACCAGATGTATTAACATTTAATCACTCACAAGGGAAGCTTCAAGCGTGTTTAAGTCCTTATTTATTGGAGAACACAAGTGCACTAATCTTGACTTAGAGCTAAATAAAGATTAAAAAACAGCTATAAACAATGAATTTTACAAACTATGCCTAGCCGAGAGAGAGCATGAAAAAGAAAGGTACAGCTACATGTGAAAACTGCCTATCAAGAATGAGCGGAGTATTCTGTGATCTTGAAAATGATGACCTAGCTACAATATCTGGGCACAAAGTCACAAACGTTTATAAAAAAGGTCAAAACCTTTTTGTTCAAGGAAATCATCCTTACGGTCTTTATTGCGTTAGCAAGGGGAATATCAAAGTTTCTAAAGTTGGAGCCGATGGTAAAGAAAGTATCGTAAGAGTCGTTAAAGGTGGAGATATTATTGGTCACAGAAGTCTTTTCACTGACCAAAACTACACTGCAACCGCAACTGTGATGGAAGATTCAACTGTTTGCTTTCTAGACAAAAAATTTATTATGAAGGCCATTCAGGACCTCCCATCTGTCGCCATGAACATTATTGAAAAGCTTAGTCGAGATATGGGTGCAGCTGAGAATAAAGTTTCTTCGTTCCATCAAAAGAATGTTAGAGAGAGGCTTGCAGAACTTTTACTTCTTTTAAAAGAAAGTCATGGTGAAGCAACTGAAGACGGTAAGGTAAAGATTAATATCAAACTCACCAGAGAAGAGATGGCAACCATGATTGGAACTGCCAACGAAACCCTTATTCGCTTTATTTCAGAATTTAAAGATGAAGGGCTAATTGAACAAGAAGGAAAGTTTATTGTTATTAAGGACGAAGATGCCTTAATGGAATGGGCTGACGTTAACCTTTAAAAAAAACCAATAAATTTTCTACTAAAACCTGATTTATATTATATTTCCATTAGATCCTATTGGCTAAGATGGCAGTATGAAAAAAACGAAATATCCCATCACAAGTTTAAAAACAGAATTAATTGAAAAGATTAAGTCTGTGGCACCGATTCATAAATACACAGTCCAATCTGATCTATTTTATGAGGGTCAAACCCCAGTTGTTGCCTTTCTCCTTCTCGATGGTCACGTTCAACTCGTTAAGAATAAAAAGATCAAAAAAGTATTAAGCTTTGGTGACCTCATTGGCCTTAAAGAATTAATACATCACCTTCCTTATCCTCTCTCAGCTCAAGTACTGCCAAACACAGAGATGGTCTTCCTTGATAAAAGTACTATTTTAGAAATTTTAAACCTTGTTCATGACCAGGAATTATCAGAAGTTTTCAAAGAAATTATCTCAGAAGATCAGGCCGTCTAGCTTATGTTAGACAACAGTCTTTCCCTTTATATAAACTGAAATCAATCTAATAATTTTATGTGACAAATGTCATGTTTTTTCACGCTCATGGGAACTAGGATGAGTGTATAGAAAGGAGTTAAATCATGAAAAATGTAGTAATCTGTGTTTCACTAAACGATGAGTGTTTAAAAAGCTTAGAGCACCTCAAAAGTGACCCTGTTCTCGACAATGCTCGCGTTCATTTAGTTCATTGCTTTGAAGTTCAAGTCTACACTAGTGACTTTTCACCATATATTTACCCAACTGAAGAGAAGTACCCAGAAATTGAAGCTGCTTCATTGAAGATCCTAGAGGGTCTAGAAGCGAAACTTGGCCTGAATGGTAAAGCTGTTAAGAAGTGCTTCTTTAGTCAGTCTCCTAAACAAAGATTAAGAGACTATTTAGAGGAAGAGAATGCAGACTTATGTGTTTTGGCCACTAGAGGGAAACATGGTATTAAAGGATTATTCTCCAGTTCATTTGCTGAACATTTGGTTAAATATTCTCCATGTAGTCTTCATATATTAAGACCTGAAGAGTCTTAGGGTAATAAATTGGAGAGAGACAACCACACATATGTTACTGAGTCCTCGCTTGCATGCTCCCATTGTGGAGAGAAGGTTATCTCTGAATTTAAAAATTTAGATGATAACCTCCATGTTTTCTGTTGCTCAGGCTGTCGAGCTGTCTTTAACATTCTCTCCTCAAAAGGTTTAAGCGAATATTATGAATTAAAGCAAAAAGGTCCAACCTTTCGTGCACGTAGTCCTATTAAAGAGGTTCAAGAGTCTTATCGATATATGGACTCAAAAGAGTTTGAAGAAGAATTTGCTAATTATGATTCAACCACAAAGACAAAGAGTGTTCGCTTTTATTTAGAAGGAATCCACTGTCTGGCCTGTTTATGGTTGCTTGAGAAACTTCCTGAAATTAATAGAGATGTAAAGTCATCCCGACTAGATTTAAGTTCATCAGTGTTTCATGTAACTGTGGATGAAAAGAGTTATCTCTCAAATATCGCCAGAGAGATTGCAGAACTTGGCTATCCTCCTCACCCTCTTTCAAGCAATGCTGATTTAGATGCTCTTGAAACAAAAGAAAATAGAAAAGACCTTTCAAGGATTGGAGTCTCGGCCTTTTGTGCTATGAATATTATGCTTTACTCCGTTAGCCTCTATGGAGGTGCATCAGGAGCCTTTGCCTCAAAGTTTGGTTGGACAACATTTTTTCTTTCATTACCTGTAATGTTGTATTCGGCAATACCTTTTTATAAAAATGCATGGAGTACTTTGAAAAAAGGTATTCCTTCTATTGACCAGCCAGTTGCCTTAGCCCTGATTGTTGGTACAATCGCTGGTTTTATTGAACTCTTACAAGGTAAGAATGAAACCTATTTTGATTCCTTAAGCGTTCTTGTTTTTCTATTACTTTTTTCAAGATACATTCTTAAAAAAGCACAGAAAAAAGGTCTCGACTCTTCTTTAGCTGGTAGTTTTTTTGGAAACTCTCAAACCAGGCGTTGGAACCCAGACAAAGGAACCTTTGAAGAAATATATTCACGTTTCCTAAAGAAGTCCGATCTTATTAAAGTTATGCCAGGAGAGATCTTTCCGGCAGATGGAGTTATGACCAAAGGAGAAACTTATGCTGATTTGAGTCTTCTCTCTGGTGAGTCTACTCCTCAGCAGTTAAACGTAAATCAAAATGTATTCTCAGGTACAACGAATCTCACCAACCCTGTCGAGATGAAAGTAGACTTTACTTCTCATGAAACTCGATTAGGAAAGATACTAGAAAAAATTCAAACTGATAGAAGTGAAAAATCGCCTCTTCTGACTACTGTAGATAAATTCTCTCATAAATTTATTATTTCTCTCTTTATCCTATCAGCTATTGTTTTAGCTATTAACTGGATATTGCTCGGAGCTTCAACTGCGATTTCAAGAACATTAAGTTTGATTATTGTGACATGCCCTTGTGCTCTTGCCTTGGCCACACCACTCGCACTTAGTAGAAGTTTAAATTTAGCGGCAAAAGCTGGAATAATTATAAAGTCCTTCGATGTGATTGAACGTATTGTAAGGGCCAAGAAAATCTTTTTTGATAAAACAGGTACTCTTACCTATGGAACTTTAAGTATTGACACTTGGGAAGACCTGACAAAAATAGATGTCCCTACAAAAGAGATCATATTCTCTCTTGAAAAACAATCTAAGCATCCTGTTGGAGTTTCTATTTACTCTCAATTAAAAGAGGAAGGTACTAACGAACTCCCTGTTACAGATTTTTTTGAACATGCTGGTCTTGGTGTTTCAGGCACTATAAATGGACAGACTTATCAAATTAAAAAACTAGACCAAAATTTCAAACAGGAAAACTTAAATACAGTTGGTCTCTTTCGAAATGATGACTTGCTTACAATTATTGGTCTAAAGGACTCACTTAGACCTGAAGCAAGAGATCTCATTGGCAAAATCAGAAAAATGAACAAATCGCCCTATATTGTCTCTGGTGATAATGATGAAAATGTCTCAAGGATAGGTTCTGAACTTGGTGTGAATAGAGAGAATCTTTATTCAAATTACTCTCCAGAGGAAAAGCACCAACTTGTTTCGAGTAGTGAAGATCTTATAATGATTGGAGATGGGGCCAATGATGCAATGGCATTACAGAAGTCTGACGTTGGAATTGCAGTAAGTGGAAGTGTTGAAGTATCACTAAGAGCAGCTGACGTTTATATTACGACTCCAGGAATTAAATCAATTTCGAATTTAATGGAGCTCTCGAGTGAGACTATTAAATTAATAAAAAGAAATTTAATCATCTCAATTTTCTACAATTTAATTGGTGCAACAGCAGCTTCTATGGGTTTTATTACTCCACTAACGGCGGCAATACTGATGCCAATTAGCAGCTTAACAGTTCTCTACTCTACAATTTATGGAACAGGCTGGCTTAGAAGATGGATTAAAACAACTGAGGTTACTCTATGAGCATCATATATATACTTGCACCGATTGCCCTATTCTTAGGATTATTTGGAGTTGCTGCCTTCTTATGGGCCGTAAACAAAGGTCAGTTTGATGACTTAGAAACACCCGCAAATAGAATGTTAATTGAAGACGAACCAATAAATAAGAAAAATAACAAAGGAAAAGAGTTATGAGTACAGAGCAAGTATCTCATCAAGGGGAGATGGAACAGTTCTCCTATGATGATAAAGTTGTTAAAAAGTACATTCTAGCCTCTCTGTTTTGGGGTTTTGCCGCCTTATTAGCAGGGGTTACAATTGCTTTTCAATTATCGAGTTGGAAGTTCAACTTTGGCCTTGAGTGGTTAACGTTTGGAAGACTTAGACCTCTCCATACGAATGCTGCCATTTTTGCATTTGTTGGGAATGCTATTTTTGCAGGTGTGTTTTACTCACTTCAAAGATTAGCAAAGGCGAGATTATTTAACTCCTTTATGGCCAATTTTCAGTTTTGGCTATGGCAACTTATTATTGCTGGAGGTGGACTCTCACTTCTACTCGGATACTCTCACGGTAAAGAATATGCAGAATTAGAATGGCCGTTTGATATTGCTATTGCAATTGCATGGGTTCTATTTGGAGTAAATATTCTTGGTACGTTATGGAAAAGAAGAGAGAAACATATCTATGTTGCGATATGGTTTTATATTTCTACTTTTGTAACTGTCGCTGTACTTCATATTGTAAACTCAATCGAGATTCCAGTAAGTCTTATGAAGTCGTATCCTGTCTATGCGGGTGTTCAAGATGCATTGGTTCAATGGTGGTACGGACACAACGCTGTGGCCTTTTTCTTAACGACACCATTTCTTGGTTTAATGTATTACTTTGTTCCTAAAGCGGCTAATAGACCTGTCTACTCATATAGATTATCTATTATCCATTTCTGGTCTTTGATTTTCCTCTATATCTGGGCAGGACCGCACCATCTTCTTTATTCAACTCTTCCAGAGTGGGCCCAAACAGTAGGTATGGTTTTCTCTGTCGCACTATGGGCACCGAGTTGGGGTGGGATGATTAACGGTCTTCTAACTCTTAGAGGAGCTTGGGACAAAGTTAGAAGAGACCCTGTTCTTAAGTTTCTAGCGACTGCAGTAACATTCTACGGGATGGCAACTTTTGAAGGCCCTCTCATGTCAATCAAGTCTGTAAACCATTTAGCTCACTTCACGGATTGGGTTGTCGGACACGTCCATTCAGGAACTATTGGTTGGAACTATATGATGGTTGCCGGGATCTTTTATTTTATGATCCCAAGAATTTGGAATACAACACTTTATTCTGTTAAATTAGCAAACTTGCAATTCTGGACTGCGACTATTGGGCTTCTCATGTACATGATGTCTATGTGGACAGCAGGTATCACTCAAGGATTAATGTGGCGTGCTCTTGATGATGGAGGTCGATTAGTCTATCCACAGTTTATTGAAACTGTTGTAAAAATTATTCCAATGTATTGGGTAAGAGCATTTGGTGGAGTTCTCATTCTCATCGGATTTATGTTCATGCTTTACAATATTTTTAAGACTATTCAACAGGCGAAAAAAGAAGAAGAGCCGGTTTATCAAGCCCCTGCACTTTCAAGTGCCAAGCCAGAGGCCCATGCTGGGACCCATAGAAAGCTTGAAGGGATGCCAATGGTTTTTACCATTCTCGCACTTCTTGCCATCTTAGTTGGATCACTTATAGAACTTGTACCAACTTTAACTAGCCATAAGTATTTGGCTCAGAAAACCTTCATGAAACCTTACTCACCTCTTGAGTTAGTTGGTCGCGATGTTTACATCAAAGAAGGTTGTTATGTTTGTCACTCACAACTCGTTAGACCTTCTCCAGATGAGTATATTCGATATGGAACTGTCTCTTTAGCAGAAGAGCATGTTTACGATAGACCTTTTCAATGGGGTTCTAGAAGAATTGGACCAGATTTGGCGAGAGTTGGAGGAAAATACAACCATATGTGGCATTACAAACATATGATTGATCCTCGAGCAGTCACCCCAGGCTCAATTATGCCTGTCTACGATTGGCTTGAAACTAAAAAGTATGATCATAAGACTCTTCGTAAAAAAATGAAAGTTATGGCCTCACTTGGTGTTCCTTACTCTGAAGACGAAATTGATAATGCAATAGAAAATGCAAAGGCCCAAGCCATGGGTATTGCAAATGAACTTTCTGAAAGTGGTGTCTCAAAAGACATTGCTGATAAAGAAATGGTTGCATTAATTGCTTATCTTCAAAAACTTGGAGCTGATGTAAAACAAGCGATTAAAGATGGAAAAGTTATTGATAAAGCAGGAGGTGCCGAATGAGAGATCAAGTACTGAATCAATTTGAACACCCATGGCTTATGGTCGTCGGTATGATTTTATTTATCATGGTCTTCATTGGTGTCCTCTATATGGTCACTGGAAAGAAAAATAACTCTAGTTTTTCAGAAGCAGAACAATTACCTCTTGAAGATGGTCAGAAGATAGGAGGTGCGAAATGAGCACTGAAAATAAATCGGAAAACATAATTTTGGATGATGAGAAAGCACTCGTTCTTGATCATGATTATGATGGGATTCAAGAACTGGATCATCCTCTTCCTTCTTGGTGGATAGCGACCTTTGTAGGAACAGTTGTCTTTGGAGTACTCTATGGAATGTACTATCTTTGGGCCGGAGGTCTAACGCTAGAAGAAGAGTATGCTCAAGATATGCTGAAAATTAATAAAGCCAAAGCTGAGTTAGCATCTAAGGTCGATGTCTTTGATCAAAAAGCATATTCAACTTGGACAACAAAAGTAGGTCTAGCAAAAGGTGCTGAAGTTTTTGAAGAAAACTGTATGACCTGCCATGAAGAAAATGGAAAAGGCGATATTGGACCAAACTTAACTGATGAGTACTGGCTTCTTTCAGATGGAACAGCTGAGTCAGTTTACTCAATCGTAAACAAAGGGAATGAAGATAACGGGATGCCCGCGTGGGGAGAAGTTATCTCAAAAGATGAGATGTATGCCGCAACTGCATATGTCATGAGCATACAAGGTTTTGAGCATAAAAGTGGTGCTAAAGAACCTCAAGGTAAGAAAATACCTCGAAAATAGGTTAAACATGCACTTGAGAAAATCTCAAGTGCATTCCTTTGCTTTAAAATATAATTATGAGAAAGCCAAATAAGTTTGAAAGACATGAATCTCGACTTGCTACGACAGATGAGCAGGGTCACAGAGTTTTTCTTTACCCGGAAGATGTAAAAGGGAAATGGAGAAATAAAAGAACAATCTTTTTTTGGTTTCTAATACTACTTTACCTAGTTCTTCCTTGGATTCACATTGGTGGAAAGCAATCTATTCTCCTTAATATTGCCAAACGAGAATTTACATTTTTTACGCACACTTTCTATAGTCACGACGCTCCTCTACTTATTTTTATTTTTCTAGGAATTCCCCTTTTCTTTGCTTTTGTTACAAGTATATGGGGTAGGGCCTGGTGTGGCTGGGGCTGTCCTCAAACTGTTTTTATCGATGCTATTTATCGACAGATTGAACTTTGGACAGAGGGTAAGTCCAGACAACGAGAGGCCCTAGATAAAGCTCCTATGAGTTTGCTCAAGGCCGCGAAGAAGTTATCCAAATGGATTCTCTACCTGCTAGTCAGTATGCATATAGCGCACTCATTTATCGGCTACTTTGTCGGAACTTGGGAGTTATATGAAATTACTCTTGCTCCTCCTAGTTCAAATTTTGGAATCTTTACTGCAACTTGGATTACAGTTGCCATTATCTTGATAGATTTTGGTTGGTTTAGAGAACAGTTCTGCATCATTGCTTGTCCCTATGGAAGAATGCAAAGTGTAATTATGGATGATCATTCAATGGTCGTCACATACGATGAAAAAAGAGGTGAACCAAGAAGGCTTTCGGAAGAAAGTAATAGCGAAAGCCCCGTGCTAGAGGGCGATTGTATCAATTGCTATCATTGCGTAAAAGTCTGCCCAACCGGAATAGATATAAGAAGAGGTACTCAGCTTGAATGTATTGCTTGCACCAATTGTATAGATGCATGTGATGAAATCATGACCAAAGTTGGAAAACCAGAAGGTCTCATTAGATATGATACAGAGCTTGGAAAACAAGGAGTTAAAGTTAAAAAAATTGGTCTTCGATCAATTATTTATTTAACACTTATGACAATCGTTTTTGGTGGCTTCATATATATGCTCAATCAACAAGATCGCTTAAGAGTAATGATGTTAAGAGGTAGTAAATCACCTTTTCAAATTGTTAGAACCACCGAAATAGAAGAAATTGCAAACCATTATAAAATAGCAATTGACTACAATGGTGAAAAAGTTCAAAAACTCTTTTTTATGATCAAGGACCCGGTGTTAGCGAAAGCTATCAGAGTTGCTACACCACGAGCGCCTTGGCAGTTAAAAAAGGGTCATAATAAAGCAAATATTTTTTTCCGCTTTAATAAAAAAATATTGATTAAGGGTAATAGAAAAATCATATTACTGATTAAGAATGGTGATACAGAAAAAGAAGCAACTCTAGTACTTGAACAGGAGGTAAACCTTGCAGGACCTCTACGCTAGCTTTGAATCAAATTCTCTTTTCGCTATTATCTGGGCCTCTTTGCTCATAGGTCTTGGCGGGAGTCTGCATTGTGTGGGAATGTGCTCCCCTCTCACAGCTACTTTAACCAAAGGGAAGGTTGAAAACCTTCTCTATCAACTTGGAAGACTTCTAGCATACTTACTATTAGGATTGAGTGCAGGTTGGCTAACATCTCTCATAAATATTAAGCAAGACTCCCCTTTAATCAATTCTCTGCCTTTACTGACACTTGGTTTTGCAATTCTTTTCATTGGTATTAAAGGACTAGTTTCAAAAGGAAAAAATCTAACCAATACATCTTCAACTATACATACTCTTTATTCTCAGGCATTAGTAAAGTTGAATAAACTTGGTAAGTTTTCAATTATACCAATTGGGTTTATGACGCTTTTATTGCCTTGTGGTTTACTCTATGGCGTTGTCTTGATTGCAGGCGTAACAGGGAACCCTCTGCTTGGGGCAACCTCACTTTTCTTTTTTTGGTTGGGTACATTACCTGCAGTTAGTTTTGGAAGTGAGATAATAAATCTCATATTTAAGCCAATTAAAAATAAAATACCAAAATCATCCTCTGCATTTCTTATTGTTATAGGATTATTTACAATTACTTATCGACTTTATAGTCTCTACGGAACAGATGCTCCACTTTGTCACTAAGAGGAATTATGAGCGAAGAACAAAAATCAAAAGATGACTCAAAACTTCAAGGATTTGAGGGAAAAGTATTAAAGATTCTTTTCTTTATGACTATCGCAGGAATACCAATAGGTAGTGTTGTGGCGTTAATTTGGGCCACAAAGCAACATTAGACTATCAACTTAAAGATCTCATGATAAAATAAAATCATGAAAAAACTTTTAAAGTCACTTCTTGCATCTCTACTCTCAGTTTTATTGGTTCTATTTTTATTTCAATTAATTTTAGTGGCCCAAAATCATATCAAATTTAATACTGGGTTCAGCTCACCTTTTTCTATTGAATCTAGTTCAGAATTAGGTTGGTCTCCAAAAGAAAACTTCAATTTAAATTACAAATCAAAAGATCTTACTGGAAATGTTTTTATAGTAGATTATCAATCCATAAAATATGGCTTTAGAGCATATGGAAATATAGATTCACAGAAGAAGAAATTATTTTTCATAGGAGATAGTTTCACTCACTCTCGAGATATTGAAACGAGCAAAACATTCTATGGTTTACTATCAGATCGTTATGAAGTTTTCGCATTTGGATCTAGTGGATACGGGACATGGCAAGAATACTTAGTCTTAAAAAAACATGTTGATATTATCAAACCTGATTTAATTATTTGGCAGCACCATGTAAATGATTTTTTTGATAACGATTACGAACTAGATAAAAAAATTGGTTACAGTGGATTTATTTTTGATCGTCCCTATAAAAATGGAACTAGATTTCAAGAAAATTTTTCATTAAGTTTTCTTTCTAGGTTAGGACAACTACAAATCTTTTATTATTTAGGTTCGAGATTCTATAATTTAATATCTAAAGATTTCTCAGATAATGCCTTTCAGTTTTTGAAAGAAAACCCAGATGAACTTAAGAGGGCTTCCATGTCCACTTTGGAGGCACTTAAAGAGTTCGATAATTTCACAAAAAACAAATTTAAGACTCTTCATTTTACAGTCACTCATGATGAATACTTTGATAAAAAGATGAAAGAGCTCATTGGGGAGAGATCATATATTGAGAATTTTTCTACAAACGTGGGAATTAAAGACAATGGTTTAAAAGTTGACAAACTTGGCCATTGGAATTTCAAAGGTCATAAGAAAGCTTCCACAATTCTTTTACCAAAAATAAATAAAATCTTAAAAAAATAGAACTGTGCACTTTTCAGTATATTTGTTGTCCAACTTCGTGACATGCTCCAAGCGCTAAACCGTCCTCTTGGGATGTACAAGTTATTGTCTGAAAAATGCTTTATCTCCTAGGGGGATTCATTTTTCCTATCAGGGTTTTTCGATCCTACGTTATTACTAGTACTTACAAAGGTTTTCCGAAGGTAAATCCTGCCTATCGGTTTTGAAAAATTGGTCTTGTAAGTTGCTGTAATTTCATATTGAAGCCTTTTTTATTGGGCATTTATCGAAATTCAATAAAATTACACTATTTTTACTGTCAACAAAATTCATAATTATATAAAAAAATTGACAATAATTTTGTAAATAACTCTATGATATCAACAGCTTACACAACTCACTTATAAATAAGTCTAAATCTAGCCATTTTGCGTCATTATATACCCTTTTTTTTAACAATAATGACGCAAGTGGTCGATAATATATATATATAGAAAGGATTCTCCGAACGTTGCTTTGTCTTCGTTCTAAAAAACTTAACGAGGAATGTGATGAAAGAACGTGGTTCATCAAACATTCGTAATAAATTTTGCGCTGGTGTATCCACCGGCCAGAACTCGTTTCATTTTTTTCAAATCATCTTGCTTTCATTTTTTCTTTTCAGTTGTGGACGAGCTGGTAATAAAGCACTCGACCCTGATGGCCTTACAATTGGAGGAGACAATAAAAGTAATCCGAATATTATTCTTTGTTATACCGGCCAACCATGTTCACAAGACTTAGTTCTTCGCGCAGTTTCTGGAAGTGATGGTCTTCCAGGCCTTCAAGTTACTTTTACAGAACAAACCAGTGCAGGACTTCTTATTCAAACACCAGTTTTAAATACAGATCTCGATGGATACGCAAGAACTAGTATAATTGCTCCTCTCTTTCCTTACACAGATGCAGTTGTTAACGGAACAATAGATGGATATGCTGACCCTACCCCGTTTACTGTCACAGTAAAACTAGGAGCTCACCATTTTCTTTTAACTCAAGGTAATTCTCAGTCAGCGGTAGTTAATCAAGCTGTAGCTCTCAATCCTATGGTTAGGGTTGTCGATATAACAGGAACACCAGTACCAAACTGGGATGTTGTTGTTACTGTAACGAGTGGCAATGGTTCTGTTTCTCAAAGTTCATTTAAAACAGATAGTAGTGGGTTTGCTCAAGTGACTTGGACTCTTGGAAGTACTATTGGAACAAATACAATTAACTTCTCAGCACCTATCATCTTTGGTGCTCCATCGAGTATGAGCTTTACGGCAACAGGGACTCCAGATGCTCCACATAACTTTTTATTAAGTGGAACAAATAGTTTTGTCGCAGGAACATGTAATGCCTACACTGTATACTCGCGTGATCAATTCAATAACCTCTCTCCTGCGACTGCTCCAATATCTGTAAATTTAACAGGAGCAGCAAGTGGAACTTTTTATTCAGACAGCTCATGTACTGGTGGTAATGAAATCACTTCAACAACAATTGGAATAGGTAGTGACAATAATGTTTTTTATTATCGAAATACTGTTCGAGAGTCCGTTACTTTAAATGTTGATGATGCTGGAGCTTTAATTGCAGCAACACTTGGGGTTAGTATTGTTTCAGATGTTGCTGACCATATTGTGATTTCATCTGGCAATGGGCAAAGCGGAGTAGCAAGCACGACGATAGCATCAAATCCAGTTGTTCAAGTTCAAGATCAATTTAACAACCCTGTTGAAAATGAAAGTGTCACTTTTGCAGTTACTGCTGGTGGTGGCTCAGTAACTCCTTCTAATGCAACAACAGACAATAATGGGCAAGCTAGTTTTAGTTTAACTCTTGGAACTGTTATAGGACTGAATAGTGTTCTTGCAACTTCTGTAAATGCTGTAGGGGCTCCAAGTTCCGTGACCGTAAATGCAACAGCTTCATCTGATGTTCCTCACAATATTCTTTTTACTGGAGTTGATCCTATCGTCGCTGGAGTCTGTTCAGGGCCTTATACATTAACTTCACGGGATCAGTTCAATAATTTAACCGATGCCATTTCTAATATTACATTAACCCTTTCTGATCTAGGTAGCTCTACTGCTTATTCTGATGCTTCTTGTACTGGAGGAAATGAAGTTACAAGTAGAATCATCACAACGGGAACAAATAATATAACATTTTATTTAAGAGATACCCTGGCCGAAACAATTACAATCGCTGCAGATGACGGAGGTGCTCTCGTTGATTCAACTTTTGGAGTGACTGTTAATCCAGCTCCCGCAAATCATTTAGATCTTGCTGGTCCGACACCCATTCCAACAAGCACTTGTTCAGGCCCTTACACAATTGTGAGTCAGGATCAGTTCAATAACAATTCGAACCTCACTTCAAACACTACAATTAATATTACTGGTGGCGGAGCTGGAACTTTTTACAGTGACTCTGCTTGTACTGGAGGTAATGAAGTTACTAATGTTCAGATTTCTACTGGAACTTATACTCAGTCGTTTTACTTTTCAGATCCAACTGGTCAAGGTCTCACATTAAATGTAGATGATGCTGGAGCATTAATAGCCGGAACCCTTCCAATCGTTGTTGATAATGGTCCTCCTACTGACAATACTGCAAACCTTCAGTTTACTAATCAATATGAAGCAACTGGAAATAATATTGCTGTTACTTGGACTGCATTCACTGATGATGATTTAACCGATCATAAACTAATCACCTATACTGACAGTAACTGTATAGCAGGAGCTGATGATCATGGTTATACCAGTTCAACCGTAAACAATAACAACGTAGTCATTGATGGACTCACCGATGGTCTCTATTGGGCGAAAGTTGTAGCTAGAGATAACGCAACCAATGAAACGACCTCTGCTTGTTCGACAGATTTCATTACCATCGATTTAACAAACCCAACTGACAATACTGCCAACTTGCAATTCACAAATGCCTACGACAATGACGGTAACGATGTTGCTGTTACTTGGACTGCTTTCACCGATACAAACCTTTCTGATCATCGACTTACGACTTACACAGATTCGGCGTGTTCAGTTGGGCAAGTAGTTCATCCACTGACTGGTAGTATCTCAAATGTAAATAGTACTGTAATTGATGGACTAGCTGATGGAATTTTTTACGCAACAGTGACTGCTATTGACTTTGCTGGAAATGAAACGACATCTGCCTGTAGTTCAGATTCAATTATTATTGACTCGACTTCTCCAACTGACAACACTGCTAACCTTCAGTTCACTAATGCTTATAACAATACTGGAAATAATGTCGCCATTATTTGGACGGCCTTTACAGATCTCTATCTTACAGATCATAGAATCATTACCTATACAAATGCAGCTTGTTCAACTGGGGCAAACGATCATGGGCTTATTTCGGGGAATGGAAACTCTGATTCCGTTATCGTTGATGGACTCACTGATGGTATTTATTATGCGACAGTGACAGCTTACGATGCTGTCGGTAACTCTACAGTTTCAGCTTGTTCAACTGATACGATTGAAATTGATAGAATTTCTCCAACTGATAATACTGCAAATGTTCAGTTCACAGATTTATTCGAGGCCACTGGAAACAACCTTGCAGTTACTTGGACTGCCTTTACTGATATCAATTTAAGTGATCACCAAATATATACTTACACTAATGGCTCATGTTCAAGTGGTGAAGTTGATCATGGTCTAACTGGATCAACAACCAATAGTAACAATACAATTATAGACGGTTTATCTGATGGCCAGTACTGGATAAAAGTTAAGGCCATCGATATAGCAACGAATACTACCACATCTGCTTGTTCTACTGATTTTATTACTGTCGACTTAACAAACCCGACCGACAATACTGCGAATCTACAATTTACTGATACGTATGATAATGATGGAAATAATATTGGGATAACTTGGACAGCGTTTTCAGATACCAACCTTTCCGATCATCGACTTACAACTTATACAGATTCTGCCTGTTCACTTGGACAAGCAGTTCATCCATTAACAGGCAGTACTACTAATGCAAATAGTACTGTTGTAGACGGACTCGCTGATGGAATATTTTATGCTACTGTAACCGCAATCGATTCTGCAGGTAATGAAACGACATCGGCCTGTAGTTCTGATTCAATAATTGTGGATTCGACAGCACCAACAGATAACACAGCGAATCTTCAATTCACTAATGCTTACAACAACTCTGGTAACAATGTTGCGATTACCTGGACGGCGTTTACTGATCTCTATCTCACTGATCACAGACTTATTACTTATACCAATGCCGCTTGTTCAACAGGGGCGAATGATCATGGCCTCATCGGTGGATCTGGAAATTCAGACTCAGTCATTGTTGATGGACTCACAGATGGAGTTTATTACGCGACAGTGACTGCTTACGATGCTGTTGGAAATTCTACAGTCTCAGCTTGTTCAACGGATACAATTGAAATTGATACAACTCCTCCAACAGACAACACGGCTAACCTTCAGTTTGCTGATGTCTACGATATTGATGGGAATAATATTGATGTCAGTTGGACGGCCTTCACGGATTCAAACTTAAGTGACCATACTCTTTTCACTTATACTGATTCAGCTTGTAGTACGGGAGAAGTCAATCATGGACTCATTGGTGGGTCTGGAGATACAAACAATACGATAATCGATGGCCTCAGTGATGGAATATATTATGCAAAAGTTAGAGCACATGACTTAGCGACAAATACGACGACGAGTACTTGTTCATCAGATTCAATTATTGTTGATACAACTGCGCCGACTGATAATACCGCCAACCTTCAGTTCACAAATATATACGACAACGATGGAAATGATATTGCTGTTACTTGGACCGCCTTCACTGATACCTATTTAAGTAATCATAGAATAATTACTTATACCAATGCTACTTGCTCAGCAGGTGCTAATGATCATGGTCTCATTGGTGGAACTGGAAACTCTGATTCAGTGATTGTTGATGGTCTTATTGATGGAACTTATTATGCCACAGTAACTGCTTATGATGCTGTTGGAAATTCTACAGTCTCAGCGTGTAGTACAGATACTATTATTGTGGATTCGACTGCTCCAACAGATAATACTGCAAATCTTCAGTTCACTAATGCTTACAATAATACTGGAAATAATGTTGCGATTACTTGGACGGCGTTTACTGATTCTTATCTTTCGGATCACAGGCTTATTACTTATACCAATGCCCTATGTTCTACTGGAGCGAATGATCATGGACTCATAGGAGGATCTGGAAATTCTGACTCAGTCATAGTTGATGGACTCACAGATGGCGTATATTACGCGACAGTGACTGCTTACGATGCTGTAGGAAATTCAACAGTCTCAGCTTGTTCAACGGATACGATTGAAATTGATACAACTCCTCCAACAGATAATACGGCTAACCTTCAGTTTGCTGATGTCTACGATATTGATGGGAATAATATTGATGTCAGTTGGACGGCCTTTACCGATTCTAATTTAAGTGACCATACTCTTTTCACTTACACAGATGCTTCTTGTACAACTAGTGAAGTTAACCATGGATTGATCGGAGGTTCTGGAAATACAAACAATACGATAATCGATGGTCTCAGTGATGGAATATATTATGCAAAAGTTAGAGCTCATGACTTAGCAACGAATACAACGACAAGTGCATGTTCTACTGATTCGATTATTGTTGATACAACTGCTCCAACAGACAACACCGCTAATCTTCAGTTCACAGATGTTTATGACAATGACGGTAATGACATCGCTGTTACATGGACGGCCTTCACAGACACCTATCTTTCTGATCATAGACTTATTACTTACACAGACAGTGGTTGTTCAGTTGGTGCCGATGATCATGGACTCATTGGAGGGTCTGGAAATTCTGATTCAGTCATCATCGATGGTCTTATTGATGGTACTTATTATGCCACAGTAACTGCTTATGATGCTGTTGGAAACTCTACAGTCTCAGCGTGTAGTACAGATACGATTATTGTAGATAGCACTGCTCCAACGGACAACACAGCGAATCTGCAGTTTACTAATGCATACAACAACACTGGAAATAATGTCGCCATTACTTGGACGGCCTTTACTGATACCTATCTTTCTGATCATCGTCTAATCACTTACACTAATGCAGCTTGTACTACTGGAGCGAATGATCATGGACTCATCGGTGGATCTGGAAATTCTGACTCAGTCATAGTTGATGGACTCACAGATGGCGTATATTACGCGACAGTGACTGCTTACGATGCTGTTGGAAATTCTACAGTCTCAGCTTGTTCAACTGATACAATTGAAATTGATACAACTCCCCCAACCGACAATACGGCGAACCTTCAGTTTACGAATGTCTACGATATTGATGGAGATAATATTGATGTGAGTTGGACAGCGTTCACTGATTCAAATCTTTCTGATCATAGACTTTATACTTATACAGACTCAGCTTGTTCAGCTGGAGTTGTTGATCACGGGTTGATTGGTGGGTCTGGAAATACGAATAATACAATCATCGATGGATTAACAGACGGTCAGTACTGGGCGAAAGTTGAGGCCGTTGACTTGGCAACTAATACAACTGTCTCCGCCTGTTCAAGTGATTCAATTATTGTTGATACAACTGCACCAACAGATAACACCGCTAACCTTCAGTTCACAAATGTTTATGACAACGACGGTAATGACATCGCTGTTACTTGGACCGCCTTCACAGACACCTATCTTTCTGATCATAGACTTATTACTTATACCGATAGTGGTTGTTCAGCTGGAGCGGATGATCATGGACTGATCGGAGGAACAGGAAATTCAGACTCAGTGATTATCGATGGTCTTGTTGATGGAACTTATTATGCAACTGT
>JAGSHI010000200.1 GCA_023954635.1 Bacteriovoracaceae bacterium
ACTGCCATTACGCACTTCCCTTCAAGTCAGGAACCACACATCGAACTCTCCAAGGTTACTTTGGAAAGTACACTCACATCCATCCACTGGAATATGCAGTTGATTTTGAGATGAAAGAAGGAACTGACATTCATGCTTCAAGGTCGGGTACTGTTATTGAAACTAAAGATGATAGTGATGAGTCGGGAAAAGATAAATCATTTCTAAACAAGGCCAATTATATAAAAATTCGACATCGTGATAATTCCATTGGGTATTATGCTCATCTAAAAAAAAGTGGCGTTCTCGTTAAACTCAATGAAAAAATTTCTCTTGGTCAAAAAATTGGAATTAGTGGATGTACAGGTTGGTGTGATGGGGCCCATCTTCATTTCGAAGTTCATACAAAAAATAAAAAAGAGAAAAAGAGAAAAACTCATCCTATTAGTTTTTTAACTAAGACTGGACCAGTAAAAAATATAGAACGACAAAAATCTTATACCGCAGTAACTACTGGGAAGGATCTTTGTAAGTGATTCTATAAACTTTTCCTTTATAGTCGTCAGAAAAAAGGAGTGATCCATCGGGGAGAACTTCAAAGTCTACCGGTCTAGCTTTTTTCCTTCGGCCTTCAAGAAGTCCGCCAAGAAATTCAAAACTCTTTTTTGTCTTATCACCGTTGGTACTTACAAAAGTTATTCTATAGCCATCTGGAGTAGAACGATTCCAACTTCCGTGTTCAGCGATAAAGGCCCCATTCTTAAAGCTCTCTGGGAACATTTTCCCTGTATAGAATTGTATTCCAAGAGGTGCAACATGGGCCGGAAGTTTATGAATAGGTCCTGAGTATTTAGAACAACTCGTATCATCCCCAAATTTAGGATCTTTAATAGTTCCAGCATGACAATAAGGATATCCAAAGTGTTGCCCAGTTTTCTTCAATACATTGATTTCTTCAGGTGGGATATCGTCACCTAGCATGTCACGTCCATTATCTGTAAACCACAAGCTTCCAGTCTCGGGATGCCAGTCAAATCCAACAGTATTACGAACTCCTCTAGCTAAAGTTGTTACTTTTTTTGTTTTAAGATCAACTTCATAAATTCCTGCATATTTTTCTGAAGATTCACAAATATTACATGGAGCCCCTACAGGTACGATAAGTTTTCCCTCAGGAGAAAACGCAATATATTTCCAGCCATGATGACCATCTTCAGGAAATTTTACTCCAAGGTCTTTGAAAGTAGCATTCTCTTTAAGGTTACTTAGTATATTTTCAAAAACGATAATTCGACTTACTTCTGCTACGTACAGATTTCCATTCCTAAAAGCGACACCATTAGGCATCCTTAAACCTTTCGCTAAGGTAATTACTTTATCTGCTTTATAATCTTTATTGGTATCTAAGACCGCATAAACTTTGTCTCCACCTCTATTTCCAACAAATAAAGTTCCATCTGGAGCAAGGGCCAAAGATCTCGCCCCAGAAACATCAGCGTAAAGACTAAGCTTAAATCCTTTAGGCAACTTTACGTTTTCAATGGCTGCATAGCTTGAAAATGTAAAAAAGAAACTAAGGAGTATTAATTTTTTGATTAAGAACAAGTTTGACATCATATCTTCCTTTACCACTCATTTCCTTGGTGGATATTTTTCCTAGATACTTAACACCATCAACAGTTAAAGTGGCCTCTAAGATAAAAGGTCTTTTCAACGGAGTTCCCATCGGGAGTGAATGTTTAGGGGTTAAAACAAAGGCTTGAGGAAAAATAGGATTACTATAATTCGTTTTAGCTAAAGTTTTCTGACCATCTAGAGTTGTTGTTTTAATTTCAAGTTCACCAATTTCTTTATATGAAAACCCTAAGTCTTTCCCTAAAAGAATTGTTCCCCCAAACTTTTCATCAAATACAGAGTTTGCAAAAAGGCTTGTTGAAAAAAATAAGAATAGCGTTAAAAGTTTTCTTGTCATCTTATTTACCGCCAATAAATTCTTTTCCACCCATATATGGTCTAAGCGCTTCTGGAATATAAACTGTTCCATCTTCCCTTTGATGACATTCTAAAAATGGTACCAAAATTCTTGGAGTCGCCACGGCAGTATTATTGAGAGTGTGACAAAACTGAACCTTTTGATCATTATCTCGATATCTCAGGTTTGTCCTTCTTGCCTGCCAGTCATGGAGAGAAGAGCATGAATGCGTTTCTCTGTATTTTTCTTCACTAGGAACCCAACATTCAATATCAAACATCTTAACTTTTCCAGTACCCATGTCACCTGTACAACATTCGATGACTCTATACGGAAGTTCAAATGCATCAACAATTTCAAGTGAAGTTTCGAGTAAAGTATTATGCCACTTCTTTGATTCTTCATCGTCATTTTTACAAATAATATATTGTTCCGTTTTTAGGAATTGGTGAACTCTAATCAGTCCCCTAACATCTCTTCCGTAACTTCCTGCTTCTCTCCTAAAACAAGGAGAATATCCCGCATAAAGAATTGGGAGTTGATCTTCAGTTAACAATTCCTTTGTATGAAGTGAGTTCAACTGAACTTCTGCTGTTCCAGATAAATAAAGCTCATCGTCAGGCATATAATAAACTTGGTCTTTTCCGACAGGAAAATGGCCAGTTCCAACAAGAGCAGCCTCTCTTGCAAAGGCCGGTGTTGAAGTTAAAGTAAAACCTTTTGCCATCAACTTATCCATCGCATAACGATGCATTCCCATCTCAAGTAAGAGAGCTTCGTTTCTAAGAGAGTATGACCTTGAGCCACAAACCTGGGCGATTCTTTCAAAGTCGGCCCATCCATTTGCTTCAAGAATATCAACATGATCTTTTGGCTCAAACCCAAATTCTGGAAGCTTTCCACTTTTTCTTATTTCAACATTATCTTCTTCACCGCCACCTACTGGAACATCGTGAGCAGGTATACTTGGAACGAGCAACATTAAAGAATTGAATTTTTCTTCAGCTTCTGAAAGCTTTGGCTTTAACTCATCCATTTGAAAACCAATTTCCTTTCCTTTTGCAATAAGGGCAGGGCGTTCTTCATTGGAGGCCTTAGGGATTTGCTTTGATGTAGAGTTTCTCTGTGTTTGAAGCTCTTGCATTTCATTTTTTAAAGTTACGACTTCTTTGTCGATCGCAAGAAGGGCGTCTAAATCAAGACCTTCTTTCTTAACTTCAATGGCCTTACGTACAGCATCAGTATTTTCACGAATAAACTTGATATCAAGCATGTGGTTCCCCTTTTTATGCTGGCAAGAATAAACAATTGCCCTCAATTTGTCACTGCAAAGCCAAGGCACCTTCCTTTTCTAATGCGCCTAGTAATGATTGGAATACTTGCACTGATTTGATAGGTTTAGCCCATGAATAATCTATCTGGAAAAACAAAGTTCAATACTGCTTACTTCTTTTTGGCCATGTTGGCCGTACTCCTAATCCAGGATGTATGGAAGGCCTCTCTAAGCACTCAAAAGATTCCCTATTCTGAGTTTCAAGATTTATTGAAACAGAAAAATGTTCAAGAAATTGTCATCTCAGATAAAAATATTAGAGGTACTTTGATTTCCCCCGGAGAAGGTCAAAAGAAGCATTTTATAACCAATAGAGTTGCGACTGACCTAGCTCAAGACTTATCTAAACATAATGTTAAGTACACACAGGTGATCGAGAATACTTTTTTCCGTGACCTTCTTTCTTGGATTCTCCCAGTTGTACTCTTTTTTGGTCTTTGGGTTTTTCTCCTTAAAAAAATGGGAAAAAATATGGGTGGCGGATTTATGTCTGTCGGAAAAAGTAAGGCCAAAATATATGTCGAAACTGACACAAAAGTAACATTTAAGGATGTTGCAGGTGTAGATGAAGCAAAAGAAGAACTAAAAGAAATTATACAGTTCTTAAAAAACCAAGAGAGATACTCCAAACTTGGCGGAAGAATGCCTAAAGGAGTTCTTCTTGTTGGGCCTCCAGGAACAGGTAAAACATTATTAGCAAAAGCTGTTGCTGGAGAGGCAGAAGTTCCATTTTTTTCAATTAGTGGATCTGAATTTGTAGAAATGTTTGTTGGTGTTGGAGCGGCAAGGGTTAGAGACCTTTTTGAACAAGCAAGAAAGCAAGCACCATGTATCATCTTTATTGATGAACTAGATGCTCTCGGTAGGGCCCGTGGAGTTGGACCTATGAGCGGTGGGCACGATGAGAAAGAACAAACTCTTAATCAACTATTAACGGAACTAGATGGCTTTGATTCTAAAGAAGGGATCATACTTCTTGGAGCGACAAACAGACCTGAAATTCTAGATCAGGCCCTTCTTCGAGCAGGGAGATTTGACCGACAAGTTCTTGTTGATCGACCAGATAAGACGGGACGATTACAAATTTTAAAAGTTCACGCTAAGAAAATTGTTTTAAACAACGAAGCCGACCTTGAAAAAATTGCTTCCATTACTGCCGGTTTTACTGGTGCAGACCTAGCAAATTTAGTCAATGAGGCCGCTCTTGTCGCGACGAGAAGACAAGCCACTTCAGTAGAAGAAGATGATTTTAATGTCGCAGTAGAAAGAATTATTGCA
>JAGSHI010000035.1 GCA_023954635.1 Bacteriovoracaceae bacterium
AAGAAGCGATCATATGTGAAGGGAGTTATTAATAGCCAAAATGTTAAACAAGTTTTTGGCCTCTTATCTGCACACAATATGGATGATCCTGACCTTTCGGGAGAACTTTCAAGTGAGTTTTATGCACAGTTTGACTTTTTTAATCCCTACAGACTAGATGCCACATTAAAAATGAATAAATTAAAATTTACTAAAGGGAGAGAAAATTTCCGCTTAAAAGAGAAGGGGACACTCGCAGTTATTAAAAAAGGAACAATTGAAAAACTAAATATAAATATAAATAGTGAAGATAGTAGTATCGAATTGAAAGGAAATGGAAACCTCGAAAAGAATGTAACAATTCAACAGAACTTTTTGTTGGGGGCTCATTTAGTAGAACTTTTAACCGGAAAAATTAGAGGTAGCTCAGGAACTATTCAAGGTAAGGCAAAGCTGATTGGGAAGAATAAAGTGTTTCAAAACTTTATGGACCTTAAGGGCCAAAACATATCTCTAAACTATTCCGATATCCCGGGCTCTTTTATCGATACGAACTTTCGTATTTCATTAGAAAATAAAAATATTATTATCCAGGAGGCAAGCTCTAACTATGGTAATGGTATTTTAAACTTAGACGGCTCTATTGAAACACTTCTTCCATATCCAAAACTTGATTTAAATTGGGAAATTGACAACTCAAGGTTTCCAGTTTTCTCAAAATCAAATATGGTTGTTGGTGGAAAGGGAGAACTATCAGGAAATGAAATCCCATATAAGTTGTTCGGAGACTTAAATATTTTTCATGGTGAGATTGTGGATGATCTTGATGAATTTAAAAGTGAAGTCGGAGTTAGTACAGAGTATGAGAAGTTTATACCAAAAGATATATCTATAAAAAGATTTAATCTTATTGATCTAGACTTAGGTATCGATGTCGTTCGACCAATTCGAGTCTTTAATAGTCTTACAGAGTTATACTTTGATGGAGCGATAAGACTTACAGGTGAGCCAAAGACACCTGATATCGTAGGAGCTCTTAAAACGGTACAAGGAAAAAGTAAGTTTAAATTCAAGGGTTACGAGTTTGATCTAATTGATGGTGAAATTAGTTTCCCGAAAGGAAGGGCAAGAAATCGCCCCGATTTAAAATTTGCTGGAGTAACCGATATCAATAACTTTAATGTAAAGGTCGAAGTGATCGGTCCTGCAGATAAAATTGCAATTGGACTCTCTTCTACGCCTCCTTTGAGTCAAGAAGACATCAAATCTCTACTGGCGATAGGTGTAACTACTGATGTTTCTAAGGGACTCGATGATAGTCAAAGACAATCGATGACGACTATTGGTGTAGGTAGTATGATATTTGAGCAATTTAAAATAAATCAAGAATTGAACTCTTCTTTGGGCGTGAGATTATCGGTGTTACCTGAAATTTCCGAAGATGAAACTAGTTTATTACAGGGTAAAAGTGGGGTTTCTGATACAGCATCAACTAGAGTTAAGTCGGCTACGAAAATTAAGGTACAGAAAAAAATCTCAGAAAAGGTCGACCTCTCTGTCTCTTCAACTGTTGGTGGGTCGATGGAGCAGAAGCAGGAAATGAATATTAATTATAAGATAAATAAAAAACTATCACTAGAAGGGATTTATGAAGTTAAATCCAATGAGGAGAGTGAGGAAGAAAATCCAAACTCAATAGGAATTGACTTAAAATGGAACACGTCTTTTTAAGACTATTTTTTATTTTGCTATTTTCAGTAAGCTTGCTTGGGGAAGTAAGGGCACAGAGCTATGTCGTTGATCAAGTTATTCTTGATTGTGAAAATAATGATGAATGTAAAGAATTTGAAGATCTTTTTCAGACTCTAAGGGGAGAAAAAGTCAGCAACGATATATTAAAAGAAAAGGTAAAGTTTGCGGTTAAGGATCCACAAGTAAGCTCGATGGAATATAAGCTTTACTTTAATGAAGAAACGCAAAAAGCGATGTTGATCGTAAATGTAAAGCTAAAGAAGAGAGTGAGTCGAATATCCCATAAGTCGAATAAAGATGTTCCTTTTGATTTGATACTACCTTACTTGTCTGTAAAAGAGGGTGGAGTATTAGAGACTTCAAAACTGTCTCAATATAAACAGGTTATAAAAGATAAACTACATGAAAAAGGTTATCGAGGTATCTCTGTCGATGCTGAAGTGTTGGGGGATGATTTCTTTGCTGGGTTAAGGTTTGTTATTAATGTTGAGGATGTCGTCACAGTTAAAGATGTTCTCATTGAAATTGACTACGAAGAACGGCTAGACGAGATAAATAGATTATTCAGGAAGTTAAAGAAAAAAGTCTGGGATAAAGTTGATACAAAAATTATTGTTGATAAGTTAACTGAGGACCTTTTTAAAGAAGGGTTTTATTTTAGTAAAGTGGATCTTAAGGTCGAAGATATTAGTAAAAAAGAGGTAAACCTATCAGTAAAGATTGATTTAGATCAGCGGTATAACTTCAGTTTTGAAGGCAATAAATACTTTTCTCGAGGCGAGCTAATTTCAAGTATAGAAAAACAACTCAAGAATGAGGTTAAGTTTTTCTCGATCAATTCACTAACGTCATTTATTGAAAAAAATTATGATGAGGTAGGCATATACGGGACAAAAATTAGTATCTTGAAAAGAACAGGTACCACGAAATCGAATGTTCCCTTTGATAACTATTATATTTCAATAAAAGAAGGTCGGAAAATTAAGTTAAATGAAGCTTCTTATTCTGGAAATGTCGCTATCACAATTGCGGAACTTCAAGAACTTTATGAGAAGCAGGGAACTACAATTGCAAAAAGAGGATATCTCGATGTCGAATTCTTAGAGAAATTTTCTGCTCAAATTAAGCAGGAATATCTAAGGAACGGGTTTGTCTTTGCAGAAATATCTAAACCAGTCATTGAGATTAATCAAGACGATTACACAGCGAGTGTTAAATATACAATTAAAGAGAAGCAACCTGTAAGAGTCTCGAAGATAGATCTAAAAGGCGTTGATTTCGAATTAAAGAAAAGTTTGCTTTCTCTCTTCATTAATAAGGAAGGTGAGAATATCAACCTTATTGATCTTCAGCCTGATATAGAGCGCCTGCAAGACGGGCTAAGAGATCTCGGTTACTACTTCGCGACTATTACAAATGCGAATCAAGGTAACGTTGTTAATTACAATAAAAGTTTTACTGAAGCTGATATTAATATCGAAATAGATTTACAAAAGAAAACAGTTTTTGATGGACTCTTAATAACTGGAACACAAAAAACAAAAAAATTAGTAATAGAAAGAGAGTTAGAATTAGGAAAAGGCGATATCGTTACTCCTAATATCCTAGAAGACTTAAAAAACCGGCTTACTGGCCTGGGGCTATTTTCGTTAGTCCGTATTAGTCCGTATGTTGTCAACAAAACCTCAAATGAGGAAGTTTATAAAACAAATGTACTTATTCAGGTCCGTGAAAAAGACTTTGGAGCTTTTGAGTTTGCTCCTGGGTATAGAACTGACCTAGGGATTAAGGCTTCTCTTGGGATTAATTACGGAAACATTGGTGGGTATAACCATACAATTAGTTTTAAGGGGCAGGTTAACCAACGTCTTGATACCTCCAATATCAATGCAATTAGAAGAGTTAGTCATGAAAAAATGACAGAATTTCTGACGAGATGGAACTACAACTGGCCACATGTATTTTCTACTAACTTTGAAATTGATTTCTCTGCTCAATTTCAAAGAAGACGATATTTTGATTTTGATGCTGATATTCTGAGAAGCTCAGCTCAAATAAGTCGTGTTCTTTGGGACTATAGCTCAAGAGACTTTCACACCAGGAAATTTAAAAAGTATCAGTTAACAGCAGCTCTTAGGTATCAGCTTGAAACTATATCTCAATATAATGCTTCAGATGAGATAGATAACGATTATTTTAGAATTGGAGGTTTGACCCCCTCTTTAAGTTTAGACCTTAGGGATGATCCAATCGACCCAAGAAATGGAGCTTTCTTTGGCCTTAGTTGGGAATTTGCAAACCCCGCCCTTCAGTCCATTGACGATGAAGATCTTGTTGTCGACTTTTCAAAAATTGTTTCTAGGAATAAATTTTATTATTCATTGGATCATTTAACATTTGCTTTTGCTGTGTCTGCAGGTGTTGAGAAAAATAATTCTACAGATATAAAAAATGATGGCTCAACAACTGGTTATATACCAAGCATCAAAGTTTTTAGATTGGATGGTGTTGACACGGTGCGCGGATATTCTAATGAAGAGATAAATGTTCTTGATCAAAATATAGACATCGGAGATGTGATTATTACCAATAAGGCCTATTTTGCTAATTTGAAATTTGAGCCCAGATTTAGAATTACTGATAACTTTATCATGGGACCGTTCTTTGATGCCGGTAGAGTCTATGTAGACTCCTTTAAACCTATGAATTTACGAACCTCTACTGGGATTACATTAAAACTCTTAACTCCTGTGGGATCTTTGGACTTTGACTATGGCGTCAAACTCAAGAGGCAAAGAAAACCAAATGGAGACAATGAGCAATTTGGTAGGTTTCACCTTTCAATTGGCTTCTTCTAATATGTCTAAATTGCAGTATATTTCTTGACGTCAGGCCCAAAAATCCTATATAAGGTGTTTCACTTTTTGAAAATTGTCACTTTGATAATTGTTCACTAAACAAGAAATGTTGTGGAAGGTTGATTATGTATACGCAAAAATCGTTTGTTCTAAAGCCTGCTGATGCTGAAAAAAAATGGTGGCTTATTGATGCTCAAGACAAAGTAGTTGGTAGACTTGCTACTGAGATTGCTGATGTTTTGAGAGGTAAAAGAAATCCAAAATATACTCCTCATACAGACTCAGGTGACTTTGTTGTTGTTGTAAATGCAGACAAAGTTCAATTTACTGGGAATAAGTGGGAAGGTAAAAAATATTACTGGCACACCAATCATATTGGTGGACTTAAGCAAAGAACTGCTCAAGAGCAACTTGATAGAAAGCCAGAGCAAATTCTTATGAGTGCTGTTAAAGGTATGCTTCCAAAAACTAGTCTTGGACGTCAGCAGTTAACTAAGCTTAAACTTTTTGCTGGTGAAGCACATTCACACGAGGCTCAAAAGCCAGAAGTATATAAATTCTAAGTTAAAAAAGTAGAAGAAGAGGAATAAAATTATGGCCGCTAAAGGAAAAACATATGATGCTCACGCTGTAGGAAGAAGAAAAGCTTCTGTTGCACGTGTATACCTTAAAGAAGGATCTGGGAAAATCACAATTAACAAACGTGAATTTGCTAACTACTTCCCAAAAGGAACTTCAAGATACGTTGTTAATCAACCAATGAGTCTTTTAAAATTATCAGATAAGTATGACTTAAATGTTAATGTAAAAGGTGGCGGAACAACTGGACAAGCTGGAGCTATCAGACTTGGTGTTTCAAGAGCACTTTTAAAAGTAGATCCAACTTTGAGAGCAGAGCTTAAGAAAGCTGGATTCCTCACTAGAGATGCTAGAGTTGTTGAAAGAAAGAAATACGGTCTTGCTGGTGCAAGAAGAAAATTTCAATTCTCAAAGCGTTAATAAATTTATTGAAATATATTTTTATATGGCCCACCATCTTGGTGGGCTTTTTTTTTATCAATTTTTGAGATGTGGTAATGACCGTACCTGGTATAAAAATAAAAAATGCAAGAACGAACAACCTCAAGTCTGTTGATGTTGAGATACCACTGAATTCAATCACAACAATTTGTGGCCCCTCTGGATCAGGAAAGTCCTCCTTGGCCTTTCACACTTTACTAGCTGAATCTACCCGTAGGTTTGCTAACTCCTTCCCTGCAAAAATGCGTTTGTTTTTTGATATTCCCTCTAACATTGAAGTTGATTCTATAAGGCCTATTTTACCTGCATGGGGATTACCTCAGAATAATCCAGTAATGAACTCTAGGTATAATGTACTAGAGCATATTGGAGCCTTAGATAGTATTCTTAAAATATTTTTTGTTAAAGGTAGAGATTATTGCAAAAAACATAAGTCTCATTTTCAAAGTCGAAGCATGGCTTCCGCCATATCTGAAAAAGTAAAAACACTTAAACCATCAGATAGTGAGATTATAAGAATTTTTCTTTCCAAAGATAAACATGCTGACATTTTTTCATTTGGACCAAGTCCATCTAGAAGTATCTCTGATGAATTAAAATTGATTGAAGAGTTTAATGAAGAACATCAATTCTGGGAGATAATGAAGCTAAAGGGGAAGTCGTTAGATAAGTTAGAGAAGAAGATCAAAGATATAATTCCAAATGATTTGGGTGAACTTTATGGAGTTATTAGTACTCAAGAAAGTGGAAAAGTAGAGTTATTTCACATTTATCCTGGTGAATATTGCTCAAAAGGGAAAGAGCCGAAAACATTTTCCATTGAATCGACAGATCATATTAGTCCGCTTAACGCTGTTGGTGCCTGTAAAAATTGTAAGGGTCATGGGATGATCTTAAAATACGATAAATTAAAAATGATTAAAAACCCCAATTTAAGTTTAAAAGAAGGGGCCATCAATACACTTAATCACTCTCGAATATCAGCTTATTCTTCTTCATTTTTATCATCGTTAAAAAAAGATGGAATTGATTTAAAAAAACCATTTTCTAAAATAACTGAACCAGAATGGAGAATTATTTGGGAGGGAAATAAAAACCATGATGGATTAAGAGATCTAATTGGTTTACTCGAACAAAAAAAATATAAAAGTACAATTAGAATATATTTAAGGGGAATTCAAAGCGAGTACCCTTGTCCTGATTGTGAAAGTTCAGCACTCGCAGAGCACTCTTCATCAAGATATATAAAATCAGGAACGAAAAAACTGTATTTGTCAGATGCATTTAAGATGTCTCTAGATGAACTTAAAACGAACTTCTCTAAAATTGATGAATCTGAATTTAAAGATGTTGCATGGCCTTTAAAAGAAATAAAGAAGAAGCTTTTGATATGTAATGAAATGGGTCTTGGACATCTTAATGGAACAAGAAAAGTTAGGTCGTTAAGCTCTGGTGAATATCAACGTCTGTTACTCGTAAAATATCTTTCCTACCAAGGTGAAGGATCTCTTTTTGTCCTTGATGAACCAAGTTTAGGGCTTGGTCTAAAAGAGCAAAAATCATTATTTAAATATATAAAGGGATTAAAAAAGCAGGGAAATACTATTCTTATGGTTGAGCATAGTGATTTCTTTATTAAAAATGCAGATCACCTCATTACCATGGGACCTGGTGCAGGTCTTTTAGGAGGGGAAGTCACTTCTGCCGGAAAACCTAAGTCGAGTAATAATAAAGTCAAATTTGAATCTTCTATTGAGGCCGCAAGGGGGAAGACGAATTACTATACTATTAAGAATGTATCTATTTTTGAAAAAGAAAAAATCAATATTCAAATTCCAACGAATAGAATCACTTGGGTAAATGGAGACTCAGGTTCTGGGAAAAGCCTATATCTTGTAAAAAGTATTGCACCCTATTTAAATAGATTAAAAGGCAGAGGTGGCCATTATAATCCAACGTTAAAAGTTGGAAGCACTACTGGATTTAATAATGTTGAAAATATAGTTATTTTAGATGGTAGTATGTCTGGAATCAGCTCTAGATCTACAATCGCAACCTATTTAGATATCGCGGGTCCGCTTAGAAAATATTATTCTAGTTTGCCAATATCTAAGAGTTTAAATTTGAAAGAAGGTCACTTTTCTCCCAATAGTGATCTAGGTAAATGTCCAACATGTGAAGGTCGAGGAAAAATTGAAGTAGATATGACTTACTTTGAAGAAGTCGATCTTGTTTGCGAAGACTGCAATGGAAAAAAAATTAGACCCTATTTAGCTGAAATACGAGATCATGATCATAGCTTTATTGAAACGATAAATAATCCACTCGATATTGCTTTTTCAAAAATAAAATTAACACCTAAATATAGATCTCTCCAAGAGAGATTAAAGATGCTTAATTTGATTCACTTAAATCCGGATAGAAAAATAAACTCTCTTTCTGGGGGCGAAAGACTTCGAGTAAAACTACTTTCTTCCTTACAGAAAAAGATCAAAAACTCGTTACTCATTTTTGAAAATATAAGTTTTGGTCTTTCAAACTCTGAATTAAATGGCCTGGGAGCTCTAATTGAAAAGCTAACATTGTCTGGAAATACTATCGTTATCATTGACCAGAACGTGTGGTTTAAAAATCTTGCCCAATTTGAGATGACTTTTAAAGGTCTAGGCAAAAACCCCAAGTTGCGGACCATTAGCTCCTAAATCACCACAATTGTGGGGCAATAACTTGGCCAAGTCTTACTCTTTGCTGCGTAATTACAGCTAGTTAAGTTCAATATCCATCTCCCTCTTAAAACCCGATAAAATAAGTAAAGTATTCTGCCAAAATGCCGATAAATCAGAAGGTTATTGGATTTTTATGGAGAGCTATGAGGCCTTTTCACATCTTGAACTTTATTTTACTTTTGTCGTTTCAAGTTATTGGAAATGCAGCAACTTTTATTCCTCTCTCATTTGAACAACAAGTTAATGAGTCTTATGGAGCAATAAAAGGAAAATATATAAGTAGTGTCTATAAGAAACTTCCAGATGGAGAAGTTGTTACAGAATCGATATTTCAAATATCTAAATTTTCTGGAATCAAGAACCATGAAATAATCAATAAAAATAATTTCAAAATTATTTATCCAGGTGGAAAATGGCAAGGGATTCTATATCATGTTGATGGATCTCCTCAGTTTGAAAAAGGAAAAGAAGTCATCCTACTTCTTTCTAAAACATCACATGGATTTGTTCCAACCAATTTAACACTTGGAAAATATGAGATAATAAAAAAACAAGGCAGTGAATTAATTAAGTCTTCACTTTTTCCTAATCACCCAAGACTTGGATCAATAAAACCAAATGATGTCTCAGATATTTTCACGAAGTATTTTGGTACCCCTTTAGTTCCTGTTAATCATGACAAGTTTGTCTATAAGGGAAATGTGAAAAAGGAAAGACGTGGAAAATATTCAAATATTCATTCATCAAAAAGAAAACCAGCTTCTGAAGATTACTTGGAGGAAGAAGAGAGCGAAAATGATTACGGTTTATTTGGAATAATTATTTTATTTGCTTTGCTTGGATTTTTCTCTGCCTACTCTATGAAACCAGATAGGAAAAAATGAAAACACTTTTTCTAATTCTTGGAATAGTTTTTTCTTTATCTGTGGAGGCTTATGTTCTTACTAGGGGAACGGGAAGCTCCTATGTCAGATGGCCAACACCTTCTCCTGGACTAACTCTTTATTTAAATCCCTCAAATAATGATGGTATCTCTGATGCTGAAGTATTAAATATCGTCAATGCATCGGCCGTTGAATGGAATAATTCAAGTGCTGTTAATATTGGTGTTTCAACGACTACAGTTTCAGGTATAGATGGAAGAAATGAAATCTACTTTTCAAATAACTCCTTATACTTCACAGGTTCTGGTGTTGTGGGACTTACAAATATTTCTTATAGAGAACAAGATGGTGCAATTCTAGAAACTGATATTTTATTAAATGACTCCATTTACTTTTTTGATAGCTCTACACTTTTATCATCTGATCCTAATGAAAACTACTTAGGAAATGTCATCTCTCATGAGATAGGTCACATGATCGGCCTTGGTCACTCTCAAGTTCACGATACAACTATGTTTTATAAACTTTATAATGGTCAACATAGTCTGAGTTCAGATGATATATCTGGGGCCCAAGCGTATTACCCTAATACAAGTAATGGAATAATAAAAGGTAAGATGATTGGCAGTAAGGAGTTGATTGGAGTTATTGGGGTTCAGGTTCAGGCCATATCAGCGTCTACTGGGAAAGTTGTTTCAGCAGCATTAACTGAAGGGGATGGAACTTTTGCCATTACTGGATTAAATCTTAATGAGCAGTATTTTCTTTATCATAAACCGCTCAAAGTTCTGGATACACTTCCTGGAATGTATTCTGATTCTCGTACTGACTTTTGTAATGCTGGGTCTGATTATAGGGGAGCCTTTTTTCAAAGCTGTTATAACAGAGATGAAGGATATCCAATGGGTATCAATGTCACATCATCAAGTACTGTTGTAAATGTGGGTAATGTCTCAATACAGTGTGGACTTAAAGTTCCTCCGGAATATTTTTTATCAAAGGGAACGGCTTACAACGTAGACGTAGTCGACGATTTAGGAAATGCCGGGAATACCTTTGTCGGTTTTTTTACTGATAATCAAATTGCTGGCAATCAGGAAGATGAAGTTCATGTCGACTTAACTAGTTATACAGTACCTTCGAATGATCTCTATTTAGATGTAAAGTTAGTCTATCAACCATTTTATTCTGAGATGTATTTGAACATGGATGTTGAGTTCGTATCACAACCAACAAAGTCATATCCGGTTCAGCCAGTTGTTTATAACCAAGATAAAAACCCGAAACTAGATTTTCATGAGAAATTCTTGTTAAGCAATGTGGATAATAATGAAAATTATTTCAAATTTAAAGTCACTCCAACTTCACTACTCACGTTCTTAGCTGGATATTCCTTTCCTCCAATTCCAGTGAGAACAGATTTTTTTCCAGAACTAAATACTTTCAAAGATGTTCATCATTTCTACATGATGATTATAACAGTCAGTAAGAAAAATCCCGATGGAAGTTATACGACATACTCAAAAAGAAAGTATGACTTGAGTGACAATACCTCTTGTCCTGATGCGCCAAGAACATACAAGGTTAGCGCCAATACCTATAATCAAACAGCTACCTCTAGGAAGTTGGCCGAAACTGACGATCTAGGCCTTCCTGTCGCTTGTGGAACAATTGATTGGGATAATAACGAACCTCCTTCTGGAGGACTTCGAAATGGGATGATTCTTGGGATGCTTCTGTGTTTGAGCTTCCTTATGGGCATTCAGCGGAAATATAGCAAAGAATAAGGTACATCTTCCTTGGTTTCCTGTAATTTGAATATCATAATAGAGTATGAAAATTCATATCTCTCGATACTTTTTTTGGCGGTGCGCCGAATTTAGCTCTAGAGGTAAGTAACGAATTGGAGGACCTGTAGTGAAAAAATTTATAGCTATTTTAATTACAACTTTTATTTTCCAACCTCTCTTTGCACAAGATCTATTGTCAGAAAGAATTCGAAAGCTCACTGGTCGTAAGAAAAGTATCTATTTTGATAAAGGAATTTTTCATAACGGGAGTACTTCATCAAGCTCTAAACTTGTAAAAATTAGACATAACTACTCTAAGAAAAATGGGTATGAAAGAATTGTCTTAGACTTTGAAACAAATAGCATCCCAAGAGTTTATGGGCACATATCTAGTAGTGAGAAAAAAATATATCTAGATCTGTTCAATACTAAATTAGGAAAAAAATTAGATAGCTTTGGAAATAGTAAGTTTATTGAAACAATAAACTTTTTTCCAATAGACCACGATAAAGTAAGTTTAGAATTGCAAACAAAATTGAAAGTCAATGCCGAGGTGTTTTACCTTAAATCACCTGGGCGGTTGATTATTGATATTAGAAGTTAGGAGAATAGATGTCAGATTTGGAAAATGAATATCAAGTTCAGATCAAAGCTAATGAGGATGAAGAGTTAACTCTTCCAGAAGATGTTGTCATTATTCCGATAATGAATAGTCCGATTTTCCCTGGAATGATCGCCCCAATTATTTTAACTGAAGATAAGTTTACACCTGAGTTAGATCAGAATTTATTAAAAACAGGTTATGTTGCTTTAAATCTAGTTAAATCAGATCTCAAAGATGATGATGGAAAGATCATTCCTGAAGACATGGTAGACTTAGACAACAGAGAGATCTCTTCTGGAGATATCTATAAAGTTGGCGTTCTTTGTAAGGTTGTTAAAAAAATCAAACTTCCAGATGGCTCTGTAAATGTTTTAGTTCATGGTGTGAAAAGGTACCGTGCTTCAGAAATTTATAGTGAATCCCCTTTATTGCAAGCGAAATTTGAGGTCTTTGAAGACATCCTTGAAACAGACGAAGAGTTAGATGCCTATACTCGATCTGTAATTAATCAAGTTAAGAAGCTAAGTGAAATTAACCCATACTTTAATGAAGAAATGAGATTAGCAATGCTTAACTCGCCTTCGCCTGGGGCGCTGGCTGACCTTGTTGCATTCGCGATTAGTTTAGACATTCCTGAGGCCCAGGACTTTCTTGAAACATTGGTTGTGAAAAAACGTTTTGCAAAACTACTTATATATCTAAAAAGAGAAAAAGATGTTGCAGATATTCAGAAGAAAATTTCTGATGAAGTTAACGACAAGGTAAATAAGTATCAAAGAGAATACTTTTTACGTGAGCAACTGAAAGTTATTAGATCCGAACTCGGTATGGACGAAGATGAGAAAAGTCGCGATCTAAAAATTATGAGAGAAAAGCTAGAAAGTGCTGGGATGTCAGAAGATGCACTTAAGGCAGCAAAGGAAGAACTTGAAAGACTCGAAGTTATTCCAGATAGTAGCCCGGAGTACAATGTTGCTAGGACTTATTTAAACTGGATGCTTGATCTTCCTTGGAATAAGCAAACGGAAGATAAAGTAGATATAGAAAAATCAAAAAAGATACTTGAAAAAGACCATTATGGTTTAGAAAAAGCTAAGGAAAGAATCTTAGAATTCTTAGCGGTTAGAAAACTAAAACCACAGTATGATGGAACTATCCTTTGTCTTGCTGGTCCTCCTGGAGTTGGTAAGACTTCTCTTGGAAAATCTATTGCAGAATCTCTTGGCCGAAAGTTTTATAGATTTAGTCTTGGTGGCATGAGAGATGAAGCCGAAATTAAAGGACATAGACGAACTTACGTTGGAGCTATGCCTGGTAGAATTATTCAAGCATTGAAACGTGTCGAAGTTAATAACCCAGTAATTATGCTCGATGAAATTGATAAGCTTGGAAACTCTTATCAAGGTGATCCTGCATCGGCATTGCTAGAAGTTTTAGACCCTGAACAAAATCACACTTTTATTGATAACTATCTCGATATTCCATTTGATTTATCGAAGGTATTATTTGTTTCAACCGCAAACTACATAAATGATATTCCAGAACCTCTACTCGATAGAATGGAGATCATAGAGTTGAGTGGTTATACAATTGAAGAAAAAGTTTCAATTGCAACAAAATGGGTAATCCCAAAACAATTAAAAAAACATGGTCTTGAAAAGTCTGACTTTGTTCTTTCTGTCTCTCTAATTAAAAAGTTAATCTCAGATTATGCTAGAGAACCAGGTGTTAGGGTTATGGAACAAATGATAGCGAAACTTTGTCGTAAAGCTGCCCTTGAAAAAGTATCTGCAAAGAGAAAGAAAAAGTTTGCTCCTAAGATAACGGACCTAGAAGATTTATTAGGTAGCCCACGTTATTCAAGTGAATTAGCTCAGAAGAATATGAAACCTGGAATAGTTACAGGTCTAGCTTGGACTGCATATGGTGGAGAAATTCTTTTTATTGAAACACTAGAATTAAAAGGAAAGGGCGGATTCAAACTCACTGGTCAACTTGGTGATGTAATGAACGAGTCAGCCAATATTGCTTATAGTTATATTAAGCAACACCTTCAAAATGAAGATGATAAAGCTCCTAAAAAGAAACCAGTTGTTGTTGAAGAGGAGTCAGAGGATTACCTAAGTAATCATGAAGTTCACTTGCACCTTCCTGCTGGAGCAACTCCAAAAGATGGTCCAAGTGCAGGTATTACAATGGCCTTGGCACTCTACTCTCTAGCAACTAATAAGAAAGTAAAAGCTGGAATTGCAATGACTGGAGAGTTGAGCTTAACAGGTAAAGTATTGCCAGTTGGTGGAATTAAAGAAAAAGTTCTCGCAGCTAAAAGGGCAGGAATAAAAACGATAATTCTACCTAAGCAGAATGAAAAAGATTTGGGTGAAGTTCCTGAAAGACATCGGAAGGGATTAAAGTTTCATCCGGTAAGCCACTTTGATGAAGTCTTAAAAATAGCTCTTAATAAATAAAAAAGGGGACCGAAAGGTCCCCATTTTTATATCTAAAATTTTTTAAAATTTATTAGAATTCGTCTGAATCATACTCACTGATTGGAGCATGTTTTACTTTTCCTGCTGCGATCTCTCTAAGGGCCGTAACAACTTCTTTATTTTTACTCTTAACTAGGGAATCCGAACCTTCTCTAAGTTGCTTAACTCTTTTTGTCGCAAGGTGAACAAGCTCGTATCTGTTTTCTACTTTCTCAAGACAGTCTTCAATTGTAATTCTGGCCATATGACGGACTCCATTAAAATGATTTGAACTCTCATATATAGGTTAGAGCAGGGGTATTGTCAAAGTACTCAGGGGTTATACATTGTGTCAATTTCTTCCTTGAATTCGGCCAATACTCTCTTGCGCTTAATTTTCATGGAGGGAGTAAGGTGCCCTGAGTCAATAGTGAAATTATGAGGAGCAATAAAGAAATTCTTAATTGTTTCAAATTTGGCCAGTTTTTCATTTTTTTGGAGAATCTCTTCGTTGATAGCGGAAATGATCTGCTGATTCTTTGAGATCTCTTCAATGGAAGAGCTGCGATCAATTTTAAAACTATCTAGGAGCTCGAGAATGTCCTCTTTTTCGACAGAAACAATCGCAGTGAGATAATTCCTTTGGTCTCCAATTACGATGAACTGCGAGATGTATGGGCTCGCTTTCATGACATTTTCTATATACTGTGGCGCAATATTTTTGCCGCCAGAGGTAATGATAATATCCTTCTTCCTATCAGTTATTTGTAGATACCCCTCATTATTTATGATTCCAATATCCCCAGTTCTAAACCATCCATCTTTAGTAAATGAATTCTCAGTTTCTTCACTATTCTTCAAGTATTCAGAAAATACAGATTCAGACTTGATAAGGATTTCACCATCCGTATCTATTTTAACTTTAACTTCTCCAAGTGGGAGTCCGACCGAGCCAGGTATTTGTTTTCGAACGGGTGTAATGACAATTGGTCCAAAAGTTTCAGTGAGTCCGTATCCCTCGAGAACAGTGAGATTGGCATTCCTTAAAAAACGTATAATTTCTGGATTAAGGGGAGCCCCACCACTTACAAAAAATCTGATGTTTCCACCGAACTTGTCATAGATATTTTTGTAAACACTATTATAAGAAGTGTTTCGAAGGACAATTTCAGCAGTTGTAGGACTAAGGTCACTTTCAATTTTATCAAAATATTTATTGGAAACGGCCTTCGCCCACTCAAAAAGTTTTTTCTTTAATGGAGAAAGTTGATCTATTTGTGAATTCATTTTTGTATATATTTTTTCAAAAACTCTGGGGACTGCAATAACAATACTTGGCTTAGAGATTGATATGTCTTCTAGTAAATGCTCGTTTCCTCTTGAGTATGTGACTTGCAAACCAAAAACAAGATTTAGGAAAGACTCGCATCTTCCAAGAACATGAGAAAGAGGAAGAAAACATAAAGTTTTATCTCTCTCTGAAATGGAACCACTAAAACCTCTTTGAACATTTAAACACATTTGAAGAATTGTCTTATGGAGCATTACAGCTCCTTTTGGTTCTCCTGTCGTTCCAGATGTATAAATAATCGTTGCAATATCTTCAGGGGATACGTCAGTAATAAGAATATTGAACTTATTCAAGTTACTTTGAGATACTTTGTGACCTGTATCGATAAGAGACTTTAAAGTTGTGATCCTAATTTCAACTTTATCAAAAAAAATGTTGTCTTCAGATGAAACTTCAAAATTTACAAATATATTTTTTATAATTGAAAGTGACTCGATCTCTTTCTTTATTTTTTCTAGCTGTTTTTTTGAATCGACAAAAAGATGAGTTGTTTCGCTGTGGTTTAAAATAAAACTGACATCGTCGGCGGTTAAAGTAGGATAAATTGGAACAACGGCACAACCAATAGAAAGAAGAGCAACATCTAACTTATTCCAGTCTGATGATGTGTCAGAGAGAATAGAAAATCTTGAACCTTTTATAAGGCCTATCTCAGAGAGGCCAAGAGCAATTGACTCAATCTCATGATAATAACTTTCAAACTTTTGTGTCTCTTCTTGACCTTTGTTAAACCAACCGATGGCATTTCTTTGTGGTTGGGCCTTACACTGATACCGAAAAAATTCACCGAAATTTTTTTTGTTCATCAAGATTTTCCGAGTTGCTTTGATTAAGCATGAAATTTCAATGAGCTATAGGCCCATTCCCTTTCTATCTATTGTAATTGAATTAGGCATTAGAGTTAATCGGTAAAATTGGAGTGTGAAATGGTAATCTTAGTGACTCGGTGTGTCTCCAAGAAAGAGATTAAGAAAAGTTTTCATTATGAATTTCACTTCAAAGGTTATTTTAAAGGAACAAAAATTAATCAAGTTTTGATCTGTCAGTGTGAAGATACTTTTAATCTAAAACAAGACTATCTATTGGCAGTAGAAGTAGATGAGATAAAAAAGGGAACCTTGTATGGCTCCCTTTTAAAATATAAAGAACTTTGACTTATTTAACTTTTACGCCCACTTGATCACCAATCATAAACTGACCGATTTCGAAGAGGGGTGATTTCTTATCGTCATTAATAGACTTGAGAACACCAATCGCAGAGTTTTCTTCAGTATGAAGAACTTCAAGTTCTCCAATTTTAACTCTGAAGTTAAAGCGTTTTTTATTTTCATAAGGATCGAGTCTAGAAACTATTCTAAAGACATCGAGGTGTGTTCCACTATCAACACCTTGTTGTTTGCCTATGTTTACATAGTAGTTCTTTTTTACGACTTCATTTTCATGACCCATTGGTAAATCTTGGGCAATGCTAAAGATAATATAATCTCTGGCAAATCCCATAGAGGCCGTGAAGACGAAGACTAAAACAGTCAGTGTCTGTAATGAAATTTTGAAACGCATAATGCCGTCCCTAGTTGCAGGTTGCAGGTGAAGCCTAATTACTTCTGTAATACATATCGGCATATGCGAGTTAGTAAAAAGTGCGTAGGTTCAAGAGGGGGAAGAGGGGAAAGAATTTCCCCTCGCAGCTTACTTAGTGCCTAATTTCAGATACTTCATATTGTTGTAAATGAGGTCTGAATGACGATAATTCTTCAAGTGATCATGATACAAAATATAATTCCGAGCATAATACTGCATTATCCACGGGAGATCATTATGGATTATCTCTTCCATTTTAATCATAAGGTTTTTCTTTTCTTGACCATCCTGAAGGAACTTCATTCGATCGAATAGTTTGTCGAATTTAGGGTTTGAATAGAAAGTCGCATTTGGTCCTGGTGAATGATTTTTTGTTACGAGTAGCTGAAGTGAATTTTCAGCATCTGGATAATCCATGGCCCAGCCATCTTGCCAAAATTGTAGTTTCCCATTCCTACTTTTCTTTAGAAAGCCTGGAAAAGTATTAAGTACAACTTTTACTTTAATACCAATCTTTGAAAGTTCATTTGTAATAAACTCTGCTTGTTGCCTATTCGTTGCGCTAGACCCTCTGACATCATAAGTAAGTTCAGGTAGTCCTTTGCCTTCTGGAAAACCGGCCTTTCTTAAGTATTCTTTTGCTTTTGAGAGGTCGTGTGAATAGGGAAGTTGTGCAGAGGGGTTGTATCCTGGGATTCCTGGAGGATAAATACTATTAGCTCTCTGACCAATATTATTTGTGAAGACTTCAATATACTTCTCAACATCAACGGCGTGTGCAATTGCTTTTCTAAGGTTTAAATTTTTACCTAGAAGCGGATCCTTCATATTAAAAGATAACCACCAGTAAGTTAGAGTCGGGAAAACTTGAAGTTTTACATTGTCCTTCTTTAAATCTTCAGTGAGTTGGCCACTAGAGCTAATAGCACTCGCGTAGTTATCTTTTGGGATGACAAGGTAATCAATATTTTTACTTCTAAAGTTAAGCCAACGTGTCTGAGACTCTTTTATAATTTGATAATGAACACCATCTATAAAAGGAATTTTTTTACCAGCGTCCTTCAATAAGTTTCTACTATTTGCAAGTCTATCACCTTGCGAAGGGTAAAATGCTTCTCGGTAATCTGGGAATCGTTTAAGTTTTAAATTAGAAAGTTTAAGCCACTTGTCCAGCATGAAGGGACCAGTGCCTATTATTTTATCGTTTAATAAATTTTCGTATTTATCTACAACTTCAAGAGGCATTGGTGATGTAAAGCTCATCGCCAAGGTATAAAGCATTTGAGGATATGGTTCTGAGAGTTCAATTACTAGTGTGTGATCATCAGGGGCACTCAATCCAGGAATATCCATCGACTTAAACTTAGAAAAATCTTTTCCAACTTTTTCTCTAAATTCATTTATGCCTTTAATTTTTCCATCAAAAAGCCACCAGCCATTACTGTTAGTTGGTAAGAAAGCGAGTCTTTTAATTTGAGTAATAAAATCTTGAGCTTTTAAGAATCTCTTCTTTCCTTCAAAGGCCGGGTCATCATGATAGACAATGTTCTTCTTAATTTTGATGGTATAAGTTTTTCCATCCTTTGAAATTTTTGGCAGTGATTCTGCGAGCAATGGCTTTAAAGTATATGGCCGTTTTAAATAATGATATTCATATAATTGCTCATAACACTGATAAATTACACTAGCTGAAATTGTGTCATAACTATTTGCAGGATCAAGTGTAGAAATTTCTCCAGACAAAGGTACATTAACGACATTTGTCGCAGAGTTTGTGTCATTCTTTCTGCATGAGTTAAATACTAAGAGACAAAATATGATTGCAAGCCATTTCATTTTTAAGACCGTCCTATAAGTTTATTTGAAGAACGCTACCACAATAAAATGCTAAATAGAATGAAAGGTGATCGATTGTTTCAGTGTGTCGATAAAAAACGTTCTAAAGCGGCTTTGGAGCTAGAGAATTGGTGTCCTTTTGATACCAGATATCTAAGAACTTTATCCTTTTTCTTCTTGAGAGTTTCATAGTCTATATTATTTAGGTCTACAGAAGAATCCCATTTTTTTTGAATTTGATTTTCAATAACTTCATCTGTCTGAATCCCGGCCTCTTTACAAATTTCTTCAATTTCTGAAAATTGAATTGAACATTTTTCTTGTTCGAGGTGGTATTTAACCTTTTCAAAAGACCAGCCCTTTCTGATAAGGCCTTTAACTCGTGACTCTATGTAATTTTCTTCTCGTAAATATTTTGATTCAATTAATTCTTCAAGTAACTCATCGATAAGATTTCTATCATAACCGCGATCACGAAGTTTTTGTTCTAATTTAAACCTTGAATAGTCCCTTCTCGAAAGGAGTCGAATAGAATACTTATAAGCAATCTTGTAATCTTCATTTTCTATTTCCATAGAGATGAATTCCTTCCAAAAAAAAGCCCCGCTTAGAGCAGGGCTTCAAGTTTTACTGTATAGTCTTTTTTGATTTTTTAGGTTTCTTAACTTCCTCTTCGATGATTTCTCCGGTTGCCTCATCTACTTTTTCAATAGGATCTTCTCCTAGACCATGCTTCGCAAGAACTCTTGCTTTGATCTCCTCTAGAATATCTGGGTTTTCAGAAAGAAAAGTTTTTGAATTCTCTCTTCCTTGTCCAATTTTTCCATCTCTATAAGAGAACCATGCACCTGCTTTTTCAACAATCTTATGTTCTACGGCCAAGTCTAAAATATCACCTGTCTTAGAAATCCCTTCACCATACATAATATCGAATTCAATTACCTTGAATGGAGGAGCAACTTTATTTTTAACAACTTTAACTTTAGTTCTGTTACCTGTGATTTGATCACCGTCTTTAATTGCACCAATTCTTCTGATGTCTAAACGAACTGAAGAATAGAACTTAAGAGCATTACCACCAGTTGTTGTTTCTGGATTTCCAAACATCACACCAATTTTCATTCTAAGTTGATTAATGAAAATCACAGTACAGTTAGAACGACTAATCGAACCTGTAAGCTTTCTTAGGGCCTGAGACATTAGTCTCGCTTGAAGACCCATATGAGAATCACCCATATCACCTTCAAGTTCAGCTCTTGGAGTTAGTGCCGCAACAGAATCGACAATTAAAAGGTCAACAGCTCCCGAACGAACAAGCATATCTGTAATTTCTAGGGCCTGCTCACCACTGTCTGGTTGTGAAATAAGTGTATTTGGAATATCTACACCAAGATTTGATGCGTAAGCTGTATCTAGTGCATGTTCTGCATCGATAAAAGCAACAGTTCCACCGGCCTTTTGACATTCAGCTGCTATGTGGAGAGTAAGAGTCGTTTTCCCTGAAGATTCTGGACCGTAAACTTCAATAATTCTTCCTCTTGGAATACCACCGATACCAAGACCTAAATCAAGTCCGAGGCAACCTGTAGAGTAGGCAGGAATTTTTTCTTTACTACTTTCGCCATCAAGTTTCATGATAGCGCCTTTACCAAATTGCTTTTCTATCGTTGAAAGTGCAAGGTCGAGGGCCTTTGTTTTGTTGTCACTTGAATTTTTACTTGTTGAAGTTGACGCCATAGTTATGTCTCCTTGGTGTTGTGAAAATTGTTTATGTGTGTGCTAATCAAGACTAGCACGCACGGACATTATTGACAGCTCCCATTTCATTAACGCCGAGCGCTGCCTTCTTCATAAGTTACTGAAGTTTTTATTTTTTCATTTAAAAAAGTTTTAAATTTTTGAATACGCCATCAAAAGTTATATTCCAATGTTAGCGTAAGTTGTGCGTAAGTCAAGCGTAAGTTTAAAATTATAAAAAATAATTTATCGCGAGATAGCTGCATCCAGCAAATACCCCTGAGACAATATCGTCGAGAATAGTTCCAGCACCGTGTTTCATCTCTTTGTCGAAATAACTGGCTGGCCAAAATTTAATAATATCGAAAAACCTAAAAAGAACAAAAAGGATAAATAAATGAAGTAAATCAAACTTCTGAATAAAAATCCAGGCCGTGGACATCCCAAGAACTTCGTCCATCACAATCCATTGGGGGTCATGGAGGGAGAGTTTTTCTTGAACGACATTGGCAATGAAGCAGGAAACTATAGTGGCGATTATAAGGAGAGGTATAAAAAGAATAATAGGGGGCTTCACTAGACCCAGCGCGTAGAGAAAAGGGAGAGTTGCCAAGGTTCCAAATGTTCCCGGTGCCTTAGGGACAAAACCGACGCCAAAAAAGCTCAGGAATATGATTTCAGGGTCTTTGAGTGATGGCTTTTTTGATTCGGTCATAGACTTCTCATGTATTAGGCTTTAATACCAAGTATTAGTTTATGGAAAGACCCGCTTATTTGTCCAAATATTTACTTGATTGGGAATTAATCGACGTTATTGTTGGGGGCAGGAGTGCGCTTGATTCAAAGTTTTTTGTTGGGCCGATGGTCAACCAAGAACAGGTCTATAAATTTCTGTCAGGCTATGGGCTTGAACCCGAAGACCCGATCATTCGAGCGGAGTTATTTGGGAATTTTCAAGAGGCCATTCAATTTATTAAAAGATATTTCTTAAAAGAGGGTAATCCAGAAGGTTTGGATCTAAAGATACCAAATTCTATCTTTATGATTACTGATATTGCAGATCTCTTTGTTATGGCCACAGGTGGTTCAGACAAACCACATGAAGAAAGGTTGTGGGCAGAGATTGTTTTAAAAGTAATGCACACAATCTTACATACTGATAAAGATTTAAGATCAAACTATTTCCATGTTATTCAACAACAGATCTTCGATAGATTTTATAAACTAATCTGGAGGGATGATAACGACAAGTTACATCTTGGACCGAAAAATTCAGATGAAGCGGTTCCTTTATTGGACTTCATTACGAAATCTAAAAAGTCACGGGAAAGTGTAATTATCAAATTGTTACATAAAGCAGAAAACGTAGCTGAAGAATTATTTGATAGAGTTGGAGTTAGGCTCGTAACAGAGAGTCGAGTTGATACACTTAGAGCAATTAGAATTCTTATCGAAAATAATGTTGTTATTCCACATAATATAAAACCAAGTCGATCTATCAATACGATGATTGATCTTGAGAAATTTAAAGACAAGCATCAGGGCCTTATCAAAATGGCCTTAAGAAATAACCTGGATGAAGAGGGATTTTTAGAGGCCATCAATCGTGAAGTTATGGACTGCCAAGTTTATCAAAAAGAAGATGAGAGAAATCAACACTCACTTTCTAACTATCAGGCGATTCAGTTTACTTGTCGACAATTGATAAAATATAAAAATCCTTTCCTAAAAGAATTTAAAGGTGTTCGTAAACTTGCTTCAGAAATGGGCGAGGATAATGCTTTAGCAAAAAAGATTTTAGATATGGATATCTCTCTTATTTCTAGAGATGTTAGATTTTTTTACCCATTTGAAGTTCAGATTATGGATAAAGAAGCAAACTTGGTGAACACTGAAGGTGAAGCCTCTCACGATGAATATAAAAAATCTCAAGTTAAGTCAGCAATGAAGAGAGTTTTTTGGGCCTTGTTAAAGCATAAAAATATTTCTTTAGACTAAGTGCTTTTGGATAAATCTCAGAACGCGGTGGTTGATGCTGTCTGGGAAATCTGCTTGAGGCACATGACTTCCGTCTTTAACAATATATAATTCAGACTCTGGTAAATATTTCTGAAGAATACTTTGGACATGATTAGGGATGATCTTATCTTTATCACCTCCAACAATTAAAGTGGGAACTTTAATACTTTCAAGATGATTGATAATGTCGTGATCATGCATCTCTTTTAATAATTTTAAAAAGATATCAGAAGGAAGCTCTCCAATCCTTTTCATGTAAATTTGGATAAACTCTTCGGGAACTTTTGCTACATTAAATCCACCTTGATGAACAACAATCCTTGCCAGGGGATTCATATAAGATGTTTTCCATATTTTCTTATAGAGTTTTGGGAATTTTTTTGTAAAAAGCTCAATGTAAGGGCTAACGAGATCGACTATGTTGCTGTCGAACATAATATCTTGCGGTGGAATTACAGTTCCTGAGATCAAAACAATAGAAGAGGTTAGTTTAGGATAATTCTTCGCAAATTCGAGAGTCACATTTACTCCCATACTATGGCCAATCATAATGATATTTTCTGGTGAGTACTGAGATACAAGCTGCTTCACATCTGAAGCGATAGACTTAAAATTAATAGATTCAACATCTTCACTAGAGCCAGATGAGCTATAATGGCAGCGATAGTCGTGAGTTAATATCTGATACTCAAGTTCATCAAAGTATTTAAGCTGATCTTTCCAATGAGCATTGTTGCAAACCAGTCCGTAATTAAAGACAAGGAGAGTTTCCTTTGGGTTAAACTCTTCCGGCTTAAAGTTTGTTGTGTGGAAGATTCTAATATTGTCTTCGGTGTAATAATAATTGGGATAATTATTTTTGAACATTTTGTTTACTTTCCAAATAGAGAAGTTCTCTTTCAAGAAGAGATATAATTCCCTCAAGCTTAGGACTTTCATTGAGAGCATTCTCATAGAGCTCTTCAAGTTTCAAAGAATTAAAACTTAATTTTTCATATGCTACGATTTCAATTGTGTTTTCTTTAAACTTTATCGTGTCCCCTGGGACAAGTTTTTTCGTACCTTTAAACTTCTTTCCGTTTATATGCATTTTATCTTCAGATAAAGTTGTAATGAGTAGATTGTCATTATCTATGAACAACTTGAAATGCAACGGAGCTATCGTTGGGTCTTCAATGACTAGATCAGACCTTCTCGACCTACCGACAACTAAAACATCATAATAGTTTTTATAGTCGAAATCTTTATAATCTAAATCAGGTGTTTCTAATATCTTTATATTGATCATTTCTAAATTTTAACATTATTTATGAAGGAGATCAGATAGTGGAAAAAACTCTTTGGTCTTCGCATACGATTTTTGTCAAATACTCAATGATATCGGTATTTTCAGATTTAAACTTCTCAATATCTTCTTTAACAGCGAAAAGAACTTTTTGATGCTCGACTATATTTGCAACTTTTCGAAACTCCTCGCTACCAGATTGCTCTTTTCCGAAGATATTTCCTTGGCCTCTATTCTTTAAATCTTCTTCTGCTATAACAAACCCATCATTTGTTTTTTCCATAATCTCTAAACGAGAGGATGAATCTTTAGATATCTTCTTATCATTTACTAAAAAACAAAATCCAGGTTTTTCACCCCGACCAACTCTTCCTCTCAGTTGGTGAAGACTACTTAAGCCAAATCTATCTGGGTTCATTACCGCCATAACTGTAGAGTTTGGGACATTTATTCCGACTTCTATGACTGAAGTTGAGATGAGTATGTCGACCTCATGATTTGTAAATTTTTGAAAAGCATCAATTTTGTCTTCATTATTAAGTTGGCCATGAAGAGCGAGGATTCTATGGTTCGGAAAAATCTCAAGAAATTTGGCATGAACGCTTTCTAGGTTAACCATGTCCATGTCAGGGTTATCAGTTATAGCGGGGACAACGATATAAACCTGTTCTTTCATGCTAATTCGAGTATTCACAAATGTTAAAAAGTTTTCAAAGTTTTCTGGATTCACAATTCTCGTTTTTATCCCTTTTCTCCCTAAGGGCATCGTTTTGATTATTGAGAGATCAAGATCCCCATATTGAGTTAAACTTAAACTTCTGGGAATAGGTGTGGCCGTCATTGTTAGGCAATGTGTACCAGTACCTTTATTAACAAGTTTCAACCTTTGGTCGACGCCAAATTTATGTTGCTCATCGATAATTGCAAGCCCTAGCTTTTTAAAATTTACACTATCTTGAAAGAGTGCATGAGTCCCTATGATAAAATCGATAGATCCATTCTTTAAATTCTCTTGAATATTTAATTTTTCTTTGGGAGTAAGACTTCCTGTTAATAACTCTGTTTTATATCCTAGCGAGGTCATTATTTGTGCCAGGCTTTCGAAATGTTGTAAGGCTAACGATTCCGTTGGACACATAAAAGCAACTTGATAACCGCTTTCGAGAACCCCCATGGCCGCGATAGCAGCAACGGTTGTCTTTCCACAGCCAACATCACCTTGAATCATTCGCATCATTGGTTGAGTCGAAGTAAAGTCCTTCTTTATATCTTCAATAGACTGAGATTGATCAATAGTTAACTCATAGGGGAAGTGACTAATATAAGAACTCAATGAATCTTTTGAAATCTTGATAATGGGAGCATTAGACTCTTTTACTACATTTCGTCTTGCTAGTATTTTAACTTGCTCTCGTAGAAACTCTTCGTAAACAAGTCTGTTTTTTGCTTTTTGTCTTTCTTCTGGACTGAGAGCTTCGGGGCAAAGACCGTGTAAAACTTTGAGAGAAGCCTTTAGTGAGAGTAGTTTTCTTTCTTCAAGAATTTTGTCTGGAATATATTCTTCAACATCCCAAATTTCAGAGGGGAGCTTCGAGATTATTCGTTGAATATTTCTAGAATCGACTCCATTGATTGTAGGGTACTGTATTTTGATCCCTGGGTTTTCACTAGAGGGGCCAATCTCCAGAGGGATTGTTTCCTCTAAGAGCTCATCAAACTTAGGGTTTAAAACCTGTAAAGTTCCTCGAAAATTTTGAAGAACACCTTCAAACTGAATAAATGTCGCTTTTTGTAACTTGCTTGCTTGCGAGGGGTAGGTATTAAACCACTTTAAAGTCATATAGCTTTCAGAGTAAAAATCTTTAACTGTAGCAGTTATGTTTTGAAGTAGGGTTCCACCCTTTCCTCTGACTTTTCTGTTTGGGTATGAGTTGAAATCGATAATTTTACCAATCCCCATAAAAAGTTCATTAATGTTTCCAGATTCAAATAAAGAAACTTCGGGAGTCTTTTGAAAATGCAGTGGTAGAATCCAAAAAAGATCCTCTACGCGTTCAACTCCAGCTTGATTGAGTTTGGTAAGAGACTTGCTTGCCCTAAAATTTTTTAAATCAATTATTTGTTTTTGAAGTTCTTCATTCATCTTTAAATTCAAAGGATTCAACTTCGTATTCGATGTCGCCCTTTGGAGCTTTTACAATAACTTCATCACCCTCTTCTTTTCCGATAAGTGCTTTCCCTAGAGGGCTAGTGTAACTTATCTTACCTTTGGACTTATCAGATTCTTCTGTTCCAACAATTGTATAAGTAACACTAGTATCTTTTTCTACGTCGAGAAGAGTGACTGTTGCTCCAAAGACAATTTTATCACTTTGAACTGTTGAAACATCAATGATATTTGAATTTGCAACAATGCTTTGTAATTGGCCAATTCGTCCCTCAATAAGGGATTGTTTTTCTTTTGCTGAATGATATTCCGCATTTTCCTTTAGGTCTCCAAGGGCACGAGCTTCTGCAATAACAACTTTTATATCTTCTCTTTCAACCTTAATAAGATTTGAAAGTTCAGCTTCTAATTTTTCCATACCTTGTCTGGTGATGGGCTCTTTCATTTTAAACTCCTAACTTTTAAATAACGAATTGGCCGCTGAGAGAATATCTTCTTTGGAGTTTCCTCCACCTGAACCACTTCCTCTAAGAACAAAGTAGTCACAGAAATTTGCATTCTCTTTTTCAAGTATTCTATCGGCCTGTGTTTCACGACACTCGTTGTATGCACTGGTATCGTAGAACTCACACATTTTACAACTATGAAGGTTTGCATAGCAATGTGGACATTCCTCACTACGGTGGATTTTTTGTCCTGGGTTTAAACCCAAGTTTTTTTCACAGTTATAGCATGAAAGTTCTGTTTGCTTTTCCTCTGTCATTTAAAAACTCCAACCCTTTTCTAATTTGACATATGGACTTCGGTTGGAGGGGTCTCTCGACCCATCATTTCCAGGCCCGAAGTAAATTCTCGGAAGATTTCTTTTATTATATTCCTCTACTGCTTTCAATAGATTTGACTCATTTGTGATCTCTAAAGTTCTGGCCACAAGGAAATTAACGAGAATCATCGACGCGCCGCCAATGAGAAGGGATTGCTTATTATTGTCGGAAGCATTTGAAATAAGAGCACTTAGTATTAAAGTAGTACCTGTTGTTCCAAGAATGGCGTTATGCCATTTGATTTTGGAACCCTCTTGATACTTATCGAGGTAGCTAACTGCAGTGGCATCTTTTTCAATATGGAAACGTAAACCTTCACCTTTTTGAGTCGAGTTTGTGTCGACAAGAACTTCTTGGAAGTTAACAATGGCAACCCTAGAGCAGGTCTCGGCCGCCATCAATGGTCTCAAAAGAGAAAAGAATACTAAAACACTAAGGATAATATTTTTCATACAGTTTAAAATTGTACCTTAATTCACCTAGGCATCAATGACCGCCCGTTCCTTTCAATATATCCTCCCGTTATTATTAAGGTAAGTAGAAAATTTAGGAAAGTTAATGGACCTCATTAAAACAGGAATTGGAATCACTAAAACCATCCGCAATGTCGGAAGGCTTAGGGAAATTGCGACTATTTTTGGTCGACATGGATTTGATGAGTTTATTGGTCTTGGAATTGGTTCTAAAATTCCAGGCTTTGTTCTTCCGAAAGGAAAAACAAAAATCCAAGAAGAATTAGAAAAGCGATCTGATAAAGATTGGCAAGGAGTAATCGGTTACAGGCTTCGGCTGGTTTTCCAAGAGCTCGGACCGGCCTTTATTAAGTTTGGGCAACTACTTAGTAGTAGGGAAGATATTTTTGATGAATCTTTCATAAATGAAATGAAGATTCTTCGAGATAAAGTAAAACCAATCCCTCTTGAAGTTGTGAAACCTTTAATTGAAACAAATTTAGGTAAGCCTATTGGAGAAGTCTTTAAAGAGATTGACCCTGAACCACTTGGGACTGCTTCTATTGGAGTTGTTTATAAGGCGATTTTATTAGATGGAACTGATGTTGTTATCAAAGTGAAAAGACCTGGCATCGATCGAATGATCGAGACGGACTTTCAGATACTTCTCTTTCTATCTGGCCAAATTGAAAAAGTTTCGGAAGAGATAAAGTTTCTTGGTCTCTCAAGAATTATTCATGATTTTGGAATTAGTTTACAAAATGAACTGAACTTCAATGTTGAGGCCTTGAACTGTAACCGACTTCGTTCAAACCTTAAAAAGCACGACTTGGATGAAACTTTCTATTTACCTTTTAGTTACCCAGAATTAACGACTGAAAATATTTTAGTTATGGAGCGACTTAAGGGAACACCTTTTTCAGATCAAAAGGGAATTGAACCTCACCTTGAGGACTTAAAACCGAAGTTAGATAAAGGCGTACAAGTTTTTATGCGTACATTTCTACAAGATGGTTTTTTTCATGCGGATCTCCACGGTGGGAACTTTTTCTATTTAGATAATGGGCAAATTGGAATTATTGATTTCGGACTAATGGGAACATTGGGTAAGAAAGGACGCTCTAATTTTATCGCCATTATTTATGCACTTCTTACTTTTAACTATGAAAATCTTGTCTATGAATTTTTAGATGTTGCTGAGTACGATAAGATTCCAGATGTCGAAAGCCTGATTGCTGATGTTAGAGATGCTCTCTCTCCTTTTATAGGACTGACAGTTTCTCAAATGGATTTTACGAAATTATTACAAGTCATTCTCGATACATTGAAGAAACATCAAATTTTCCTCCCCAGAGATTGGTTTGTTGTTTTTAGAGCTTTAATGACTCTAGATGGTGTTGGAAAATCAATTGGTTTTGATCTCGATCTTTATGGAATGATGGAAAATGATATTCAAGACCTGATTAAGTCCACAGTCAGTAAAGAAGATCTTATAGAGGAAGCTGTTTGGGTTGGAAGGGATGTATTATCTTCAGCCAGAATTTTTCCAC